>JAKAAZ010000104.1 GCA_021802085.1 Acidobacteriota bacterium
AACGGATCTACCTGGAAGCCTGCCAGCGCGGCGCTGGCAGCGCGGTAAAGAAAGTCGCGATCGGCGACGGGGCCGAATGGATATGGAACCTTGCCGATCTACATTTTCCGGGCGCCATTCAGATTGTTGACCTCTATCATGCGCGTCAGCACCTGTGGGAACTGGCGCGCAAGTTACATCCCAATGACGCCGCGAAACAGAAAGCCTGGATGAAGAAACATCGGCGGCGCCTGTTGGACAAGGGGAAGATCGAAAAACTGCTCCTTACGCTTCGCGCCATCGATGCAACCCATCCTGAAGTCATCGAGAAGATCCGCATCGAGACAAATTACTTTGAGAGAAATGCCGAGCGCATGCGCTACCCCAAGTTTCGTCGCCAGCACTTGTTTGTCGGCTCGGGAGTCATCGAAGCGGGCTGCAAAACCGTGATCGGTTCCCGCCTCAAGCAGTCCGGCATGTTCTGGACCGTTCGAGGGGCAAATGCCATCGTCGCCCTGCGCTGCTGCCATCTCAACGGCCAATTCGAGGACTACTGGGAGGGTCGCCGGGCCGCATGATTCCCACTTCTATGTCGCACACCCGACTCCTTCTTCCATGTTGCGGATTCCGGAGAATCATGATCGGAGGCGTTGTATAGATGAACTATGCCGTTCCGAGTGAGGATGGCGACACCGCCCTCCACCAGTTCACTATCGAACATGCGCTTTCTTGGATATTGAACCACGCAAAGATCGCGCGACGCATCTTTTCGCTGATAGCTGATTTCGCCATCCGCCGGAGCATTCTCCTGCCCAGGTGCCCGCTCAAGGGGTGTCCAATTCATCAGGTCGTCAGACGCTGCCGCATAGATATTCCCTTCGCCGAAGTACATCCAATATTTGCCCTTGATCTTGACTGCTACGAGCCTATCGTCCGTTATTTCGGTTACCACCGCGGCGGCTTTACTCCACATCTCTCGATACTTACCGTCGTATGCCTTGTCAAAGATCAATCCATGCTTTGTCCAGTGGACGAGATCCTTGCTCGTTGCTACAGAGAGACGAGTGACTACACGATTCCACGAGCTGTAGTACAGGTAGTACGTCCTCTCCGGTCCCTCGACGATGCGTGGGATTTCATCACCACCTGTCCATTCGGCGCTCTTGTACGGACCATTTTCCGGATACAGAACCGGCTCGTGGTGCCTCTCAAAATGCAGGCCGTCCGTACTGTGAGCAAGTCCCATACGAAATGTTCCGTAGGTGCCACGTTCGCCGTGAAATCCGTTGGACGAGTCTTCGGCATGATAGATAAGGGCAAGGTTATCGTCCTTAACGATTGCCGCAGCCCCGAGAATCGCGCGAGCTTCCCATCGCACATAGTCCTGACGAATCGGGCAGAAGAAGAGAGAGTCGAAATTTGGCCCGAGGATGGGATTCACGGCGTCTGCCTGACTGAATGGAGAGATCATCCAGTTCTTATGGGGCACATATCCCTGTGGCACGGCTTGCGCACCCTGCCCATTCAGATATTCTGTTCTTGTCAGAGTGCCTAAGACCCCCAAACCAGCTAATTTATTAAATGTTCTTCTGTCCACCCTTATGTTCTCCCTATGTCCGTGGAAACTGACTCTGACCTTAGAGAATTTCTCCTGATACTGTAGAGTGGCGAAGATCGTTTCGTGCAGCCTTTCTTCAAGGAAAGGCTGCGTGGAGCTTCTTTTTCCACGCTATACACCCTCCGGAGAAATGCTTTGGTCATTCTCCGCTTTCCTGACATAGGCCCGCGACATTTTCGTCCGATCAGTTTCCGTCTACGCAGCGTGGCCCGGAGATGCTGCAACTCCGGGCCACAGCCGATGAGGCTTGCCTGTTGAACGGTTCAGTAATCGAGTCGTAGAGCAAATTGCACGACTCTCGGCAGGTTAGCCTGTGAATTGACAATGCCAAAGCCAGCTTGGCCTTGTACTGTGCCAGGTACTCCGAACTGGACGCGGTTGAACAGATTGAAGAACTCGGCCCGGAATTGAACATTGAACCTTCCGGCACTGTCGACGGGGAAAGCCTTGACCAGCGAAAAATCCCAGTCGGCGACGCCTGGAGCTTCCATTTGCGGATCGTTCCTTGGCTCATCGCCGAAGGTAAAGGCAGCCGGTTGAGTGAAGCAGCTTGTATTGAACCATTCGCTTAGCTTTTTCGTGGCTGCCCCGCCGATGGTTTTACTGCACCCGGAGGTGTAATTGGGTCTGGACCCTCCACCATAGGAATGGGTCAGATTCTGGTTGGTTGTCAAGCCAAGCGGAAAGCCCTTCATGAGGTCGGTGATTCCTTCTAAACTCCATCCGCCGACCACATAGTTTGCGGCTCTGGGAATGTTGGTAAGAACCGCCTTCCCTTGTCCCACTGGGACATCATAGACGTATGCAATCACGAGGTGTTGCGGTATGTCGCCGGAGGACAGCGACTTTTCACCCTTCAGATTGTTGGCGTCCTGGATGCCGGCTGTCGCCTCCAGCCAGCTGGTAAGGGCATCGGTGTCGCTCAACATTTTGGCCCATGTGTAGGCGACATTGATCGATGCACCCTTAGGGAAACGCTTTTGAAATTTAACCTCCATTGCGTTATAGGTTGAGTCGCCATAGCCGGCGGCATTGCTTGACACGCCAGCATATTGGGGATATTTCAACAGCAACTGCCCCGCCGTGGTGGTTGCCGCCCCGAGACTATATGTGGGGTTGACGATTCCAAAATAGGGGTTCGGCACAGAGGCAACGAGCTTGGGCCCTAGGGAGAGCAACTGGTCGGGTAGCTGGTTTGTCTGAAGCCCGCCGAAGGGCAGATGGGTTCCCTTGGAGCCTGCGTATGCAACAGAGACGGCCGCGCTATTTCCAATTTGCTGCTGCAGTCCAATATTCCATTGTTGCGCATATGCGTAAGGATTGTTCGGAAAGTCCTCCGAGATCCCAGTTCCCAATTGATTTTGCTGAAATTCGGCCAGATTGCGGGCTGCTGGTCGAATGATGCCACCCGGGAATGGATTGCTGATATTGTTTGCAGGGGTGAGACCGCCGTTGATCGACGCGGTATAGGGCGTGGTGTAGCTGGCATCCTGATCCCAACCCGGATTCGCAGAGTTGGCGACGTCGTTCGGGAGCCAGAATATGCCATACCCCATGTCCAGTACGGTATTATGAGCAATTTGATAGGTCAGTCCGGTTCGGGGCGAGAACTGCATTTTGTCGGGGTTAAAGCCGTAGCGGGAGTGCCGCGTGGCGGAATCCACCAGTTGGACAGACCCTGGGACAATCCCCAGTCCAGCCCCTTGCAGAATCGGGTTGGGTGCACTTGAGTCAAAATAGCTGATGCGATTATGGCGTTCGGTGAACGGTTGAGTTTCCTCCCAGCGAAGGCCTAGATGGAATGTGAGCTTACTGCTGGCGCGCCATTCGTCGGTGACATAGAAAGCCGGATAGACTTGTTCGGCTGCAATTTGGTCGGTGTACATCGCAGCCCCGCTGTTTGGATAGCCAAGGAGAAAGGATGCGAGGCCGGCTCCACCTACGGCCGTGAGTGGATTCTCAGCGGTAAAGCCATTGTTAAAATTGAAAAGGCCGGACGATATGTTATTTTGAGCATAGTTGAACGTCGTCTTCGTGTATTCGCCGCCGAGGGAAATGGTGTGATTCCCTATGAATTTAGTGAGCATGCCCGCGCCGTGATACTTATCCGTCGCATTGACGATGGTGCTATCCGCACTCTGGCTGCCAAAAAGCCCTGCTGTGTCATAACCTGCAACGACAAGGGAAGGAGGTCCAGGAAACTGGACCTGGCTCGCCAAGGAAGCAGGCATGCCGATTTGCGTCAATCTGAAGGTGGGATCGTCAGGAGTGCGATTGTATTGAAACCGCAAATAGCTGGCGCTCAGGTGCAATATTGTTTTCGGGTTGAGCATGTAGTTGTCATTGATTACAAAGCCGTTTACGCGGTAAAATTCAGCGCAGCTTCCGTTCGCGCAGATGCCGTTGTGAAAAGGATCGACGGCAAGATTGTGGTTTTTCCAGTAGGTGTACCTGGCGTCGATAGACTGCTTATCGGAGACCTGCTCATCCATATGCACCACCGTTTGATAGTTGTTGCCTCCGGAGGCCGCAGTCGCGGTGAGATTGTTTTGCCCGTTGATTCCAGGGGTGTTGGGGAGGGGGAAAAATTGCTGCAAATACAACAGCGAAGTCGGATTGAGTTTGCTTGCTGGAATCACCGCATTTGGAAATTGCGTGCGTTGATATTGCGGAGTTCCCGGGGCACAAGCTGGAGAAGTTGGATCGTTCGGAACTCCGCATGTAGTCGTAGGATCGTATATAGGAACTCCTAGCGCGGATAAATCGGCACCCGCGCCATTGCCCCCGCGCTCGGCCAGGGTCGGAGTTGAGGTTGTAATTGTCAGTCCCTGGCGCAGAGCGAAACCCTCAAAGCTTGCGAAGAAGAACGTCTTTTTCCGCCCATCGTACACGTGTGGAATTACGACGGGACCACCCACGTCGAAGCCATATTGGTTTTGTGTGAATGCAGGCTTTGCCAGGCCCGCCAAGTTGCCGAAGTAGGTGTTTGCATTCAGGACTTTATTGCGGATGTACTCCCAGGCGCTGCCGTGGAGACTGCTGGTGCCGGACTTTGTCGTGAAGTTGATGATTCCACCAGCAAACCCGCCATATTGCGCGGAGAGATTGTTCGTTTCCACCTTGAATTCCCGAACTGAGTCCTGGGTAGGGATATAGGCGGTGAGGTTGATGTAAGGAGTATTGTCTGGAGCGCCATCAATATACGTCAAGCTTTGGCCCGCCATGCCGCCGCCAATCTGGTAGTTGCCCCAGCCAAATGGATTGACGCCCGTGGGACTTCCCGACGTCTGACCGAGCGGAACAACCGACGGAACCAGGTAGGTCAAGTTCATGGGATTGCGGCCATTCAGCGGCAAGTCGTTTGTTTCCCGCTGGTTGATTACCGCTCCCAGCGAAACCGTTTCGGCCTCGATCAGCGGACTGCTTGCTGTGACCATTACGGTTTGGGTCGAACTCCCAACTTGCATAGGAAGATTGACTTGAATATTGGCGCTTATCTGAAGAAGAATTGAACCGCGACTCACCCGCTTGAATCCCTTCTTCTGAGCCTCAATTCGGTAGGTTCCAGGCGGTACATCGATGAACTGATAGAAGCCTGAAGCATTGGACGTTGTCGCCTGAAGCTGCACCGACGTTCCTTCGTTGATCAGCTGAACCGGAGCGTCGGCGATCACATTGCCCGCTGGATCCGTAATCGTGCCGACAATCGATCCAGTTGTTGTCTGGGCATTCCCCGGAATTGTAGCGGTGAACAGGATTGCCACCGCGATCGCAACCAGCAACCCGGCAGCCGCGTTAAGAGCGTGTTTTGCGGAGCGGGTAAAGCGACCTCTTGTTTGCCCAATAAATTCTGTGGGCAACATCGAACCTGCCTGCTCATTTCCTTTCACTACTGTTTGCATCCTAAATCCTCCAGAATTATGAGACTGTTGATTCCTAGTTGGCCAAAACGCCCCGTTGCAGTTTGCAACGATGGTTTCTTTCGATCCGAGGAAAACTTACGCCGGCAAAACCGGAACATCGCGCTATTCAATCTCTTCGGGTCTGATTTTCCGCCGCTTGCGGTGTAGCCTTCATCTCGCACTGTTTTGAGAAAAACAGGCTACTGTCCTGAGTCTTAAATTTGTTAAAAAAATGATTTTCGGCCTTGTATCAGGGCACGACTTCAGTCGTGCCGTAAATGGCGCAAAACAGATGGGCTTTAGCCCCTGAGTGCTGCTGTTCGAATCACTTCCATGAATCGAATTGTTGAATGAACTTCAGACTCAGGACACTAGACCATTTTCACTATTACTATGAACTCTCGAAGTTCAAGGGAGAGCAGCTTTTCTTGACGGAAAAGCTGCGTCTACATCGCCGCTTTTGTCTACACCAATAGTGAAAATGACTAGTTCTCGTCTTTGTGAGCAGAACGCCCCGAAGCATCCTCTTCCAAGCGTTCCAAATCCTCGGGAGAATCGATGTCCCACTCGCCCTGGGGAAACTCAATCGTGTGAATCTCCACTTCAGACTGTTCAAAAATTGAGCGCGCTCCGCGATCGCCTTTCAGTTGCAATAACGCGGGAAACAAAGTGCGAGGAATCACCGCCGGCACGCCGGAACGGCCAGCATAACGCGATGCCGCGATGCTCTCTGGCCTGGTCGTGTGCGCGGCCAGCAATTGGCGAAGGTGTTCCGCGGTCAATCCCGGCTGATCGCAGACGAGAAAAATTGCCCGGGATGCGGCGGGAATCTTTTTGATGACTGCGGCAATTCCTACCCGTACCGAACTGGCCATGCCTTCGGACCAGGACTCGTTCCGCAGCACCGTGCAATCCGGCAGTTGCGACTGTTGCTGAATCTCGTCCGCATGGGCACCGAGCACAACGAAAATCGGGTCGGCTCCGGCTGCTTGCGCCAGGCCGATCGCGTGGTCGAGGAGCGTCTCTCCGCCGAATGCCGGCAATCGCAGCAGTTGTTTCGGCCGCCCCAGGCGCGTCGAGGCTCCGGCGGCTAGAAGAATCGCCGGGACCGTCGCGGAATCAATGCGTGGTTTGGACGGCATCGGGAGGCTGCGGAGTTTCATCGATTGGGCATTGCGCCGGAATGTACGCGCGATCCGGAATGGCGCGCATTGCCTCTTCCGACATGCGCCGCGCTATCGCGTTTTTTTCGTGGAGTACGGCCTGGATTTCCGCAAGGATCGCCAGCGCAACCGCCTCAGGGTTGTCTCCACCCAGGTCCAGGCCAATCGGCGCATGCACGCGGCGCAGGCATTCTTCCGGCGTCCAGCCAAGCTGCTGCCCGGCCTCCGTCAGCAGAAGCCGGCTGCGATGCCGCGCGCCTAGCAAACCGAGATACCGCAGTTCCAGCGGCAACAGTTTGCGCAGCAGAGTTTTGTCCTGCTCAAAGCTGTGCGTCAGTATTGCAACGGCATCGCTGCCGGAGATATGGAGCTGTTCCAGATTGGCGGCGTCCTCGTTCAGCGCAAGCACTTGTTCCGCCTCGGGAAAACGCGCAGCCTGCGCCAGCCACGCTCGTCCATCGGCCACGGCTACATGCCAGCCCAGTAACTGCGCCATGCGAACCAGGGGACGCGCGTCATCGCCCGCTCCGAAAATCACCAGTCGCTGCGGCGGCAGGATCGGCTCAACAAAAACGTCTTGCGTTGCGTCGCCGACGGAACTAGTAACGGTGTCCGCCAGCGTTCCAATGCGCGCCAACGAGGCCAGTTGCGCCCGTTGTTCCGCGCTGAGATGAGAGCTGGCGAAGAAAATCGAACCGTCTTCCCGCACAATCACGCGCGCGAATCGAATTCTGCCCGCGGAAGTGGGAAGCATCGTCGCGGCGTGCAGTGTCTCTCCGCGCTGCGCCGCTTCCAGAGCCAGCAGCATCGCATTGGTCTCCGGCAGCGCGCTCGGTTCCATCAATACGTCGATGACGCCGCCGCAGCCCAGCCCATACGGAATGTCTCGCGTCTCCACCGATCCCGTGTTGTCCAATATTTCATCGAACATCGTGGAATATCTTTCGACCGCGGGTCCATTCCGCGTGATCCACGCAGCCTTGCGCACGGCATCGCCTTCCAGGCAGCCGCCGCTGATCGCGCCCACGTATCCAGTCGAATGGATGTACATCCGCGCGCCCGGCCTGCGGTAGGAGGAGCCTTCGACACGCACCAGCGTCGCCAGCACGGCGGACGCATCCTGCCTACTGCGCCATTGCTCGACGATTGCGCTCGGTTCCACCATGGAAATTCGCAGACCATTGCAGGCAAGGAAACCCTCGCCCTTCTTCTATCGATGATAAATGTTTCTGTTGGTCGCGGCATCGAGATGCCTCCGGGTCCGGAGGACTAGAATGAGAGTGTGATGGGAAACACTGCGAAAACCGCATTTCTTCTTACGCTGCTCACGGTGCTGCTGGTCCTGATCGGCGAGCATTTCGGCGGGCGGAACGGTCTGGTCCTTGGATTTCTGTTTGCTGCCGGCATGAATTTCTTCACCTACTTCTACTCCGACAAGCTGGCGCTGAAAATGTACAAGGCGCAGCCGGTCACGCGGGAACAATTGCCGCGCGCCTATGCCGTTGTCGAGCGGATGACGCAGCGGATGGGCATTCCCATGCCGAAGATGTATGTGATTCCAACGGAGTCACCGAACGCATTTGCGACCGGACGAAATCCAAAGCATGCCTCCGTGGCCATGACTCATGGAATCTTGTCGCTGCTGAATGATGACGAACTGGAAGGCGTGCTGGCGCATGAGCTGGGCCACGTGCAGAATCGCGACATTCTGACTAGCTCCATTGCCGCAACACTTGCCGGCGCAATTACATTGATCGCGCGCATGGGCTATTGGGCGGAAATCTTTGGCGGCTTTGGCGGCGGCGGTGGCAGACGGGAACGCGGTGGTGGAATCAGCGGACTGTTCATGCTGATCCTGGCGCCCATTGCAGCCATGATGATCCAACTGGCTGTTTCCCGCTCACGGGAATACGAGGCCGACGCAACCGGAGCAAAAACCACGGGCAATCCCTACGCGCTGGCTAGTGCCCTCGAAAAGATCGATGCATATTCGAAGCGGTTGCCGATGGTTGCATCGCCCTCCAGCGCGCATCTTTTTATTGCCCAGCCCCTGGTTGGCGGCGGCATGTTTACGAATCTTTTCTCCACCCATCCGCCGATGCAGAAGCGCATTGAGCGCCTGATCGGGCGCAAATCCGTCAGCGGACTGGAATAATGCCGGGTGCCTCGCATCTCGATTTGAGATGTGGGCTCTTTCTACACAGAAAACAAAATTGATCCAACAGCGGTACAAGGATGGCCGATGAGAACACTTCTGCGGAGCCTGATTCTACTTGCCCTGGCGATCTGGGTCGGCGGTTTATTGTTCTTCGGCGCTGTAGTCGCGCCCATAGCGTTTGGCACTTTGATGCCGATGTTCCCGGACCCAGCGGTGGGAATCGGCGTTGCCGGAGCCATGGTCCGCAATTCCTTGCTGCATCTACATGCCATCGGCCTGGTCTGCGGAATCGCTTTGTTGGTGCTGTGCATTGCGGAGCGCGTGACTCGCGCGACCCGGCGTTCGATCGCGCCGCAACTGGTGCTGATCGCCGCCATGGTGGGGCTCACCGCGTATTCCCAGTATTCCGTCATTCCACGCATGGAATCGCTGCGCATCCAGGCGGGCGCGGTCATGGCCGATCCCGCTTCCGCGAACCCCGCTCGCCTCGACTTCAACCGCCTGCACAATCTCTCCACCTCGCTGGAAGGAATCGTACTGGTATGTGGACTCGGCCTGATTGTCTTATACGCGCGGCCAGAACCGGCGAGCTGAGTTCCGCTGCCTGGAAGCCATCCGCGGAGTGGAAACAGCGTAAACTTTCGTAGGAACTGTCGAACAATCCCCCTCACAGGACAAGCATGAAAACTGGAATTATCGGCCTGCCGCAGGTAGGCAAGACCTCGCTCTTCAAGATTCTCACCAAGGCAAAGCTGGAAGACCGCGGCTACTCGAACCCGAAGGAAGTTCATCTCGGCATTGCGTGGGTTCCCGACGACCGGCTGGAAAAGCTGGCCGCGCTCTACCAGCCGAAGAAGACCGTCTTTGCCACCGTCGAATATGCCGATGTCGGCGCGATCGGCCAGGAAGCGCTGAAGGAACCGAGTCTGCTGGCGAGCCTGCGCAACGTGGATGCCTTGATCCATGTGCTGCGCGTGTTCGACGATCCTTCCGTCCCGCTGACCGCGCCCATCGACCCGCTGAAAGAAATCCAGGATGTCGAGTTCGACCTGATGTTGAGCGATCTGACGCAGATTGAAAAGCGGATGGAGCGGCTGGAAAAGGATTTGAAAAAAGGACGCACTCCAGAATTGGAGGCAGAGCAGGCACTGCTGCTGCGCGCCAAGCCGCATCTGGAATCCGAGCAGCCATTGCGCGCGATGGAGATGACGGCGGACGAGAAAA
This sequence comes from Acidobacteriota bacterium, assembly GCA_021802085.1. Lineage (GTDB taxonomy): Bacteria > Acidobacteriota > Terriglobia > Terriglobales > Acidobacteriaceae > JAKAAZ01. The sequence continues at coordinate 10,045 of JAKAAZ010000104.1, forward strand.
AGCTGATCCGCGGCTATATGTTTCTCAGTCAAAAACCGGTGCTGTATGTGCTCAACATCTCGGAGAGCACAACCCTCGGCGCGGATCTGGAGGCAGCCGTGGAGAAATACGGCCTGACCGAAATCGCCGCCCGTCCCGGCACCGGAGCCACAGCCATTTGCGGCAAGGTCGAGGCCGAACTCGCCGAAATGCCCGACGAAGAGGCCGAAGAGTTTCTATCGAGCTATGGGCTGGGCGAGAGCGGCCTGCGCCGCCTTATTCGCAAGAGCTATGAGCTGTTGGGATTGATTTCCTTTTTCACCGTCGGCGAAGACGAGTGCCGCGCCTGGACCATTCCCGTCCATTCGCGCGCGCAGGCGGCTGCGGGAGCGATCCATTCCGACCTGGAAAAACATTTCATCCGCGCCGAGACCATCCACTGGGATACGCTGCTGGCCGCCGGCTCGGAAGCAGCCGCGCGGGCCAAAGGCACGCTGCGTCTGGAAGGCAAGGACTACATCGTTCAGGATGGTGACGTGATGCACATTCGTCACAGCGGATAATCGAGACCATGGCGCACGTTTCCACACCGTTCGGGATTGTGCTGCTACTCGGCCTGGTGGCGGGCATGGCGGATGTCGTCGGCGGCCTGTTGCTGCTGCGTATGCGGGCCGAGCGCTTTCTGCACGGTTTTGTCGCCTTCGGCGCAGGGTTCCTGATCGCCGTGGCGCTGGTCGAAATGATGCCGGAGAGCTTTCAGGTCTCGCCCGCATTGGCGTCGCTGTGGATTCTCGCCGGTTTTTGCGGCGTCCATCTGATGGAGCACACCCTGGTCCCGCACCTGCACATGGGGGAAGAGACTCACAAGGAAGAGTTCCTTCGTCGTTCCACGGCCTACTCGGTGACCGTTGGCTTAGCGGCGCACACATTCTTCGACGGAATTGCGATTGCCAGCGGGTTCGCCTTTTCCAGCGCGCTCGGCTGGCTGATCTTTACCGGAATGCTGCTGCATAAATTGCCGGAAGGTTTTACCGTGGGCAGCGTAATGCTGGCGAGTGGCCGCAGCGCGCGCGCCGCGTTCACCGCGGCTTGCGTCCTGGGCGCGGCCACCGTCGCCGGCGTCGGCGCGATCTACTTCCTTCCCGGCCTTGCACGCATCGGTCTGCCTTTATCGGCGGGTGTAGCCTTGTACGTGGCAGCGACCGACCTGTTGCCAGAGGTGAATCGCGCCCATGGATTGCGTTACCGGCTGCTGTTTTTTTTCGGCGTCGGCGCCTTCCTGCTGGCTCGGTGGATCTCCTAGTACTACAGTTGTAGATATTGATCGGGTAGGAGTTGCCGGAAGCAATCAGGCAGGGGAGATTCGCGTTTTCTGTAGTGGTAGAAGATGGCCAG
>JAKAAZ010000105.1 GCA_021802085.1 Acidobacteriota bacterium
GTTCCGCCCCACTTCCACGCGCTTTATGCTGAGTTCGAAGCGTTGATAGACATTCGTACCTTTGAAGTTGTCCGGGGAGATTTGCCTGACCGCGCCATGGCACTCGTGTTGGAGTGGGCGCAACAACACCGCGACGAACTCATGAAGGATTGGGAACTATGCGTACAGAATCAAGCGCCGATGAAAATTCGCCCATTGCTCTAGTCCCGGAGATCGTACCCCAGTCGCCGTGGCATGTGATTGCAGTTGAAGTTCTTCCGGGGTTCAGACTGCAGGTTGCATTTATCGATGGCCTTCAGGGGGTGGTCGATATGTCCGGTCTCGTGCATTCGCCAAAGGCCGGAGTGTTTGCCGCGCTTGCCGACCCGCACATATTCGCGCAGGTCAAGATTGAACACGGAGCGGTAACGTGGCCCGGAGAACTGGACCTTGCCCCGGATGCGATGCACACCGCGATCCAGAAGCATGGAGAGTGGTTGCTTCAGTAAAGAGGCAGTTGACTGAACACGGGACCTGGAAATCGCAGACGCGCCCGGAAGTTCCCCTACTCAAGCCAACCCGTTCGACTCGACTACTGGCTCGCTCAGGGTGGGCTTGAATGGGGAACCTGGCTTGGGGGCTGCGAAGAAGGCCGCTTGAACAGTGCCCTCAGACCGGATTCTGCGCATGATCTATGAGGCGCAGCATGTAACTGGCAATGAACAGCAGTTCTAGTGCGCCAGCATCATCCAGCTCTGGCAGGTTGTGGGATTCGTGCTGGAAGGAATTCCGGAACCACCCGATCCCTGAAGAGAGAAAGTTTTTGATGCTCTCCATGTACGCAGCCTGCCGCGTGGCATTTCCGCTGCTCAGTTTTGGATAGGGAAACTGAAACACACCGGTATCAAATAGCTTTCGTGGCAATACGACACCATCGAACTTGGCAGCTTCGGCATTTCCAGAAGCATCTCGTATTTCATTCAGGCGGTTCTCAACGCGGGTGAATGCGGCAATCACCGCATCCTTCGGTTTGCCCTCGTAGAAGTAGTGACTGGAGCTCTGCAAATCGGAGTGGAGAAAAGCGAGAGCAGCAATCACAGTGCGGTCGGGCGTGCGGCTATCCACGTCCTCTTTGGCGCGTTCCGCTCCCTGTCGCGTAATCTCAAACCAGCCATCTGCGATAGGGCTTGTGATGTAAAAATGCTGCTCAAGGTAATGCCACGGTTCCCCGAGTAGATGATCAATGACTTCGGTGACCTCGTTCCCTGAGAAGCCGGATGCCAGACCTTCAGGATCGGAGTAGGTGTAGCGGTTAACAATATTCCCTTTGTTGAACCGGGTGGGTGCCGCTTTGTTCTTCCAATACAACTGATGCAGCCGCTTCAGAAGCAGGAGAGCCTGTGTTTCGAGAGGGAGCTTCTTCAGCTCTTCAATGCTCCTTGCGTGATCTGAGATCATGAACGGCATTCCGGTGATGACAATGTCGTATTTGGCCATTTCTCCGTCTCCACCTTCACGGTACCGCTGAAGCGAGTTGTGGCACCCGGTCCGCTGAAAGCCGTCGCTTCTCGACGGTCATGCGCCCCACGACTTGCGCTCAGGACGACAATATCTCTCTCAAGCGCATGATGGCAACAGAGTCCCATCCAGCGATCCAGCTACAGAATGGAGCGCTTATCGCCGCTCCACCAGCATCTGCTCGGTGACCAACTGCGTCATGTCGCGTTTTTCGAGGCCATGCTCGCGCTTGTTGAACTCATCCACTTTGCTCGACCAGTTCATGGAGCAGAACTTCGGCCCGCACATGGAGCAGAAGGCCGCTTCCTTGTAGTAGTCGTCCGGCAGCGTTTCGTCGTGCATCGAACGGGCCGTCTCCGGGTCGAGCGAGAGCGCAAACTGCTTGTCCCAGTCGAAGGTGTAGCGAGCGTGGCTGATGGCGTCATCGCGGTCGCGCGCGCCGGGACGATGTCGGGCGACATCCGCCGCGTGGGCGGCAATCTTGTAGGCGATGATGCCATCCTTCACATCTTTTTCGTTGGGCAGGCCCAAGTGTTCTTTCGGCGTGACGTAGCACAGCATGGCCGCGCCATACCAGCCAATCATCGCCGCGCCAATCGCGCTGGTAATGTGGTCGTAGCCGGGTGCGATGTCCGTAACCAGCGGGCCTAAGGTATAAAAAGGCGCGGCGTGGCACAACTCGACTTCTTTCTCCACCTGCTCCTTGATCTTGTCGAGTTGCACGTGGCCCGGCCCTTCAATCATGGTCTGGACATCGGACCTCCAGGCAACCGACGTGAGTTCCCCAAGAGTCTTCAACTCCGCAAACTGAGCTTCGTCGCTGGCGTCCGCGAGGCAGCCGGGGCGTAAACCATCCCCGAGCGAAAAGCTGACATCGTGTTTGGCCATCACTTTCACGATGCGGTCGAAATGCTCGTACAGGAAATTCTGCTTGTGGTGATGCGTCATCCACTGCGCCAGGATCGCTCCGCCGCGGCTGACAATCCCGGTGATGCGCTTGGCAACCATGGGCACATATTGCACCAGCAATCCGGCGTGGACCGTGAAGTAATCCACTCCCTGCTCGGCCTGTTCTTCAATCACTTCCAGATAGACATCGATGTTCAGGTCTTCCAGCCTCTTGACGCGATTGAGCGCTTCATAAATTGGCACCGTCCCAATCGGCACCGGAGAGTGCCGCAGGATCGCTTCGCGAATCGTCGGAATGTCACCGCCGGTCGAAAGATCCATCACCGTGTCAGCGCCAAAGTGGACCGAGGTGTGCAGCTTGCGCAGCTCCTCGTCAATGTTCGATGTGATCGCGGAGTTGCCGATGTTCGCATTGATTTTGCACTTCGAGGCCACGCCGATCGCCATCGGCTCCAACTCAGGATGATTTACATTGGCCGGGATAATCATGCGTCCGGCAGCTACCTCATCGCGAATCAATTCCGGCGTCAGCTTTTCAATCTGGGCAACATACGCCATCTCTTCGGTGATTTTTCCCTGCCGCGCGAAATGCATCTGCGACATATTCCAATCGCCTGTCCGCGCCGCGTCTTCGCGCCGCTTTACGATCCAGTCCGCGCGTCCTGTGGGAACTTTCGTGGCGGGATTATTCGCCGCTTTGTCGAGATGAATGCCGTTGCTGTTCATGGTTTCCTCGTGCTCCCTGGCGATGTTTCCTCGCAACGAACGCATCGCTTCACTACCCCGATTATACCTCGGTAAATTCCGCGGCTCAGGCGCGCAAAATCACGAAAGACATACCGCAACCCGTGTTCTACGCGGTGTAGAAGACTTCCTGGAAATCCACTCCGATCCGCAAAAAGACTGGCTGGCTGCTCGAACGCGGCGGACATTCCGTATACTCCAAGAGTGCCTCCCGCCGCCAACGCAATTGAACTGCACGAAGTGTCGAAACTCTATGGCAGCTTCGCGGCCTTGCGCAAAGTTACAGCGGAATTTCATACAGGCCATAGCTATGTCATCCTGGGGCCGAATGGAGCCGGCAAATCCACCCTGCTGCGCAATCTGGCGGGACTCACGCGACCCAGTTTCGGCACGCTGATGCTGCTCGGGACCGCGGAGATTGCTGCTGTGCGCAGCCGTATCGGGTATCTCGGTCACGATTCCATGCTGTACGACGAACTGACCGCCTTGGAAAACCTGCGCTATAGCGCCCGTCTGTACGAAGAAGAAACCCTCCCTGCCGGGCGCTGGACGCCGGAACAATCGCTCGAAATGGTTGGACTGGACCCCGGACTAAACCGCCCGGTGGGTAAGTTTTCGCAAGGCATGCGTCAGCGCGCTTCGCTGGCGCGAGTGCTGATGGCCAAGCCCGAGTTGCTGTTGCTGGATGAGCCTTTTTCCAACGTCGACCTTGCCAGCAGTACGCAGATGCTGCGCGTATTGAATCAAATGCGTGCCGCCGGAAATACGATCCTGCTGACCACGCACCAACCGGAGCTGGCGCGCCCCATCGCCGACTGCTTTTGCACCATGCGGGAGGGACAGATCGTGAGCATGGAATATTTTTTGTCGACTGACCAAGCCAGCAGCCTCCACTCCGCGGAGGAGCACCACGCATGAAGACGAATGCCTGCCGGCTCCTCGACGCGCTTGGAATTCACTATGAAACGCGCGCATACGAAGTCGATCCCGAGGATCTCTCCGGCCAGACGGTAGCGAAGAAAATTGGCCTGCCGGCGGAGCAGGTTTTTAAGACTCTCCTGTGTCGCGTCGATCAGGATGCGAACGTGTTCGCGGTCCTCTCCGTGGCCGACGAACTGGACTTTAAGAAGCTGGCCTCCGCCGCTAAAGGTCGCCGCGCCGAACTGATGCCCATCAAAGAGGTGCAGCCGCTGACGGGCTATGTTCGCGGCGGCGTAACAGTATTTGGCAGCAAGAAACCATTTCCTGTATTTGCCGACGAATCGATCGAACTGTTCGATGTCATCTCTGTTTCGGCAGGCACGCGCGGACTGCAAATTCTGCTGGCGCCGGCGGATTACCTGCGCGCTGCGGAAGCAAAACTGATCGACCTGACGCGCACCCGCACTCCTGCTCAAGATGGAGCGGCCAGTTGAACTACGCGCGCATCGTCTGGGCCCACTTGCAGAAAGACCTGCGTCTGGAATGGCGTTCCAAGGACGCAATCAATGGGATGCTCTTTTTCTCCCTGCTGGTCGTGGTGCTGTTCAGTTTCGCATTCGATCCGACGATGGCGGTGTCACGCCAAATCGCGGGCGGCATTCTCTGGGTGGCTTTGTTGTTTGCCTCGACCACCGCGTTGAACCAGACCTGGACCCGCGAATTGCGCCATCAAGTCCTGGACGCGCAGCGCATGGCCCCCAGCCCCGCCAGCGCATTGTTTTTGGCGAAGGTACTGGCGAACTTTCTGTTCGTCACCATGATTCAGGTGGTTCTTGGCCCGCTGTTTATCATCTTCTATAACCTGCACGCGCTCGGTCAGGGATGGTGGATGGCGCTGGTGTTGCCTCTTGGCACGCTGGCGCTGGTGGTCAATGGAACCTTCTTCGCCGCGCTCTCGCTGCGCACGCGCAATCGAGAAATGCTGTTGCCGCTGATTCTGTTCCCTATCTCAATTCCCGCGCTGCTGGCGATGGTCCAGTCCACCACCGGCATCCTGACCGGGGAGTTCGACCCCGGCCTCTGGATACGAATGCTGGCCGGCTACGACATCATTTTTTTGACGCTATGCCTGCTGCTGTTTGAAACCATTCTGAATGCCGAATGATAGGATTCAAAGGTCTTGGCGTACACTACGGTATCGCGGCTATCGAGTAAATCGCGAATTGGGAGTTTCACATGAATCACCGTCATCTGGTTCTGGCATACATGGTCACCTGGTTGCTGCAACTGGGATATCTCGGCACAATTCTTGTAGGTTGGCGACGTATGCGTAGCTAGCGATTGCCGCCTGCTTTCAACGAGACCCAAGTTTTATAGTCAGCGGCCAACGCTTGCGCGCGACCGATTTTTTTTGACCATCCAGCGATACGCGGATGGAAAGACAGGAAGGTTCCTCATGCTGATCGTCATGAAAAAGCAGGCCAGTGCAGAAGAAATCCGCGCCGTCTGCGAGCACATTGAAGGCCTTGGATTTCGCGCGCATCCGCTGCCGGGAGCGCAGCGTACCGCCATTGGAATCACTGGGAATCAAGGCGCCATCGATCAAGGCTCCCTGGAAGAGTTGTCCGGCGTGGCCGAAGTCATTCGAGTTTCCAAACCCTACAAACTGGTCAGCCGCGATGTGAAGGAAGACGATACCGTCATCCGTTTCCCCGGCACCAACGCCACCATTGGCGGCAAGAATTTGGCGATCATGGCGGGGCCTTGCTCCATTGAGACCCGCGAGCAGGCGTTTGCGGTTGCCGAACAAATCGCGGCTGCCGGCGCTCAGTTCTTTCGCGGCGGCGCGTATAAACCGCGCACGTCTCCGTACGCATTCCAGGGACTAGGCGAAGAAGCGCTCAAAATCATGGCGGAGATTCGCGACACTTTCGGTCTGCGCATTGTTTCCGAGGCGATCGATCATGAAACCCTGGAACTGGTCGAACGCTACGCGGATATGATCCAAATCGGCGCGCGCAATATGCAGAACTACTCGCTGCTGCGCGAAGTAGGACGCACCCGCAAGCCTGTGCTGCTGAAGCGCGGCATGGCGGCAACACTGGAAGAGCTTCTGATGGCTGCCGAATACATCATGAACGAGGGCAACTATGAAGTGGTCCTGTGCGAGCGCGGCGTGCGCACCTTTGTCGATCACACCCGCAATACGCTGGATCTCAGCATCGTTCCGGCGGTGCAGCGCCTGAGTCATCTGCCGATCATCGTCGATCCCAGCCATGGAACCGGCAAGCGCAACAAGGTCGTTCCGCTGGCCAGGGCCGCTGTTGCCGTCGGCGCGGATGGCCTGATCGTCGAAGTGCATCACCAGCCCGACAAAGCCCTGTCCGACGGCGCGCAGTCGATCTATCCCCAGCAATTTGCCGACATGGTTGGCGAGGTCCGCCAGATCGCGCGTATTCTGCACCGCGATGTTCCCGACGGCATTCGTGTCGAGCGGCAAACCGTCGACCTCGTGGATGCGGACCAGCCCGTGGCGAGAGCCAGATAGCCGGCGAACGCATGATGCAGTTGTTCCAGGCCAGAAATTCAGCAAGTGCGCGTCTCAACCGCACGCTTTTTCAGCGTTTCGTGTGCTGCCTTTTCTTTCCCGCCGCGATGGTTTGCCTCGCTGGCTGTCAGTCGCATGAATTTCCAGATTATCCCGCCAATTATCGCGAGTATGCCTACATCACCAACGGCGGCAGCAACACGGTCACCGTGCTCGACGTCGTGAATCTTCGGCAGGACCGAGTGATCCCGGTTGGCGCCGATCCCACAGGCGTGGCCGTAAACAACAAGCGCAATGAAGTGTACATCGTCAATACCGGCGGCAATTCTGTCAGCGTGGTCGACGCGGAGAAAAATGCAGTCGTAGCGACGATCCCGGTGCATCAACGCCCGTACTTCATCTCCGTAAGCTCCGACGGCAAGCGGGCGTACGTTGCCAACTCCAGTTCCAACAACGTCTCTGTGCTGGACCTCGACAAGCGGCGCGAAATTGCTGCGATCGGAGTGGGCGAGGGACCCGGTCTTGCGGCCATCAGTCCCGATGGAAATACACTGGTCGTCTCGAACCGCCTGGGCAACAGCGTCAGCATCATCGACGCAAAAACCGACCGCGTGCGCAGCGTGTGGAGCGGGTGCCCGGGAGCCACGGACATCGCCATCCTCCCCGATTCCAGCAAGGCCTTCATTGCCTGCTCGGGTGGGCACCAGGTCATGGCAATTGCCCTGGCCATGTCGCCTCCATCATCCTCTCAGGCCCGCTCTCTGACCGTGCAGCCGATGCCAACGGATGCCTTGCTGGCAATGCTCGACGTTGGGAAAACTCCAATTTATCTGGCGCTGAAGCCCGACGGCGGAGAAATCTTCGCGGTCAACTACGATGCAGGGTCTATCTCCGAAATCGATACCAGTTCGAATGAGGTGGGCGGCGCCTATATGGTAGGAACGCACCCGGTGAGCGGGCTCGCCAGCGCGGACAACTCCACGCTGTACGTGAGCGACTTCGATGCCGACTCTCTGGGTGTCTTCAGCATCGACGATGCCGAACTGGTAGGCACCGCCCGCACCGGGGATGGTCCGGACGCAATGGCCTTCTCCAAAGCCGGACATTTACTGTTTGTAGTCGATGCTCATTCGGGTGATATCGCGGTTATCCTCCCCCGAACGCCGACCCACGCCCTGCTCACCATGTTCCCGGCGGGCAAACAGCCGAACGATATCGCCGTCAAGGCCTTTCTCGTGCCGTCGCATCATTCGCTCTAGCCACGCCTGAAGATATCCCCTAACCGCGATCTAACTCTGCCGGGCCAGCACAAGTGTGATGTCGTCGGGTTGTTCTTCAGCGCCAATCCAGTCTTTGATGGCCTGCATGATGTGCTCCGTAATTTCCGGCAGAGGCAGATGGCGATTGCGGCGTACCAACTCCACCATGCGCGTCTCGCCAAAATCCCCGAATTCGTTTTCCGGCTCGGTGACGCCATCGCTGTAGGCGACGAGAATGTCGCCGGATTGAAGCGTGACAGATCCCTCTTCGTATTGCATGTCGTCCAATAAGCCGACAACGGTCCCGCCGCGATCGAGCCGTAGCACGGATCCATCGGCTCGCAACACCAGGGGCGGCAACTGGCCTCCGTTGGAGTAGCGAAGCACGCGAGAAGCCACATCGTAGTTGGCGAGAAAAAGTGTCGCGTATTTTTCCGGCTGCGTACTGCTGTATAAATGCAGATTCAAGAGCCGCATCAGGCTCGCGGGAGATTGAAAAATCTCGGTCGAAGCAATATCCGGGCGTCCTTCCTCGGTGGATTCCACCGGATTCCTCACCAACATTTCATTGCCGCCGAGACTGAACGCGCGCACAGCCGAATGCAGCCCAGCCATCAGCAGCGCCGCGGAAATTCCCTTCCCGCTAATGTCCCCGATGGCCATGCAAAGAGCGTGGTCGCCTAAGACGAGAAAGTCATAATAGTCGCCGCTTACGCTGCGCGCTGGCCGGCACAGACCATGCAACTCCAGCCCACCCAGCTGCAGATCGGCAGAGGGGAACAGGTTGGACTGCACTTCTTGCGCAATTTCCAGCTCCCCTTCCATGCGCTCTTTTTCCTTCTGCTGCTCCAGCAATCGCACCAGTGATTCGGACATGGTATTGAAGGAACGGCTGAGGGCAGCCAACTGGTCCTGGCGCGACACTGGAATGCGATAGTTCAGACGTCCCCGATCTACCTCCCGCGTGGCGTGATAGAGGTCCGAGACAGAGTGCGTAATTGTTCGGCTGAGCCGGCTGGCCAGAAAAATTGCCAGCAGTTCGAGCAATGCAAATACGATTGCCGTCGAAATCAGGGCAATTCGAATCCCTCCCCCAATCAACAGCGACTGTTGAAATAATCGCCGATACAAAAGGGACGGGCGCGAAGTAACCTGAGCGACGACCCTGGTCAGGTTGCCGGTCGACCAGTCACTGGTATCGAGCGTGGTCGGAAAATTGATGGGCAAGTCGAAAATGTTTTCTGCTTTTGGCAATACCCCCCCAGTGACTTTTCCCGAGTCTCGTCCCTCATTCTCGATGATCGGAGCAAGATTGACGGCATCGCCTGACGCGGCATTCGCATTTGTCCGTTCGGTAGAATCGGTGCTGGTATGAAACCGCGGATTTTGCTCCGCAACCCGAAGGTTTGACTGGAGATGAACATGTGGCCACACGGTCATGCTGCCCAGTCCATTGGCAACCTGGCGTAGAAATTGCGGATCGAGACGCACTCCAGTGATGACAACTATGGTATGCGCGCCAACAGGCTTCCGCGAAATCGCGCTGAAATAGACGCGATTGTCTCGCAAAATCAATCCCATGAAGTTGCTATGGACCCAGGAAGGCGGCGTCGATATTCTGGTGAGAGCATGGCCCGGTGGCAAGTTGAGCCGTTGCAATTTGCCATCCAGGTACACGCCAACTTCCAGACCGGGAATGCGGATAATTCTGGCGGCTTCCGAGGGGAGCATGGGCGGGACGCTAACAGCCTGGGAGTGCCTGCTGGCGCTGATCTGCGTCATCAGTTCCTGTTGAAAGTGAAGCGCCAGGACGTCGGTGTTGGCAGCCAGACCGACCTGTTCCGCGTGAATGACAGAGGTTGCTGCGAAGTTGGCGAATTGGCCCAACAGTACGTATGCGGCGATCCCGGACAACATGCCTAAGAGCACGACGGGCGTAAGCCCGATCAACACATAGGTGACAAATAGCCGATTGCGAAGCTTCCAGAGCAACCGCCAGCGCATCCATCGGAACAGCGCAGGCAGACTCGCAAATATCGAAACCAGAAGCGCGGCCCAGGGAGAAAAACCAATGTGCCTGCCAACGCCGGGCACCCAGCGCAACAGGAACAAAACGATTGCCGTCACCAGCGACCAGAAAGCGAGGCCGCGCTTTTCCTTCCGCATCGGCAGTTGACGCAACATTGCGCCTGCCCGCTCTTCCAGCGATCGTATCCATTTCATCCGGCGCATCTCTCGTGACCCATCGTGATAGACCGAGTGTAGCAACCTTCAAGCTCATCCTCACCTCGGCGCCGACACAGTTCCCGGCGTCTGCCTAGAAATCCCACGGTCCGGCTTGTCTGACCGAGCAGTTGCGCGATATTCAATCCCGTCGCATACATCTGGCTTGCAACCGCTCTACGCTGTCGTCAATTCTTCTGGAGGTGGAGGCGATTCCGCCGTCGCCTTTTTCTTCTCCATCGCGGTTTGTTTTCGGAAAAACCGGTAGGCCGAAAAATGCGCTCCGGCAAGCAGAATCAGCCCGGAGATAAAGGCCCATAACATTAACCCAACCGAAATCGAAAAAGGTCCGTAGACCGATTTCAAATCCAGCCACGGCAGCACCGCGATATAGGCCAGCTTCGCGCCTTCCCACGATAACCCGGTAATGATAGCGGCCGGCAATACCGACATGGCCCGGATACGGCGGTTGGGCAGGATCCAATAAATGAAAAAAAAGATCGAGATGCTGGCGATCACACCGAGGATCTTGAGAAGTGTCCGCTGCAAAAAATGAAATGCCGGACTGGTTGTATGGCCAAAAAACATCATCTCCAGCAGCGTTTCGTGCGACGCCGATATGGCGATCGAGAGTAAAGATAGAATGCCGACCATAAAGGCGAGGCTGAAGGAAATCAACTGATTTCGCCAGTACGAACGGTTCTCCGCGACGCCCCACACCTGGTTGAGCGCCACTTCCAGCGGCAGAAAGACACCGGTCGATGAAACCAGCAGCATCAAGACCGATACCACAGCGACACGCTTCTGCGAGTACACAAGAAACACCATGTTGCGTACGACGAAGTCCTGCCCCGTAGGGAGCAGCGCATGCAACATACTAGCAATCACTTCGACCATTTGCGGCGAGTGCAGAAAGCGATGCGCAATGGTCAGCATCAATACGATAAACGGAAACAGCGACAGGATGGCATTCGCCGCCACGCTGAAGGCGTAGGTATGCACCGCGGTCCGCGAAAGGTAGCGAGCCAGGGACATCAGGTGCGACTCTTGGACCTCTTTTTCAAGCTGAATGGCGATGGAGTCGGAGGAATCGGATTGTGGCCGTATCGTCAGCATTCGTAGACATGGCAGGCGTATAACATCGACCCTCGAGTTACACCTGCTGGTTTGACTATAGCTTGTCCATGATGGGGTGCGAGCGGCAGCGGCGGGGGTATCTTGGTTGGTTCATTCTGCCGCGATTCAGCAGCGGACTCAATCAAA
>JAKAAZ010000106.1 GCA_021802085.1 Acidobacteriota bacterium
GTCCGGAGATCATCAGGATCTGCTTGAACATCTGCGGGGACTGCGGCAACGCATAGAATTCGCCCGGATGCACGCGGCTGGGCACCAGATAATCGCGCGCGCCTTCAGGAGTCGACCGCGTCATAAATGGCGTTTCAATCTCCAGAAATCCTTCGCCCGAAAGATACTGCCGAATCGCCAGCGCAACCTTGTGCCGCAGGATCATGTTTTCCTGCATGGCCGGCCGGCGCAGATCGACATAGCGATATTTCAAGCGCAGCTCTTCGTTGCCAATCGCCTCTTCCGCCGGAGAAAACGGCGGCGTCTTCGCATCGTTCAAGATGCGCAACTCATCCACGTCGATTTCAATTTCGCCCGTCGGCATATTCGGATTAATGGACGCCGCATCGCGTCGCCGCACCTTCCCTTGCACCGCAACCACATATTCCGGCCGCACAGCCTCCGCCTTCGCATGCGCCCCCGGACACAGTTCCTTGTCCAGCACAATCTGCACAATCCCGGCACGGTCCCGCAGATCGAGAAAAATTAAATTTCCATGATCGCGGCGGCGATTCACCCACCCCATCACGACAACCTGCTGACCGGCCGCAGATAGCCGCAGCTCTCCGCACATATGTGTTCGCTGCAAATTTCCTAGAAGATCCAGTGCCATCGTTTCCTTATTGCTCTTTAGAATTTTTATTGTCCCGCGCCGGAACTGCGCATTATTGGATCCCCGCCGATAATAGGAGTTCCTGTATGGTGGTAGATTCTGTTCCCTTATACTCGCCCGCAAAGAACTGCGAGGTCTCTACCACGAGCTTTTTCGCCCCACAGGACAGCGTGATCGTCCGGTATTCCACTACGGTCGTCCGTGTGTTGTTGGTGTAAACGGAGCACGTGTCTTCAACCCCTTTTCCGAGCTGCTCCAGAGCCCCATGAAGGGTTTGCACAAATGTGAAGGCGTCTTCCCCACCGGTTGCCCAGTCCTTCGAAACCAAAGCCAGTTTGCCATTTGAAAAGGACACCTGTCCGTAGTCCTCGGTATCCGCGCCCTTTGATTTAACTGACCAATCATCGCCTGTGCCGAACTTGCGTAAAAGGCAGCAGTTTCCTAAATAAGCGAATACTTGATCCCGACTTTGACCCAGCTGCAATTGCACTCCATCTAACGAGATAGCATTCGCAGGTTCGGGCACAACTTGCCCTGCGGCAGAGGACGTCGAAAGGACGAGCGCGAATGCGAAGAGTACTAAAACTCTAGCTTTCATACCGGCATCTCCTTTGCCCTAATCAACGACAGGAGCTGTTTGCCAAGAACTTCCCGCCTCTTGTCATCAGGGAGTCCAATTTCCTCTGTTTTGAATGAAATGTAATCCTTAGTCTCTCGTGGCTTCCCGAAAGTAACGCGCCATTGATATTCGTATTGCCCATTACCGGGGCTGGGGGCGTTCTCGACGGCGCAATCGGCTTGTGCCAGGAGAGCCACCAGCCGAAGCCACTGCGTGAACATGTTGACTTTGTTCTCAATTGATTCCTGAATCGAGCGCACTTCAAATTGGCTTCTCAGGCCGATGTAAGGAAACTTCCTCTGCGTGCCCGTCAGGAAGCTCTTGATTGTCAGAATACCGGATTTCAACTCGTCTTCGCCGAGGACGACGATCTGCCATGCAAGCTTGTTCGCGATTTCAAACGACTTCTTAAGACGGAACGCACCGTCGCCGAGCTCGACCCGCAGGCCGGACTTTCGAAGTTCTCGCACTAGAGCCAAGGCTGCGGCATTTTGCGCCTCGCCGAGGGGCGCAACATACACGTCACTCGGAGTAGTCACGTAAACCGTCTCGAGGAGAGTCTCTTCTTGCGCCCGCAAGGTCAACACCAGCCGGTCTTCACCAATTGCAAACCCAATTCCCGGCGCCTTCGGACCTCCGATGGCTTCGCTCAGGCCGTCATAACGTCCGCCACCGAGCAAGGCATTCTGCGCGCCTAAACCGCCGTGGGTAAACTCAAACGTCGTGCGCGTGTAGTAATCGAGCCCGCGCACCAGCCTCGGATTCACCGTGTACTGCACGTCACAAGCATCCAGCGCCGCCAGCACCGCAGCAAAATGCGCCCGCGAATCCTCATCCAGGAAATCCGCAATCTTCGGCAGCGCGTTAATCTTGTCCTGGTCTTCCGGCACTTTACAGTCCAGCACTCGAAGCGGATTGGTCACCGCCCGCCGCTGGCAATCCACGCACAACGTCGGCGCAACCTCCGTCAGCGCCTCCCGCAGCGCCTCCACATACCGGGGCCGATCCTGCGCCGACCCAACCGAGTTCAACTCCAGCGTCCAGCCCGTAACTCCCAGTTCATCCAGAAACGTCGCCAGCATCTCCAGCACTTCCGCATCGCGCAGCGGAGATTCACTGCCCGCGCTCACCGGCCCAATCACCTCGGCCCCAATCTGAAAAAACTGCCGATACCGCCCCTTCTGCGGTCTCTCCCGACGAAATTGCGGCCCAATGTAATACAGCTTCTGCAGCAAGCCAGTATCGCCCAGCTTATGTTCGATGTACGCGCGCACCACCCCAGCCGTATTCTCCGGCCGCAGCGTCAGCATCTGCGCTTTTTCCGACTGCGCCCGCGCGCGATCTTCCCACGTGTACATTTCCTTCGAAACAATGTCCGTCTCTTCCCCAACCCCGCGGGCAAACAACTGCGTGTCCTCAAAAATCGGCGTGCGAATTTCACCGAACGCATAGCGCTCGAACACGCGCCGCGCCGTCGCCTCCACTCGATTCCACAGCTCTGTTTCCGGCGGCAGCAAATCACGCGTGCCGCGTATAGCCTTGATCTGGCTCATAGTCGCTACTATGTACGATAAATGGTCTGTTGCCGAAAGTGGGTACCGTCGGCCAGGAAATGTCTCCCGCCGGGGGAACCGGCGAGTCTGGGTACGCCTCGTTCAAAATCGAAATCGGGATCCAGCGTGATCGGTCCCGGTTTCGATAAGCCACTTTGGGGGGGGTGACAACTCAGCGCCAATGCGTATCGTGCGAGGTGTCTTTCCCTCACGCGCATGCATGCATCAGCAAAGCGACAGCCGCGGACGTCATGCGCGTCTTGGCCGAATCCGCGCGGCTGGTAAGAATGATGGGGACGGAAGCCCCCGTGACAATCCCTGCCAAACTGGCGCCGCCGAGATACTCCAACTGCTTCGCCAGCATATTGCCCGACTCAAGATCGGGAACGATCAGGATGTCCGCCTGTCCCGCGACGGAGGAAACCAGGTGTTTGATTTTCATCGCCTCCGGACTCACAGCGGTATCGAAGGCCAGCGGACCATCCAGGATTCCGCCGGTGATCTGTCCCCGGTCCGCCATTTTGCACAGCGCCGCCGCATGGATCGTGGAAATGATGCTCGACTGGACCGTTTCCACCGCCGACAGAATCGCCACCTTGGGCACCGGCACGCCCAGCACATGGGCAAGATCGATCGCGTTCTGCACGATGTCCACTTTGTCGTCCAGGGTCGGCAGAATATTGATCGCCGCATCGGTGATCAACAGGATGCGATCATAGGCCGGCGTTTCCATCACAAACGAATGGCTGATCCGGCGCAGGGTGCGCAGCCCGGTTTCCTTGGCCAGCACCGGACGCATGAAAGCATCGGTGTGCAGGCTTCCCTTCATCAAGGCATCCGCCTGCCCGGAGCGGCACAGTTCCACCGAGATCTTTGCCGCTTGAATTTCGTCCGCCGTATCGACCATCTCGCACCGGTCGATATTGAATCCCTCTGTATGGGCAAGGTGTTGGATTTTGTCCTTCGGCCCGACCAGAATTGGCCGGATGACATCGCAGACTGCGGACTCCAGCGCGCCGGCCAGCGCGACCTTTGTCAACGGATAGCAGACAGCGACAGGAATCGCCGGAAGCTTCCGGGCGCGTTCCAGAAGCACGTCAAAGCGGCTGACAGCGGTGCCGGTTTCTACGGACATGGGGTCTTCTTTCGCACTTTCCAAGTTCGATTTCACGACGTTTCGTATGCCTGCCTCGCAGGGTATGGGCAGCGTGCCTGCCCCAGCGCCCGCCTTGACGTCACTGCACTCTTCAGAATACGTTCGTTGGAGTCGCTCTTCCGTGACGGTGGTCACCTCGATCGTTTTTTCCTGAGTATGCCGCCCAAACCGAGAGCTACCCCTCCGCTCCCTGGATCGCCCTCAACAAATGGGTGATAGCCATCACATCCCCGTGTACGGCCTGTCACTGGATTCCGCGCACTCCACTCCTATGATGGCGCTTGAGAGGAATCAAATGTATGAACATCGACTCGGCGCTCACCCAAGGACCCATCCTCGTTGGAACAGATTTCTCCCTGCTGTCGAGATCCATTTTAGAGTACGCCACCCAGCTCGCCATGCAGGAGTCGAGATCGCTCCACTTCATTTATGTCATGCCCATCATCCCGGAAGACTCTCCGGACCTGCTGCGCATCCAGGAACTGGAACTCGAGCAGCAAGTCCATACCGCCGAACAAACCCTGAAAGGCACGGGCCTTAAGGTCGACGGGACTCTCATTCTGGGTACGCCTGCCCACGAGATCGTCAAGCTGGCGGACGAGTTGAAGGCTTCCTGCATTGTCGTCGGCACGCATGAACTCACCGGACTGGAGCGCCTGCTCCTCGGTTCCGTCGCCGAGGCTGTGATCCGCAGGTCGGATCACCCGGTCATCGTCGTCGGCCCGCATGCCGCGGCCATGGCGAAAAAAACGATTCCCTGGAAACATCTGATGCTGGCATGTGACACCGCCGAGGGAGTGACCCAGGCTGCCCGCCTGGCCGGTAAGATTGCCAGCCGCCACCAGGCGCGCCTGACGCTTTTCACAGTAAGAGAAGAAGGGATTGCCAGCCCCTCGGAAAGCCAGTTTGACGCGCTCGAAAAAATGATGGGCCGCGACGCCTGGCTGACAGTCAAACCGCAATGTCTGATTCGCGAGGGAGACCCCGCCCAGGAAATCATCCGCATGGCTGAGGATACTCAGGCGGACCTGCTGGTGATGAGCGCGCATTGCGGCGGCGGCATGTTCACGCATCTGCGGACCGGAATTATCGCCAACGTCTTGCGCTTGTCTCGTTGCCCTGCCATGATCCTGCGCAACATCCACCCTGCGCATCCGTTGCTGGCGGCGCACCTTGCAACCCATCAGTGTGTGTAGCGCTGTAATGCGTTGCCACGGCGCTCCCGGCAAGCGAATCGTCCCATAGGTACCATGTAGAAGAACACATCCTCAATCGCCGTTGCTGTGATGGAAATCACAGACATGCGTGCTAGTTGGCACATCCAGATGCATCCGCCGCGTTGACAATGAATCGATGTTCAGGAGTTCCTATGTCGAGTAAACAGATCCGGGAATGGGCCCACCCGCGCCACGTTCTTCTGGCCACGGACCTCGCGGACTTAGGGTTTACTCTTCCCATTGCCAAGCAGCAGGCGCTTGCCTACAAGGCCGAACTGCAAATCGTACACGTCTTGCCCGATCCGAATGCCTCTCTCATCGATCCAGTCCTGATGGTCTCTTGCGACGCCGATGGCATGAAGATGTCGGCGGAAACTACCCTAGAGAAGGCGGTCGCGGAAACCAGGGCCGCTGGGATCGACAGCTCGTTCCACTTGGTTGCCGGCGACACGGTCACGGAAATTCTCCACATCGCCGGCAAATGGAAGGCGGACCGCCTGATCGCGGGCTCCCATGGGAAATTGAAATTCCATCACCACATTCTTGGCTCGATCGCCGAGGCCCTCTTCCATCGCATCGATATCCCTGTGCTCGCGGTGGGACCGAAAGCGGTTCCACGCGACATCACCGTCGAGCAACATACGCGCATCGTGTTTGCCGCTTCCCTGAACCGCAGTTCCCAAAGAATTGCGGAGTTTGCCCTCAGCGTCGCCGAAATGCACGGCGCCGATCTCACCCTGCTCCACGTGCTGCAAAATGTTGTGCCCGAACACCCCACCACCGCTGCAGCCCGCGCATATGCCTGGAAGATGCTGGACGATTTGCTGGCGGTACGGCCGACACGCAAATGCAAGACGCTGTGCGATGTCGCCTACGGCCAACCTGCGGAATCGATCCTTGCCTATGCCAAGCATCACCAGGCGGACATGATTCTCCTGGGCGCTTCGGCCCATTCCTCATTCAATCCAAAATTTATCCCCGGAAACGCATATCGCGTTCTTTGCGAAGCCCACTGCCCTGTTCTCGTTCTGAAGGAAGAGTCCCCCTGGCAAAGCGCTCCCAGGCATTCCGCGCAACTGCGCGATGCCGTACCGCGGAACTGACCGTACCCTCCAGGTTCGCCCCCCGCCCCCGGCGAACCCAGGTGTACCTGTGTCGTAGTTCCGTATTGAACGGAGTCATTCTGGACGGAGATCTCCCACGCGACCGGAGCGAAGAATCCGGATCTACAAAACTGGTTTCAAAATGGAAAGAGTCATTCTGAGCGCAGCGAAGAATCCAGAGGGTAATTGCAGTGTTGACGCTGCGCGCATCATCGCGATTTTCGCAACGAAATGACCATACAGACTGTAAACCGGCTATCGACGATATCGGCCTAAGTCCGTTCTGCGACGCACCTCTCCACCCGTGCAGTCTGCCCAGAACCTAGCCGAAGCGATCGGAACGACCAACCTTATTTCCAAAGGAGGAACGCCCGCGCCCGGGCTACTGCATGCCGAGTTCAGTCAGCACCTTGGGACTCGGATCATCCACATCCAGCAGGTTATGGCAGACGCTGCAATCGTTGGTCAGGACCTTTCCGCTCTTGGCCACGTGATTGCCATCATGGCAGCGGAAGCAGCCGGGATAGTCCGTATGACCGATGTTGTTCGGATACGTTCCCCACGCGACCTTCATGAACGGGAAGATGTTCCGGCCGTAAATAGTGACCAGCATCCGCGCGGCATTCTCCACAGCGCCGCGCTGGCCGTTCCACACATCGGGATATTGCGTTTTGTAGTAGTCCTCCAGCCCGGAGGTGATCTTCGCCGCCGCCTCGGCCTGCGAGCTATATTTCGCCTGAATCAGTTGCATTCCCTGCTTGTGGACGAACGGCAGACTCGCGCTGGGCGTCCCGTCCACCATGACCTCGTCGAGCGCTTGTTCCGGTGTCACAAACATGTGCGACGCCTGATTGTGGCAGTCCATGCAGTCCATCCGCCGCGTCACTCCTTGGATTGGACCTTTCCAGTCGGAGCTGACATATTGCGTCACGGAGCCGTCCGCATTGCGCTTGCTCACGGCAATGATGGTCTGGTCGGTCGGATCGGTGGCCACGTACTCATAATCGTCGAGATGATGACCATGGATGCCGCTCAGGTGCGACAGAGAATCGACCCCGCCCAGGTGCAGCACCAGCACGCTGCGGGTAATGGAATTCTTTTGGTCATCGCCGAATTTGGTCAGCACCAGCAGCCGGTCGCCCACGAACCGCGTCGGATTGTGGCATTGCTCGCAGGTGGCGTGCGCCGGATGCAATACCGACAGAGGAGCGGTGATGGGGCGCGAATAGGTGTCGAACGTCACTTCCACCAGTTGCTTGGTGCCGTTCATCTTGGCCTCTACGGCCGCGGAAATTCCGGACCCGATGTGGCACTCCACGCAAGCCACATGCTGGTGCGGGCCCACCTGATATGCGTCCCATTGCGGCTCCATCACATGGCAGGACTGGCCGCAGAAATTCGGGGAATCCATGTAGGAGACGCCGCGATAGCTCGCCGTCCCTACGATGACAAAATTGATGAAGGTGGCCGCGACGACGAATTCAATCCCACGGCGAAAGACCGGGTCCTGCAGGTCGATCTGCGGATAGACCGAGGGCAGTTGTCCGGCGGCTTTGAGATGGCTGTGGCGCAGCCCGATGCCGATGGGAATCAGAATGAGCCCAAGAATAAACAGGCCTGGCAAAAACAGATCGAAAATAATGCCGAGGTAGGGGTTTGTGGAACCGCCATGACCGAAGATCGTGACCACCCAGAAACCGATCAGCACAAACGCCGAGGCGCTTGTCAGTGCGCCGCCAATCAGGCTGAGCGGGTTGTTCCCATAAAACAGGACCACGCGAAGGTTCTTCTTTAATGTACCGAACATGCTGACCTCAAAGTTGTTGTAGTACGCGCCGAATTTCTCCTGAGCATTTTCACGGATCATGGGAATGCGAGGGGGGGGGTGCCCTAGCGTAGCTAGGGTGGGATAAAACGATATTCCCCGGCGCAACCGGCGAGCGAGGATCGGATGCCGACAGAATCTCGTGCGCTCCATGGCAGTCCCAGCATCGCGCCGTCTGCACATAGCCGCCCAGCAGTCCCAGTTGCGAGTGGAACGTGTCTCCGTAGGTGGCGAACCTGCCCTGATGGCACGAGCCGCAGATCGGCGTCGACTGCATACGAAACGCCGCCAGTGTCGGCTGCAGAATCGCATGCGCGGTGTGGCAGTCCGTGCATACCGGAGCTTTCATATTTCCGCTCGCCACGGCCTTGCCATGCGCGCCACCAAGATACTGGTCCTGCACCCCGCCATGACATGTTCCGCACGTGTTCGGAATGTTCAGCGGATACACCGCCGATCGCGGGTCATCCTTGGGAAAAATCGCGTGCGGGCTTCCATGACAGCTCAGACATGCGCCCGGACGCGCAGCCGCATGAACGCTGCCTTTCAGCCCCTTTGCCTGGTCCGCATGGCAGGTCGCGCAACTGGACCGGCTCCGGATGGTCCGGATGCGGAAAGCCCTTCACGGAACTGTGGCAGTCGGTGCAGCTCAGCCCGGAATAAACGCTTGCGTGGAAGGTGTCTCCATCCACCGCAACGCTTTTTCCCGCCGCGCTCTGCAGCGTCTTGTCCGCGTGGCAGGCCAGGCAATCGGCATTGTTCGCCGCATACAGCGCGCCCGGCAACAACAGCAGCAGCAAAACTAAAATTCCCGCCGCCGGCATCTTCCAGCCGGCGGCGGGAATCGCGTAATGCAATGTTCCGTGCTTCAGCCTTCGACCGCGCCGCTGTAAGTCAACCCTTGCGGAAAATGTCCCGTGTTCAAGCATCCGGCTGGCGTTGCCTCTGCAGAACTCATCAGGGCCGCGTCCAGCGGGACTGCTGTGGAGAGACCTCCCCGGTACGAAGGAAAAAATATTCATTGGGTCTCTGACCCTTGCCGCGTTCTATGCGCGGAATTGAAAAAACTGCAATGCAACAAATTTCATGACACCGTCCTGTCACTCCGTTGCGACCACCATTACTTCTGCAACGTGTGGATGTACGCAACGACCGACTTGATCTGCGCGTCCGAAAGCTGGGCGCCATACCCTGGCATTCTCCCCTTGCCGGCCTTCACGATCCCGGCCAGCTCCGCGCTCGACATCTTCATCACCGCAGGGTCCTTAAAGGATGGCGTCTTCATGGCCTTGCCCGCGGGCGAATTGGCGGAGCCATCGGCTGCATGGCACATCGTGCATTTGCTCTTGTAAATGTCCGCGCCGCCGCTTTGCGCAAGCACGGTACTAGTTGCGAGGCCGGCGAACATCAGCGTGACCAATACTGTTTTCTGTCGATTCATCCCAGGGATCCTTCGACAAAAAAAGTGCATTCCTAAAAGAACTGCATCCACAATACCGTTCCAGTCCCAACTCCTGAAGAATAGTAAACTCGGCTGCATCGTGGCGGTGATATCCATCACATCGTCGGAAACCCCGCCGATGCACACGTCTTCGTGCAGCTGCCTCCCTGCGCCCGGAGCAAGCTTTGCCCGCCCTGGAGCAGCGTTCCGCCCACCGCGAAACCGCTCCAGGTCTCCAACCGATGGCTGGTGTACCTTGGGTGCCCCAGGTCTCGCTTCTGAGACCTGGGATTCTCCAATCCTAAAATCATCCCATCACAATAGAAGATAGCGATCTTCGAGCCGTCACGTCTGCCCCAGCGCCGTCAAGGTCTCCAGAATTTCGGCCACCCGTATTTGACTGGCGGGCTGAACGCTGCCGCGACCTGCTGCGCGCGCTGCACCAGAGTGGCGCGAAGAACATCCTTCACCGCCTGCACCTGCTCCGGCAGCGTCGTCGGCCACGGCTGCTTGCGCCGTGTCGGCGCGGGGCCTTCGCCCGGAACGACGCCCGCCAACGCAGTCTGTACCGCCAATTCATTCGACGCCTGGAATTCGAGACGCAGCCGGGTGCCAATGCGCGTCCGAGAAAATGGGCTCCCCCACAGGCTTCCATGCCGATCAAATCGACCTTCAGGTTCGCTGTGAAGTGCAGAAACTGTGTCCGCGAGAACTTCTTGCGCACCACGATTTCGCCGCGCCGGTTGAGTCCAACCAGATGAAAACCGTATTGATACACAAACGAGGATATCCTCGCCGATTGCGCCTAACATGGCGGACATCAGCAACCCCGTTTCAGTCGCAACGGTGCCCCATGGAGACAAATTCAGTCCTAATACAAGCCAAGCCACTGTGCTTGATTGGCTCTCGATTGTGTTGTCAGCGGACGATTGAGAAATTCGATCAGTGGTGCCGCAGCGCGGAAGCGGGCGACGATCTCTTTGCGCAAGGTTGGCTGGAGCGCTGTTTCCGCAGGCAAAGTGGTCGAAACTCCCCACTGGCGGCAGGCGATCAAATCGATGGCCGGATGGTCTTTGGGGAAGCCCTTTGGCGGACGGGTCAGACGCAGCCCATCGAACTCGTCCATCAGCTGCCGAAGTTTGCGAGCCCTGGATAACCGCCGAAACTCCTCGTGGTTTTCAAGCAGGTGGGTACGGATGGCAAGCAATTGCTCTCGCTCCGGCATGTAGACACCGGCGGCGATGACGAGTTCTTTTCCTGACAGGTGAAAGTAGAAGCCTCCACCGGATTTCTTTTCCAGCCCCTGCCGAGCCCACCAGGCGGAGATGTGTTTTTTATATGGAGTTTTATCCGCGGAGAAGCGCGTATCGCGATAGATGCGGAACATGCATTTTTGGGCAGGACGAATGTACTGCGGCGCAAAATCGACGAAATCGCCGTTGATCTCTTCGATCAGCGCCAGCAGGGGCGCTTTCAGTTCGCGTTCATAGATGGCTTTGCGGGCGTCGAACCAGTCGCGGCGATTGTTGCGCGCCAGACCTCGCAAAAATTGGATGGCTTGCGGAGAGAAATGCGTCGGCATAGGCTGATTTTAGAGTAGTTCCGTCCTGCGTCTCAGTCGAAGACAGAGATGGATTGCGAGACGACTCGTTGCCTCGTCTGGGAGGCGCAGGGTGGTTTTCCCGGATCGAATCGCGGCTGGCCGAGTCCTGAGCGCGCGGCTGCGTCAATT
>JAKAAZ010000107.1 GCA_021802085.1 Acidobacteriota bacterium
AGCGGCTGATTCATTGGGGAACCGCTTGAAAAAGGCGTAAGCACTGATCGTCGATCTGCTCATGTGCTCATTCTAGATAGGTTAGCTCAGGGAGTAAAGTATATAATTCCCAAACAAAACGCCCCACCCCTGCTGTAGACTCCGTCACCAATCTATGCCCGACACACTCCTAGATAGATTCGAGTGGATCGGCAAATAGTTCGTCAGAAGTTGTTGTCTAGCCATTCAGCGCCAACATAGTGTGTGGAAGATATTTACGCAAGTTTGGATTGGCTTAGAACTTTCGCGACTGACACTTGCACTGTTTGATTGGGCCTTTGCTGGAAGAGAGTGTTCGGTCAGAATAAAAGCATGAATACTTCTATTCACGTCCCATTCGCAGAGCTTCCTATTGAAGCTCGTGTCCTGTTTGCGATTTATGCCTCGGCGGCTGCGCCGCGGTTTGGTTACACTCCGCCGGAGCTATCCACATTGCTACTGCAGGTTGAGGAGGTTTGGAACGCCAACAGACTCACTCGGCTCGAACTTTGTGATCCCGCCCGGATCACCGCTCTCCTGAAGTCGTATGTCTCTCCTTCGGTCGGCGATAAGAAGAAGAGCACGGGTAGTACCCACAAGCTTCGTCAACGAAGAAAAGGAGCCCAATTATAGTGCCAGCTTCGTATACTGATGGAACATGTCTGAGACTCGTGACAAGCGCCGCCGGACCGACCTCGATCTATTTGTGCTGGCTTTGATCGATAGCGGAATTTCGACACCCTACGAGTTTCAGAAAGCAGGCGGGCTTTCCCCTGGAGCCACGATTCCGACGCTGCAAAGGCTCTTGGAAGCCGGGTTTGCGCGCCAGGAGAAGTCAGGGGCTCGAGGCCGAACGGACCACAGCCTCACTTCAGCCGGAAAGAAATACCTGAAGAATGGCTGGCACGCACTTCTCGAGGATGGTCCCAGCGGCGATCTCGACGCCGATCTTCGAGTTGCCCTCTTGGTATTGTGGGCGGGTGGCAAGCGCCAGATGGCCAGCGACTTTCTTCAGCAATCGGCGTTGAAGAAATTGGAACTGCTCGAATCGCTGGAAGCAGCGGAGGACGGTTCCGTTTCTTCGCTGGCGGACTGGTATGCCCGGCTACGGTTAAGTTCCGCGAAGGTACTCCTGCAAGCGGAATCGGACGCGGCATTGAAACTGGCGGAAGCATTGCCACCGAGACTTCCGGCCAAATCCACCCGAACGAAACGTGTTGCCAAGCCGTAGGGTGCGAGACAGTTCGGCAGTTCGCTGAGGACAGGGAATGATTGCGCAGCCGTGGCGGCTACTTCTGCCGGGCAGCAAGCCGATAGCGCTTCCGCTGATCCGAGTTGTAGGCCGGATTGAACTGCGGCCGCCCGGCCAAACTCTTCCATGAGACCTCCGGCCATTCGCGGATGTTGAGGCCCTCCGGCCACTGATCGGGATGGCCGCCCTTGGCGCGATGTTCGCCTTTGCCGCGGGTCGAGTAAACTCCGAGCTGAATCGCCAGTGCCGTCCCAAGCTGCTTGAAATGCACTCTCGATCCTGCGGCTTTGCTCTCCTTGAGAAGATATTGCGCATCGTCCAGTGTCATCAGGCTGGTGTCCGCGCGGGGTCCGGATTCACCCCCGACCACAGTCCACGCGATCTTGTTCTTCCGCAGCATGCGCCGAAGACTGGGGAATGTCTTGCGTAGTGGAACATTCATGTCCGAAACCCAGGGCTCGCAAGAAATCCACTTCACGGCTGCGGCCGTGGCGCCAAGATGCTCGATGCGCTGCATCTCGAGCTTCGCTCCCGAACACACGGAAACCCCGAGCCACAAATTCTCCGGCCAGGAGCCGAACTCCGCCAGAACGGATTTGTTGAGTGCAGCCAGTCGATGGCTGCGCTTCGTCAGCACTTGAAACTGATCCCAATAGGCTGCCTGGAAAACCTGGACGTGCTCCAAAATTAGTTCCATCGGGAGAGATTCGTGCAGCAGGTCCGAAAACTCATTGACGAAGATCATTTTCGACTTTCGTTTTTTTAGCACCGCATACAAATGCTTCGGATCGAAGAGCAGTTTGCCGGTGAACCGTCCATTCTTTACCAAGCCATCGAAGCACCCGTCGCCGTTTCGTTTCGGATTGTGCGAATTCCGGTAGACCCGGCCCACGGCGTAGCATAGCCGGCAGCCGACGGAACATTCGGCGCAGCCGTACAGGCTGTTGAGCGTGCCGTCGGTCCACGAGATTCCGGAGGAGTCCAGGCTCACGCGGCCCCTTGCTTCGACGGCTTGGGCACCAGGGTCGGACGGCCGAATTGCCGCAGTTCCCGGATCGGCGCCCGCAGCCTGTTGACCAGCAATTCGAGAATGTATTGCACCTCTGCATCCCTTTGCTGGGGCGTGGCCGATCGATAGCGCTCCTCAAACTGTTTCACAACTCGCTCGGCGAATGCTTCCAGGTCCGCCTTGACCGATGCTCTCTTTGCCTTTTGGAGCACCTGCTTTTTGAAAGCCTCGCGCACGACGGCAGACGCTTTCTCGCTTGTCTTCGGCTCCGGTAACCGGAGTAGATTCGCGACAACCCCAGCGTGCTTGGCAGCTGCCGGATCGATGTTCTGCTCCCGCATCGCATCGAGGGTAATCGCCGGCAACTGCGATGCCGTTTCATAAGCCTCGATCATCCTGAAGACAGTCTTTACGTCGCGATCCATGGCGGCAGCGATGAGCTTCGCTGCCGCTACCCAGCCGTGCTCAGATTTAAAGTGCATTTTGTATTGGCGCAACACGCGCCCAAGTTGGAAGCGGCTGTTCCCGAATTTCTGAAGACCTCCAACCACAGAGTTCCGGGTCTTCGCCAACTCCGCACTCTTGGTGTGGATATACGCTTTCTCTATACGCTGGAGTTCTTTGGAGAGATTTGACATTTTGTCAAATCTCTCCACGGGAGTTTTATTTTCCATGCCGCCTCCAATCGTGCCGATTGCCGCGTGGTGGAAGGCCGCGAAGTCCTTCCTCGGGGACATCAGGCTTGTGCATCCTTTCCCATTCATCCGCATTCTCTGCATGCGGCAGGCAGCGGTGCATCCGCAAGGGACTCGATGGACGACGAAGACTCCCGAGCGGAGCGTATCACAGGTCGACGCCAGAAATGGAAGTGGAAGACGAATATGCGCAACAAAGGTAACTTGAGGGGTCGCCGGGCCCCGGCCACCATGGTTTCTGCGACACCGCGCGGCTGAAGACGGTTGCCAAGCCACAGAAATAAGCACAGGGCCGTTCCAAAAGGCTCTGTCAGGGTTCTGATCGCCTGGGCCGACCCTTGGCAGGCTTCCTCGCCTTACCCTTCCTCTTGACCGATTTCGAGGGTTCTTCCTCACACAGATCAGTATCGAAGAACGACAGTTGCAGCGGCTCGAGCAGGATGCGATTGCCCTTTCGAAAAAATTGAGTGGCTTCGGATACCCGCCGCAAACGCCCTGGACGAGGCAGACCGTCGTCGAGTCGCTCGGCAGCCGTCGACAGGATCTTGTCCCGGACACGAACTCCCCGATCCGTCGGTGTGAGGACTCGGACTCGGGCATCC
This sequence comes from Acidobacteriota bacterium, assembly GCA_021802085.1. Lineage (GTDB taxonomy): Bacteria > Acidobacteriota > Terriglobia > Terriglobales > Acidobacteriaceae > JAKAAZ01. The sequence goes on from JAKAAZ010000107.1 coordinate 3,577, forward strand.
GCTTCATCTTTCTTTTTTTGAATGAGACCGCTCTGCGCTAAAAAAGTACATGCGCGGCTGACTTCATAATCGTCCAGCCCAGTTTCCTGGCGAACCCAGAACTCGGAGAATTCTCGCTCGTCGATGGTCCGCTGCAAGATGTAGAAGGCCAAAAACGTGAGGCCCCGCCTTCGAAGCTCCTGGATGCTGAGCAGAAGAAACAGGTTGCCGGCAGGCGCCATGGCCCGAACCAGTCGCTCGCATTTCCTCGATACCTGCATATATGCAAGTATATTACGGGGCCAATTGCGATTGTAATCCCTGTGTTTGTAATGACATGAAGAATTGCTGTCGGCTGCGCACTCGACATCCTCAGGTGAAGGCACCTGCAATGCGAAAAACCAAAAATTCGTGAGGCATTGGTAGAAACGAATGGTTCTACATACTCGGGCCAGCAGCACCGAAGTACATTCGGCGCTCCATGGCGACGATCGGGAAGCAGTCGTTCCAATTCCGGAAGATACTTGCATGTTTGCAAGTACATTATGCGATCAATTGGATGGTAAGCCATGTGTTTGCAATGACATGAGCGATGGTTATCTGCTGTGCACTCGAGCCGGAGGTGAATGCGCCTGCAATGCGAAAAACAAATAATTTGTGTGAGCCATTGGTAGAAACAAGTCGTTCTACATACTCGGGATAGAGAACCGAATCAGCGTTTGGCGCCGCCCTGCGCGAAACAACGCGCAGGTAACGTAACGGAAAGTAAAGGATGACTCACACAGAAGTTCCGCTCCCCGGGTCTATAACCGCGATTGAGTACTTTGTGGACGCTTTCGAGATTGCGGTCATGATTGGCCTTCACCCCAGAACAGTACAGCAGATGGCTCGCGATGGACTCATCCCCGCCTATCCGCTGGGGGAGGGCAAACGCAAAACCTGGCGCTTTCTACGTTCGGAAGTTCGCGAATGGATGCAGCGGAAGGTAAACTCAGACAGCCATCCGTGTTGCTCGAATCGGAGGAAACCGAATTGAGCAAGACACGATATCAACAAGGAAGCATCCGACGCATTGCGCGGAAGCATGGACCCGACGTGTGGGTGTTCCGCTGGCGGAGCATTCACGCGGACGGTTCGCGAAAGGAAAACAATCGCGTGATTGGGACCCTTCTCGACTATCGCACGAAGGCGGCTGCGGAAAAAGCTGCCGAGGCGCTTCGGATCAACATCAACACGACAACTCCGCGTCTGTCAGTCATGGGGATGACATTTGCGGATCTGGCGAAACACTACATCGCAAGAGAACTGGACGGAGATCAGCAGAATGCAAGGTCTCCCAAGGCGCACTCCACGATTGACGCTAACCGGCGTTATCTCAACCTCTGGATTGTGCCGAGATGGGGAAAGGCTCTGATCAGCGAAATGGAGCCGATTGCTATCGAGGACTGGCTTGCTGAATTAGGCTGCGGACCCGATAAGCTGGCGAATGGGACACGATTGAAAATCCGCAACATCATGAGTGTCGTATTTCGCCATGGCATCCGTCACGGATTTCTGCCCAGAGATGCGCAGGCGAATCCAATGAAGTATGTGCGGCAGAGCGGGCATTCCACCCGTGAGCACACCATACTTACGATGGCGGAGACGATGGCCATCCTGACGTACCTCAAAGAGCCGGTCAAGACGATGGCCTGGCTCGATGCAACGACGGGATTGCGCGTCAGTGAGTTGTTGGCGCTGCGCTGGCAGGACATCGACTTCGATACGGGGGTGCTTCACGTGCGACGCGCGATCGTTTCCGGCGTCGTCGGTGAAACCAAAACCAATGCCTCCAGTAGCCGAATGCCGCCTGCCATCTCCGTACTCAAGTCGCTGCAGGCCTGGCGACGGGAGACGCCCTATGCCGCTTCGTCGGACTGGGTGTTTGCCAGCCCAAGGATGCGTGGCAAGAAGCCCTTTCGCGCGAACACGTTGGTCGCGAACCATCTGAGGGTTGCCGCGGCAGCAGCAGGGATCACGGGAGCAGTCGGTTGGCATACGTTCCGAAGATCGATTTCGACTTGGCTGATCGACAACGACGAGAACGTCAAGGTCACGCAGGAATTGTTGCGGCACGCACAGAGCAAAACCACTCTGGATCTGTATGCCAAGGCGGCCACTCCCTCGAAACGGCGCGCGCATACACGCATCGTGGATGATCTGCTCACAGCGTCGGTAAACGCGGGAACGCCCGTAGAATGGGCGGTTTCGTGAATTTGTGGACGAATGTGGGTTGAATGTGGGTTCGATTTTGCAGGGGGAATCGTGCAAGTCCTTTGAAATGTGGTGGCCAGGGAGGGAATTGAACCCCCGACGCCAGCCTTTTCAGGGCTGCGCTCTACCACTGAGCTACCTGGCCGTGGAGATTTTCCGGAAGGGAATTCTACACACGAGTGGAGGGAAATGAAGATTTCCGATCGATGCTTCTTGGTGAGTATATCAACCGTGGCGAAGACTGCCAAACAGGACTCTTATCCAATACAAGATGAGCCTGAAGGGTCGGTCATGCTGGGTAGTGAACATTTGCATGGTTCGATCAGAAGAGTTGAGCTTGGAGGCGATTGGCCGTTTTGTCGCGGCCAGCGAGGAAGTCCGGTTTGAGGCCGAAGACCGCCAGCAGCTCTATGGCTGGGTGGAGCGGGTGTTGGTCGGACGGCAGTACGCCCAACTGGGCAAGGCGGCGCGGGGCCTGGTGCGGCGCTACATCGAGAAGATGACGGGGCTGAGCCGGGCGCAGGTGACGCGGCTGATCGCCTGCTACACGGCCAGCGGGCGGGTGCAGCAAGCAAAAGCCAAACTCTTTGAGCGGTTGCGGCTGACCGCGTGGGATCGATGGCCAACGAACAGGGCGGAGGAAATGGCGGTCTGTGGAAAGCCCGGAAAACGATGATGCTGTTTTCCGCCCTTCCCACAGACCTTGGAAATCGCTCCAACGATTATTCGGCGCCCACCTGCTACGGCCATCGGGAAGTTCCGGTCAAGGGGTACGTGCATGAAGTGGTGATGCCTGCGGCAGCCAGGTCGTCGCGCGTCATCCAAGAAGCTATGAACGCGAGGCGGTGGTCTTCGATCCGCTGCACTATCTGGCGCCGCCGAAAGCCTCGATTATCCGCGCTACCTGCTGCGGCTCACGGAACTGGAGTTGCTGGACCGCGACCGCCGCGCCACCGAACGGCGCATCCGGCAGGCGAAGTTCCCAGTCGTCGAGAGTCTGAACAGCTTCGACTTCCTCGCCATCCCGTCCTTGAACAAAGCCATGGGGTTGGAGCTGGCGCGATCGGAGTTTCTCGCCCGCCGGAAAAATGCGCTGATCCTGGGCAACAGTGGCACCGGCAAAACGCACATCGCGCTGGCCCTCGGCCTGGCCGCCTGTCTGCATGGCCATCGCGTGCGCTTCACCACCGCCGCGGCCCTGGTCAGTGAACTGATCGAGGCCAGAGACGAGAAGAAACTGCTGCGCTTGCAAAAGCAACTGGCCAGCTAGGAGCTTCTCATCGTCGATGAACTGGGTTTCGTGCCGTTGTCGAAGACCGGTGCCGAGCTACTCTTCGAGACCTCTAGCCAAGGCTATGAACGCGCTTCTACGCTGGTAACCAGCAATCTTCCCTTCGAAGAGTGGACTGAAGTCTTTGGCTCGGAACGCTGACCGGCGCACTGCTGGACCGGCTCACCCATCATGTTCACATTATCGAGATGAATGGCGACAGCTATCGCCTCCAACAGAGCAAACGCGAGCAGAAATCTCAACCCGCCACCGCGTAAATCACCATCCCAGCCCATCGGCAATCCTCCCCGCATATCCATACGGCGCGGCCATCTTCACTGGCCGACTTTTCCTCTGCAACACTGGCCTGGTTTTACTTTGTTATTGACAGACAACATGTGGTCGCGTGCGACTTTGCCGGACACGATTTCCAGTTCGTGTTCTGCGGCAATCTGCCACAGACTGGGCGCGCACACGACCACGTTACACTATCGTTTACTTCGCCTGAAGGCGAGGGGTTTCAACCATCCCCGATGGGGACACTAATAGCGCTCCGCTGAACACGCGAAATGTTGGAGTATGTGAAGCAGACCAGAGAACGGCTGGCTGAGTTGAGGATGCTGCTGTCGCCGCATTCCGAGAAGGACCTGAACGGGTCAAGCTCCTCGTCTAATTTCATTGTCGTCCGCGAGCAATGGAAATGGCCGATCAGGCACACTTCCCTGCTTTTGCTGGTGGGCGTCCTGGCGGGAATCCTGCTCGGGAGGCCCCTTGGGGCGCAGGTGATTTCTGTGATGGGCGTGGTTCGCACCACCGCAGGCGCACCAGTGGCTGGCGCGACGGTGATCGCCGCCACCGCGGCGCATCAGGATCGTCAGATCGCGCTCACCCAAGCCGATGGGCATTTCACGCTTGCATCCCTTTCTCCAGGACCCTACACCATCGCGGTGCAACTACCGGGCCGACCGCCGACCGCATCGTCTCCGATCAATATCACGGACGTAAGAATGGTCATTACCGTCTCTGACCAAAACACACTCACCATCACCGCTGAGCAACTGGCTCCCGCGCCGGTGGCCCCGAATACCAACCCAAGCGCAACCGCGAACGCGACAGGCGCGACCGGCGGCGAAAAGCTGTCGAGCCAGTCCGTCAGCGAGCTACCTCTCAATGGCCGCGACTTCAGCACTCTGCTACTGCTGGCAGCCGGAACGATGACCGATGTCAACGGCGCGACCAACTTCACACAGCAATTCGCCATCAATGGGCAGCGGGGCGTCGAGGCGGTATTCGCGATGGATGGCGCAGACATCAGTGATCCCGAGATGGGCGGAAGCACCTTTACGAATTTCAACGTGGACGCGATCCAGGAACTGCAGTCGAGTTCCGGATGGATGCCGGCGGAGATTGGGCGAGGCGCAGCCGGTTTCACGAACATCATCACTCGCTCCGGCAGCAGCGGCTTTCACGGCTCGTTTTTTGAATTCCTGCGCAACTCGGCGCTCGACGCTCGGAATTACTTCGACCATCCCTCCATTGAAGATCCGGGCCGAATTCCGCCCTTTCGGAGGAACGAGTTCGGATTCACGAATGGTGGGCCGGTGGTGTTACCTCACATCTATGACGGTCGCGGCCGAACCTTCTACTTCGGCGAGTATCAAGGCTTCCGTCAGGTGCTGGGGACAACACAGGTGCTGGCAGTGCCGACGGCGGCGGAGCGCGCGGGCCAGGATGCGGTCACGTACCCCGACGGCAGCACAGACACGCTGCAGGTGCCAGTCAACCCGCAAATCGCCCAGGTGCTTGCCCGCTATCCCTTGCCGAACAGTGCGGCGGGCGCCTATGGAGCGCGCACTTACGCGGCGCCTTCCAATGTGGAGACCAACGCCGATCAATTCTCGATTCGCATCGACCAGAAGCTAGGCGAGAAGGGCCAGTTTCTGGGCCGGTTTACCTATGACAATCTAACAGGACCCACGACTAATCCGGATCAGACGTTGCTCGATCCGAGTTTTGGCGTGCAGTACGTGGACCGCCAGCGCAACGTGGTGTTTACATATACTCGCACTGTGTCGCCGCGGTATTTGTGGTCGGCATCCTTTAGCATCATGCGGACGACGCCGTCATTTCCCACGCCGAACCATACCGATCCAGCGTTGAAGTTCTCGGATGGCTTGTTCGAGCCCTTCAATGCAGCGGCCGGCTCGGTGATGTCAGCCTTTGGGAATCTCTTCCAGGGACAACTGAACTTCGAGTGGACATCAGGACAACACGCGGTGAAATGGGGCGTGGAGGCACGGCTCAACCGAGACACAACCTATTTCGGGATCAGTCCAAACGGGGAGTACGACTTTGGCGGCGGCACTGTGTATTCGCCAACGTTCATCCCCTCTGCGAGTGGCCTGCACGATGTGCAGCCAGGAGATCCGTTGCCGGATACTCTGAGCAGTCTCCTGGTCGGCTATCCCTATGGCTATACGATCGCGGTCGCGCCGCCCTACTTTTCGAATGGGGCTCACATCGGTCCGGCGGCGATCAACCGTAACAACGTGAACACGTATGTGCAGGACACGTGGAAAATCAACGACCACTGGGCTCTCGACTATGGGCTTCGCTATGAGGTGTACACGCCAATCGAGGAGCGGGCGCACCGGACATCGAGCTTTCTGAATCCGTATCCGCCGGCGGGCGTGGGGCAACAGTTTCTGATCAATCCGCAGCCGGCATACCAGAGTGGATGGAACGGTTGGGGACCGCGTGTTCAGATCGACTGGAACGCGCCGGGCCAGGTTCGGCTGCATGCGGGTGGCGCAATCACGGTCATTCCGCCGAACATCTGGCAGGACAATTTCCTGACTGGATCGACGCCTTTTAGCGTCTATCCGCGAGTCAACGCGGCCAAGAGCGGGGAGATCGCGTACGGATTCCAAATCACACCGGATGAACTTCCACCCACGTATACGCCACAGGGCCAGAATGTGTTTGCGAGCGGCGATCCAAAGAAAGTGCCAGCCAACACGGTGATGGATGTGAATCGCTACCAGCAGGATCTGGCCGCGCTGGCGCCTGGACACCAGCTTTCCTTGCTCAGCCTGAGCGCGGTCGATCGGCGCTTCGGAGACGGTTTTCTGCAATCCTGGACACTGGGAGTGGAGCGCACGTTTGGTGGCGTCACGGCCGATGCGGCCTATGTGGGCACAGAGTCGTTCCGCCTGCCGCGCATATCGTATCCGAATGCTTACCCTGGGGCCGAGGCCGGCTTTGCGCCGTTCACGGATTTCAACAGCAGTGGCACAGTTACGGGTGGTTTTGGCTTCGAGTCTGTGATTACAGATACAGCCCACTCGTCCTATAACGCACTGCAGACGTCTCTGGCTGGGCAAGTTGGACATGGCGGTCCGGCCTTGCAGGCTGGTTATACGTGGAGTAAGTCGCTGGACGATGTCAGCGGCATTCTGGGTGGCACTGGCTCGGCCGGCGACGTAGTCCTCTTCAGCCCGCAGAATCCATACGACACGCACGCGGAGAAAGGTCCATCGAACTTCGACGTGACGCACGCCTTCACTGTGAGCGCGGCTCAGGATTTGCACCTCGAGGGTCTGGCATTTCTCCCTTCGAGTGCGCGGGTGCTGACAAAAGGCTGGGAGTTGCTGAGCATCTCGACCATCACAAGCGGATCGCCCTTCACAGTGTATTCAGGGATCCAGCAAACAGGCTACGGGACGGTCGGCGCCGACCGCCCGGATCAAATCGGCAAGCCCGATCTTTCAACCGCCCACAGCGAAACCCGCCGCAGGGAGGATTATTTCGGTCGCGGCACGAACAACGCCAGTTTCTTTTCCATCCCCATTGGGAATTCTGGAGGCTCCGGGCCGAATTCCGGGCGCTTCGGAACGCTGGGCCGCAACACCTTCCGTGGGCCGGCTTACTACGACTTTGACTACGCACTTATCAAGACAACTCCGATCGGCCAGCGACGCAGTGGTCTCGAGAGAGCGGACCTGCAGTTCCGTGGAGAGTTTTTCAACATTTTTAACGTTGTCAACATGGGACTGCCCGCGAACACCATCAAGGGTTCCGGGTTTGGCGTCATCAGCAAGACCGCCGGCACATCGCGACAGATTCAGTTTTCACTCAAGCTTATCTATTGACGGAAATCCGGCAGCGACACGGACACACGCGAA
>JAKAAZ010000108.1 GCA_021802085.1 Acidobacteriota bacterium
CTGTTGGCAAAGGTATTGGCCGCATATTGTTTGCAGCCCTGTTTCAGGCAATTGCACAGGAAGACATTCATCGCATCGTCGGCGGATATACGATGCCGAATGCCGGTTCTGCTTCCCTGCTTGAGAAATTTGGGTTCAAGCCGGTGGGTGTTTTCCACGAGACTGGAAGAAAATTCGACCGGTATTGGGATGTCGCATTCATGGAGCGGCCTCTCCGGCTGCCAGATTCGGAGTGAGAGCGTTCTAAGCCAACCAGAAAATCCGGGTCCAGATTGCTAGAATAGGCATGTGACTATTGAGCTGACTATGGAAGTGGCCGCCCAGCCCGTCGAAACCGCGGCTTTGGCATCAAAACACATGAAAAAGGTCGGCTTCATCAGCCTGGGCTGTCCGAAGAACCTGGTCGACAGCGAAGTGATGATGGGGATCTTGTCCGAGGCTGGAGCGACCATGACTGCGGACGCGGCAACCGCGGATGTGCTGGTGGTCAACACCTGCTCGTTCATCGACAAGGCGAAGCAGGAATCGATCGATACCATCCTGGAAATGGCGCGGCACAAGACCGGCGGCAAAGCCACGCGCCTGGTTGTCGCGGGCTGCATGGTCGAACGGTATCGGGACGAAATCCGGAAAAATATTCCTGAGGTGGATGCCGTCGTCGGCACCGGTGAGCTGGAACAAATCCTCGCCGCAGCGGGTCTTGCTGCTCCGCCAACAGACTTCAGCCCCGCCTCCGCAGACTCGCCATTTCGTATATTGACGGTTGCCGAGGCCAACGTCGCACATCGCGCGGAAGGCAATCGCCGCGAGGCACAAGGACGCTTTTCCCGCGAGAGCTGGGACGGCGCGATCGCCAGCCTGCCGAATTATCTGTACAACGAGAACACGCCGCGACTTCGCGCCACAGCGCGCAGTTCCGCGTATGTCAAAATCGCGGAAGGCTGCGACCACCCTTGCGGGTTTTGCATTATTCCGCAGCTTCGCGGTAAATTTCGTTCGCGAAGATTCGAGTCGGTGGTCGCCGAAGTCGAGCGGCTAGTGGCTGAAGGCGTGCAGGAAATCACGTTGGTCGGCCAGGACACCACCTGCTATGGCGAAGACTTCGGCATGAAAGACGGCCTGGCGCAGTTGCTCGATCGCCTGGCGCGCGTCGAAGGTCTGCGTTGGCTGCGTTTTTTGTACGCTTACCCCAACAAGGTGACGCCGGCGCTGTTCGATACCATGGCCCGGCACGAGAATATCTGCAAATACCTCGACGTGCCGCTGCAGCACGCGGCGCCCAATGTGTTGAAGCGCATGAAGCGCGGCGGCGGGGCCGACATCTTCCTGAAAATGATCGAGCGGGCTCGGGCGATCATGCCCGAAATCACGCTGCGCACTTCCTTCATCGCCGGCTTTCCAGGAGAGACGGACGCCGATTTCGATCTGCTGCTGAATTTTGTCCGCGAAGCGCGTTTCGACTGGATGGGCGTGTTTGAGTATTCCGATGAAGAAGGTTCGGCCGCTCATGCGCTGGACGAAAAAGTTCCCAGGCGTACCATCTCCGCCCGCAAGCGCAAGCTGATGCGAAACCAATTGCAGGTCAGTCGCAAGGCGCGCGCGGCAGACATAGGCCGCAGCCTGGACGTGCTGGTGGAAGGCGAAAGCGCGGAAACGCCTCTGTTGTGGCAAGGGCGGGCCGCCATGCACGCGCCGGAGATCGACGGAAAAATTCTGATCAACGACTTTGGACCCTACGAGACTCTGCAGCCGGGAGGCTTCCATCGCTGTGATATTACGGATGCCCACGATTACGACCTGGTCGCTCGCATCGTGGCATAAAAGTTTCATCGCATCTCGAGATACACAAGAGATGAGTCATTCTGAGCGCAGCGAAGAATCCAGAAGAAAATGACGGTGCTTGCGAGGCAAATATCCTCTGGATTCTTCGCTGCGCTCAGAATGACAAACCATTGATATGTAACTACCGCCGTTACATTGTGAGACACTCTATGGCAAAAGAGAAAAGTACGAAGCTAACCGCTCTCCGGTGTCCTACCTGCGGCACGCTGGTGCTGCGAGATGACGAGGATTTTCCATTTTGCAGCGACCGCTGCCGGATCATTGACCTGGGCAAGTGGGCCAGCGGCGCGTATCGCATTTCTTCTCCGATCCTCGACCCGGAAGTGTTGGAGGGTCTGGACGACATGCACCGCAGTGGACACAACTCCGGCGATGACGAATAGATGACCAGGCGACGGACCGGCTGGGCCTGGGTTCTGGCGACTTTTTTCGGTACGGGATTCATGCGCCCAGGACCCGGTACGTGGGGTTCCGCCGCTGGCCTGCTGTTGTGGCTTGCGGTTGCTCATTGGGCCCATCCCTCCCCCATCCCTCTTGCCGCCGGAACCGCCATCGCGGCCTTGATTGCGGTCCTGGCGGGCATTCCAGCCTCCGGCATCGTCGCACGCGAGGCGGGCACCGACGATCCGCAGTTTGTAGTTCTGGATGAAGTCGCCGGCCAGTGGATTGCGCTGATCGCGGCCACCACTCGTCCGTGGAGTTGGTTGCTGGCGTTTCTGTTGTTTCGTGTTTTCGATATCCTGAAGCCATCTCCAGCCCGCCAGTTTGACAGAATGCATAGCGGGTTCGGCATCATGATGGATGACGTAGCTGCGGGGATGTACGCCCTGATCCTCGTATGGCTGGTTCGAGTTTTTTCGACGGGCTGGCGGTTCTAGAGCGCGGGAGCGCGATGGAAATGAAATTTGGAATTCACTCGACTGAAAGTGCGCCGCAAATTACGGCCATCACCCCGCTGGCGGCATTGCCAGGCGGCGAAGTGGAAGTTCACGGACACAGGCTGGCAACGGAAGCGCTTCGCCAGCCGACAGCCACCATTGGAGAGCAGCCGTCTTCGGTCACGATGAGTCGCGCTTCCAAGGTCCTGCTGCATGTTCCCGACGGGGCCATTTCCGGTAATGTCCAGGTGCGTGTGGACGGACATACCAGCAATGCCATGCCGTTGTCTGTTGGAGTTGCCGTCGCGGAGAACATGGACCCGGTGGCCAACCCCGCAGTGGATTCCGAGAGCAATATTTACGTCCCATTTTCCGGCGCACGCGGCCAGCAAACTCCTACATCAGTGTTTCAGGTCGATGCCGAATACCAGGTGCGCCCGTTTGTCGCAGGGATTACGAACGCCACGGGTGTGGCGCTCGATGGCGATGGAAATTTATATGTCTCCTCGCGTCACGAAGGAACCGTCTATCGCGTGACTCCGAGCGGGGCGAAGTCCGTCTTTGCCGAAGGCATGGGAGTCGCCACCGGCGTGGCCTTCGATCGGGACGGATTTCTATATGTGGGTGACCGCAGTGGAACGATTTTCAAAATTGCGCAAAACCGGCAGGTCTTCGTCTTCGCCACTCTGGAACCGAGCGTCTCCGCCTACCATCTGGCCTTTAACGACAACGGAACCCTGATGGTAAGCGGGCCGACCACCTCCGCGAATGAGTCGATCCACGCCATCGAGCCGAACGGAGAGATTTCCGACTTTTACACCGGGCTGGGGCGGCCGCAGGGCATGGCATTCGATATTGATGGCAATCTTTACGTAGCTGCCTCCCTGCATGGCCGCCGTGGCGTCGTGAAGATCACCCCCAAACGCGAAGCATCGCTGGTAATCTCCGGATCTGGAATTGTCGGCCTGGCGTTCCTGCCGGAAGGCGATGCCGCTGTGGCCACCAGGGATACCGTATATCATGTGGGATTAGACATCCTCGGACGCTTGCTGCACTAGATCTGCTACGGGCGCATGTCGATTTGGCATCCGCTCCGGTTCTCACTTCGCCCACATGCTCGCAGAAATCATCGCCGTCGGCTCGGAGCTTCTCACCCCTTTCCGTCAGGATACGAACTCGCTGTTCGCTACGGAGCAATTCAATTCGCTCGGCGTCACGGTCGTGTTCAAGACCATTGTCGGAGACAGAAGACCGCATCTGGTGCAGGCGGTTTCTCTTGCCCTGAGCCGCGTCGACATCGTTTGCGTCATGGGCGGCCTTGGCCCGACGGAAGATGACATTACGCGCGAAGCGGTCGCGGAAGCCCTGGGAGTGCGACTGCGGCGCAATGGCGATCTGCTGGCCGCGCTCTACAAGCGGTTTGCGGAGCGACGCGCCAGCATGCCCGGCAACAACTCCAAACAAGCCGACATGATCGACGGCGCGGAGATTTTGCCGAATGCCAACGGCACTGCTCCGGGTCAGTGGCTGGACACCGTAGTTGGCGAACATCGCAAGCTGGTCATCCTGCTGCCGGGTCCTCCGATGGAGTTGAAAGCGATGTTTACCGCCGAGTGTTTACCGCGTCTGCGAGCCGCGCTGCCGCCGCGCCACATTGCCCGGCGCGTGCTCAAGATGGCAATGCTGCCCGAGTCCGAGGTGGACGCCCGCCTGGCTCCCATCTATACGCGGTTCAATGATGTGGAGACGACGATTCTTGCCCACGCCGGCGAAGTACAGTTGCACATGCAATGCACCAAGGCAATTCTTGAAGTCGCGCAGGGCCGCGTGAATGAGCTGGCCAGCCGTGTTGAAGAGGAAATGGAAGATGCCATCTTCTCTTCCAACGGCGAATCGCTTGAGCAAATTGTTCTCTATTACCTGGAGATTCGCGGAGCGACCGTTGCGGTTGCGGAGAGTTGCACGGGAGGATTGCTGGCCCAGCGGATGACCAGCATCAGCGGCAGTTCCCGCTCCTTTCTGGGCGGCGCGGTGGTGTATACCGACGATCTGAAGGTTCAATTCGCGGACGTGCCGGAAGATTTGATTGAGGACAAGGGCGCGGTCAGCCGCGAGGTTGCCGAAGCGCTCGCCCATGGGATACGCCGACGCGCGCAGTCCACGATTGGAGTGGGTATCACCGGCATCGCCGGCCCCACGGGAGGCAGCGAGGCCAAGCCGGTTGGCCTGGTGTACATCGCGCTCGACGACGGAAAAGAGATCAACGTATGTGAACGGAAATTTCGCGGAGATCGCGAACGCGTGCGCTGGCTGGCCAGTCAGCAGGCGCTCGACATGATCCGCCGCAAGTTCATGTAATCCGCGCCGGAACTTCATCTCAAACACAACACGCCGCTGCTACACTCGAACAGTACTGTCATGACAGTAGACTTCATAGCGGCAACGATCGCGTACTTTCTTGGCTCGATCCCTTTCGGCTACCTGCTGGTTCGGATGTTCCGAAAGGAAGACATCCGCCAGATCGGCAGCGGAAACATCGGGGCCACGAATGTTCTGCGCTCCGGCTCCCGATGGCTGGGCATTCTCACGCTCGCGCTCGACCTGGGCAAAGGATTTCTGGCGGTCGAAATTGCGCGACATCTGACGACCGGCCATCACGCCATCCAAGCCGGCTCCATCGCCGCTCTCTTCGCCGTAATCGGCCATGTGTTCCCAGTATGGCTTTGCGGCAAAGGCGGCAAAGGCGTGGCCACAGCTCTGGGAGTATTTCTGGCGCTGGCTCCTTTGGCCGCCGTCTGCTCGGTCATTGTTTTTATTGTCGTTACGACGATGACGCGATATGTATCGCTGGCATCCATTCTCGCCGCTGTGTCCTTCCCTGTCTGGGTCTGGCTGGCGCAGCGATTTTTGCACGTCCACTACGGCTACGGGCCAATTTTTGTTGTCGGCACGATCCTTGTTCCAGCCATTATTCTCATCAAGCACAGGAAGAACATCGACCGATTGCTGCATGGAACGGAATATCGATTTGGCGGCAAAGAAAGCAAAGCCGCATGAGCCGGATTGCCGTCGTCGGGGCAGGATCGTGGGGAACAGCTCTCTCGCTGGTTCTGGCGCGGCGGGGCGGCCACACGATCACCCTGTGGTCCCATACCCGCGTGGTCGCCGAGACTATCGAACAGACGCGCGAAAATACCATATACCTGCCCGGCCTTCGCATTCCGGAAACGGTCCGCGTCACAACCCGTCTGGAAGAAGCAGTGGGTCCGGCAGAAATTTTGATCCTCGCGGTCCCCGCGGAGCATTTGCGCGGTATCTGCTGCAACATGGCTCCCCTGCTCAGCCGCGATCAACTGATCGTCAACGCAACCAAGGGAATCGAAGATGACACCTACCTGCGCATGACCCAGGTGATGTCCGAGGTGTTGGCGAAACAAGCTTTGGATTTGCCCTGCGGCGTTCTCAGCGGCCCCTCCTTCGCCCAGGAAGTGGGCGCTGGCAGCCCGACGGCCATCACCATTGCGTCCTGTGATCCAGCGCTCGCCACTCGCGTGCAGGAGGAATTTGCGGGTCCGACACTGCGCCTGTATACCAACAATGACGTCGTCGGAGTCGAACTGGGCGGAGCGCTGAAGAACGTAATTGCCATCGCCGCCGGAGCGACGTATGGGCTGGGATTGGGTCATAACACCTTGGCCGCGCTCATCACTCGCGGGATCGCGGAAATTACCCGGCTGGCGGTCGCCTGCGGCGGCCGTCGCGAAACCCTCGCAGGACTCTCAGGGCTCGGCGACCTGGTCCTCACCTGCACTGGCGCGCTGTCCCGTAACCGCCATGTCGGATTGGAACTGGGTAGCGGTCGTCGTCTCCCGGACATTCTTGCGGACATGCACGGCAAGGTGGCCGAAGGTGTTCGCACCACCGACGCGGCGCTCGGTCTCGCCCGCGGGCTGGGCGTCGAAATGCCCATTACTCAGCAAGTTGCAGCGGTTCTTCACGAGCGGATTTCGGCGCAAGAAGCGATGCGGGAACTCATGTCTCGGCCTGGGCGAGATGAACTGTCTCTCTAACACTACGATGGTTTCTCTCCGTTCTGGTGTGCGGATTCCCGATTCGCAACTGTGCAAAACGAAACTTTCTCCATCTCCCAGGGTTCACCTGGAAAAGTTTTCTGCATTTGGTGTATCCCGAGGTAATATCGTCAGAGAGCAGATTGGTTACCTGAAAGCATGACCCCCCTCACACATCACGGGATCGGCACGCAGATCAAGCGCAATCCCCGACTCTGGGTGCTCTATCTCACCCTGCTGCTGCCCGCCGCCGCAGGAGTCATGTCGATCATGCTCGCCCGGAACGCCTTCTATTCCCCCAGATGGAGTGACAAGATCATCGAATTCCTGTTGGCTGCCGTGGCCGCGGGCCTCTCCGTCAAGTGCTGGGGGGTTACGTGGGAATTTGCCCACGACATGCGTCAATTTCTGGAGACGCTCCAGGCGATCAAGCGGGGAGAATTCATCTTGCGCACCGGCCATGCAGGGTTGCCGGAGATTGAAGAGCTTGCCCGCGAGCTGGGTGGCATGAACGAGAGTCCCGATACGTCACTCGCCAAGTGGATTTTGCTGTCGCGAGATCATCACGCCATCTTTGTCCGGCTGGTCGAAGCCATGTCCGCCTCCTTGAGCACAAAGAGCTTTTACGCCCGCGGACACTCTGGACGCGTTGCCGAGTATGCGTCTTTGATTTGCACGGACCTGGGATTACCGGCCGAGGAGAGCAGACGAATCCGTTTTTCCGCTCTGCTGCATGACATTGGGAAAATTGGCATGGATTCGAATATCCTGACAAAACCCGGCGTGTTGACCCCTGAGGAATTCGCCCTCTTGAAGACGCACACGACACGCGGAGCCGAGATGCTTCGTCCCGTCGCGGAGTTTGCCGATCTTCTGCCGGGCGTAGAGCTGCATCATGAGTCGATGGATGGCTCCGGATATCCCTATGGACTGAAAGGCGATCAGATTCCTTTGATGGCCCGCATCATTGCCGTTGCGGACACCTTCGATGCCATGACGCACAACCGAACCTATCAGGACGCCATGGATGGTTCGTACGCGCTGCGGATTATCCGCACCATGGCGGGCAAGAAATTCGACGAGCGTGCGGTCGAGTCCTTTTCCCGGGCCTATGCCGCGGGGCTTGTTGTACTCCCCCACCGGCGCAAAGAGGAATCTGGGCCCAGTGCATCGCTCGCCTCTGCGCCTCTCCGGACGCCAGATCGTGCTGCCGATGAATCTCCGGAACCATCCACGCTCGTAGGCGTGGCGCGGGATTGATACACTGAAGGTGAACGCTTCCACCACACCTCATGCTGTCACTCTTCAATACTCCAGAACAAAAACCCGGCTTGATGGACCGCATGAAGCAGGCGGTGGCGCGTACCCGCAGCGGTTTGCAGGAACGCATGGACGACCTGCTGACGCTGGCGCGTCCGGTCGACGAGTCCGCCCTAGAGGAACTGGAGAGCATGCTGATCGCATCCGACCTGGGCGTGGTCACCTCGCAGGAGATCATCGGCCGGCTCCGGCAACAAGCCTCGCGGCAGCAGATTCGCGATGGAGTCGAGTTGCAGCGTCTACTGAAGGCGGAAATGCTACGCATTTTGGATTCTGTTCCTTCGGGACAACACGCGTTCTCTGGAAAACCGGAAGTCATATTGATGGTGGGAGTCAATGGGACCGGCAAGACAACTACCACCGGAAAGCTCGCTGCCCATTTCCGTGAGCAGGGGAAATCTGTTTTGCTGTGCGCGGGCGACACGTTTCGCGCGGCAGCGATCGAGCAGCTCGAGGTCTGGAGCCAGCGAGCGGGAGTGGAAATGATCCGCACGCGCCAGGGCGGAGATCCTTCGGCGGTGCTGTATGATGCCCTTCAGGCCGCTCAGACGCGCGGCATGGACGTTCTGATTGTCGACACGGCGGGCCGCCTGCACACGAAAAACAATCTAATGGCGGAGCTGGAGAAAATTCGCCGCACCGCGCGGCGTTTTGACGCGAACGCTCCTCATGAAACACTGCTGGTCATGGATGCAACCACGGGACAAAACGGCTTGCAGCAGGCGCGGCTCTTTACCCAGGCCGCCGCTGTTTCCGGCATTGTGCTGACAAAGCTGGACGGCACGGCAAAAGGCGGAATTGTGATCGCCATCG
Source organism: Acidobacteriota bacterium (assembly GCA_021802085.1). Classification (GTDB taxonomy): domain Bacteria; phylum Acidobacteriota; class Terriglobia; order Terriglobales; family Acidobacteriaceae; genus JAKAAZ01. The sequence continues at coordinate 8,924 of JAKAAZ010000108.1, forward strand.
CTCGTGAATTGCAGTTGCCGGTGCGCTATGTAGGGATCGGGGAACAAATGGGCGATTTGATTCCGTTCGACAGCAATGCCTTCGTGGACTCCTTGCTGGAAAACTGAGGTCTCATCTCGCTTTCTCGCCTGCTTGTCTCAGCAGCATGGATTTCACCAATCATCACGCTCCAAAACAGGTCACAGGAAAAATGACGCAAACTGAATCGAACACGGACGAAGTTTGGATGGAGCGCGCGCTTGCGCTGGCTGAGGCGTCTGTCGGCCTCAACTCCCCCAATCCCGCCATAGGGTGCGTGCTGGTAAAGGACGACGCTGTGGTCGGCGAGGGGGCCCATATTTACGATGACAAGGACCACGCTGAAATTGTCGCGCTGAAACAGGCCGGAGGACAGGCGCGCGGCGCCACAGCCTATGTAACGCTCGAGCCATGCAGCCATCATGGCCGCACCCCGCCCTGCGCGGACGCATTGATCGCGGCTGGCGTGGCCCGGGTTGTCACTGCGGTACGGGACCCCAATCCGCAGGTGAGCGGACGCGGCCTCGACCGATTGCAGGCAGCCGGAGTTTCGCTCACCATCGGCGTGAAGGAAGCGGCCGCGCGCAGAATCAACGAGGCCTTCGCGAAGTTCATCCGCACCCATCGGCCATTCGTCACACTCAAGGCGGGGATCACGCTCGACGGGCGCATTGCGCCACCGGCCAGCAAGAACCACATTCCCTCTGGCTCGACTCATTGGATTACCGGCGATCGTTCCCGCGAGGTTGTGCAGGAGCTGCGCCACGGCGCGGATGCGATCCTGACCGGGATCGGCACCATTCTGAGCGATGACCCGCTCCTGACGGACCGCAGCGGCCGGCAGCGTCGACGACCGTTTTTGCGTGTCGTCCTGGATTCCTCCCTTCGCCTCTCCGTGGATTCCCAGCTTGTACGAACCGTGAGTCAGGATGTGCTGGTCTTTCACACCAAGCCTTCGATAAAACGCGCCAAGGCCCTAAGGGAACGCGGGATTCGCGTGGAACGGCTTGATCCCGACCCCGTCACCGGTCGAATTCCTCTACGAGATGTGATGGAACGGCTGGCGGCAATGGACATGGTCAGCGTGATGCTGGAGGGAGGTTCCCAGATCAACGCCTCCGCGCTGGCGGCGCAAATCGTGGACAAACTATTCCTGTTCTACGCCCCTGTCATCTACGGAAGCGCGGCCATCCCCGTAGTCCGTTCGCTGGAGCCGAACACATATTTCACCACCCGGCTGGGAAGCTATCAACTCCACGAACTGGGAGAAGATTTCGCCGTGGAGGGCTATCTCCACAATCCGTGGGAAAGCGCATAGGCTGAGCCCACGACTCGCCCGCAGCCGTGGGCGCCAGAAAGGACCTGCAATGTTTACCGGCTTGATCGAAACCACCGGAACGATCCGCTCTTTGGAGGAATGGCAGGGCGTCATGCGCCTTACCGTCGCCGGGCCCGCTTCGCTGGTACGGCGGCTGCAACTTGGCGACAGCGTGGCCGTCAGCGGCATCTGTCTTACGGTCATCGACACCAGGCCGGACAGCAGCATCTTTGCCGCCGACCTTGCCGCCGAAACGATCGCGCGCACTTCCCTGTCGCGCCTGCATCCCGGTTCGGTCGTGAACCTGGAACTGCCCACCCCGGCAGGCACACCGCTGGGCGGCCACGTTGTGCAAGGACATGTGGACGGCGTGGGCACAGTCCAATCGCTTGAGCCGCTCGCAACCGGCGCGCTATCATCCGCGACGGATTGGTGGCTCCGGCTGACGATTCCGGAAGAGTGCGCGCGGTATGTGGTTGAGAAAGGTTCGATTGCAATCGAAGGTATCAGCTTGACAATCGCGCGCGTCGAGGGAATGGCGGTCACCATCGCCATCATTCCGCATACCTACGCGGCGACGAACTTGCACACATTGACGCCCGGCAGCCCCGTCAACATTGAAGTGGACGTGATGGCGAAATATGCCGAGCAGCGGGCCGCATCCCCCCTGGCACAGGACAAACCCTTTGAGCTGACGGTGGAATATCTGATCGCGAACGGATACTGAGTGCACGACCGGAAAGAATAGTTGACGCCAGACATGCGGCCCACCTTTTCCCTGCGAAGCTGGCCATTGGAGCATTTTCACAGATAGCGTAAGGTTTGGCTATGTCCGCATTACAGCAACTGTGAAACTGGTCTAGGAGTCTGTCGGGCATAGCGTTTTGCCAAGGCCGATTCAGCGGTTTGCAGAGTTGGTGTTCGATCTGGGGGGCGCAGGCCGTAATCCCGTTGGTAGCTTATAGCAGGCTTTCTGTGCCGT
>JAKAAZ010000109.1 GCA_021802085.1 Acidobacteriota bacterium
CGAAGGAAAAACTTCGAATGATTGCGCGTATAACGTATAAATTGTCACCCGGAGCAAGCTAGACCAGTTTCACAGTTGCTGTAATGCGGACATAGCGCTATCCCACCCTAGCTGCGCTAGGATGGGGCACCCAAACCTTACGCCATCTGTGAAAATGCTCTAACCCGCAAAGGTGGCGTGGTATGGAAAAAGCCAGCGCGGCATGCTAGTCGATGAAGTTTGAACCGCGAGGAAACTGGCCGTGCTGTCACTCGCCACAAATGACCGCATTATTCGCGGTCATTTGTGGCTGCCTGGGCTGGGTGTCGGTGCGCCGTTGAAGGACCGCTGCGCGTCTGGCGCGAGTGCTCTTCGACCACCTGCGCAAAGTAGCGATGCACGCGTCGATCTGGATGTTCATCCTCACTATCGGAGAGATGTTCATCGACATTTTTCGACATACCGCCGGCGCGGGAGAGTTCCGGATGAAACGTTGCTGCCATGATATTCTTCTGGCGCACCAGAACCGGCGAGCCATCGCGCTGTGCCAGCACTTCCACATCGCTGCCGAGCTCGATCAGCCGCGGGGCGCGAATGAAAACCATTTCCAGCGGACCGCCGGGCAGGGAAGTGGCTCCGGTAACAATTTGACTGTCGATCTGGCGGCCGTAGGCATTGCGTTCCACGGTCGCGTCCAATGCGCCCAAACTCTGCTGCTCTGGATGCGTGACGCGCTTCGCCAGCAGAATGCATCCGGCGCAGGTTCCGAAGGTGGGCCGCATGCGGACGAATTCTTGCAACGGAAGGAAGAGTCCTTCGCGCTCCAGCAGTTTCAAAAACGTGGTGGATTCTCCGCCGGGGATAATCAATCCGTCGACCAGCTCTAAATCCCTGGCGGTACGCACCATTTTCGGCTGCGCGTTTACCTGTTCCAGGGCGAGCGCGTGCGATTCGTAATCCCCTTGCAGGGCCAGCACGCCGATGACAGGAAAAGACTGCATGAGGAAATCATCCGATGATTTCGTTGTCTACCAGTGGCCAGGACTGCGGTGATCGACTACCAGCCGCGCGTTTGCATCATGGAGGATGCATCCATCGCTGAGACGGCCAGACCCTTCATGGCGCCGGTGCATTCTGCACTGGTTTCCGCCAGCACCTTGGGATCGTCAAAGAACGTGGTAGCGCGGACGATGGCGCGGGCGCGGCTTGTCGCTTCCTCAATACTGGCAAGAGTGGTGGAGTCGCGCATGAAAATGCCGGAGCCGACAAAGACTGCCTCTGCGCCTAACTGGCGAACCAGCGCCGCATCGGCAGGGGTGGCAATGCCGCCAGCGGAGAAGTTGGGCACCGGGAGCTTGCCCGTTTGCGCCACCATGCGAATCAACTCATAGGGGGCGCGATGATCCTTGGCGGCTGCGAAAAGTTCTTCCTCGCTCATCACCGTCAACTGACGCATGTCTTTGACGATCTGGCGCAGATGCTTGACTGCATGGACGACGTCGCCGGTTCCTGCTTCGCCTTTGGTTCGAATCATGGCAGCGCCTTCGGCAATGCGACGCAGGGCCTCGCCCAAGTCGCGCGCGCCACAGACGAAGGGCGTCTTGAAGGCGTGCTTGTTCACGTGATGGAGTTCGTCGGCTGGAGTGAGGACTTCCGATTCATCGATAAAATCGACGCCCAGTTCCTGCAAGACCTGCGCTTCCGCAAAATGTCCGATGCGGCATTTCGCCATCACAGGGATGGAGACGACGGCCATAATATTCTTGATGATGGTGGGCGAAGCCATGCGGGCCACGCCGCCCTCGGCGCGAATCTGCGCGGGAACTCGCTCGAGCGCCATCACGGCAACCGCGCCGGCCTTCTCGGCGATCTCGGCCTGCTCGGCGTTGATGACGTCCATGATGACGCCGCCTTTCAGCATTTCCGCCAAGCCTACCTTCAGGCGCAATCCGTGACTCGCTTCGTTCCCGTTGCTTTGATGATTTGCCATGGTGCTGCTCCTTGCCACTCCGAATCTTTCGTGGAAATACAAGTTTATCAGCTTCGCCGGCTCCGACTCTTGGGAGTAAGCCGTTGCCCGTACTTGCGAAACATCTCCACGGGATCGATGGCAACAAAGATGCCTTCGCCGCGGGCCAGCACTGTTCCGTCGAGTGCGAGGATTTCTCCGGCATGAAAATGCTTGCGGCCGTCCACTTTTACCGGCCAGCCGACAGCGCGAAGTTTTGTGGCCAGGGGAACTGGCTGGAGATAATCAATCGACATGTTGCGGGTGAGCGCGACCACGCCTTTCTGGCGGTTCACCTTACCCATGGCCTCGTCCAGAATGGTGGCAATGACGCCGCCATGAACATGGCCCGGCGGACCCTCAAAGCGACGCGGGACACGAAATTCGCACTCCACACCGGCGTTGTGCGGTGTTTCCTGGAAGCGCAGATGCAGTCCGTGCCGGTTCTCCGGCGCGCAACCGAAGCAATGGTGCGTGACTCCGGGCATGGTGCTCCCGAGGGTGTGGCCGACACTGGGAACGCGTTTGCGTTTTGGGGCGCGCTGAGGAGTCTTCAAATGGTGTCCATTCTTTTAAGTGGAACTCGATGGTTGTTGCGCGATCAACTCCGTAACACCTTTGCTGGTGACAGTTTCGTTGTAATGCAGAATTTTCATGCCGCAATAGACTTCCAGCAATTCTTGTGAGCGCAGGAGATGTTCAGCATTGCGCGGTCCGCGGGGATTGCCGAGCCGCTCATTGTCCTCGGTGTAGGTGCGGTAGAGCAGAATGCCGCCGGGGATGAGAATCTTCGGCAGCCACGGCAGGACGGCGCGATCCAGAAAAAACGAGACCAGCACAAATCCGAAACGGCGGCCTTGCTGGGCAGATTGGGTAACAACGTCGAGTGCTGTGCCCTGCACGATTTCGAGAGGAAGACTGTTCGCTGCCGACTTTTCTTTCGCGATCTCCAAGGCAGTTTCGGACCAGTCCACCAAGGCCATGCGCCAACCCTGCTGCGCCAGCCAGATAGCGTGATGGCCCGCGCCTCCGGCAAGGTCGAGTCCAGTGTCGGCATCCGGCGCAAGGTTCTCGCGTAGAAGAGGCTGCAAATAATTCTTGTGCGCTTCCATGACGAACGGGTCGGGTTCGCGAAAGCCAAATTCTCCCGCAAGATATCGCTGATTCCAGCTCTGTCGATCGCTCCCTGGCATATGAGATCCAGTGTAACCAAATGGGCGATTGCGGTAGCGGAGAGATGGGTTCGCTGCGATATACTTCAGGTGCGATGACCCTGCTCGACAAGACGTTTTATATCGAAACTTTTGGCTGCCAGATGAATGCCCATGACTCGGAAAAAGTCATTGGGACGCTGGTGCAGGAAGGATATCGCCAGGTTGAGACGGAGGTCGAAGCTGGGCTGATTCTGTACAACACCTGTTCCATCCGCGATAAGGCCGAGCAGAAGGTATTCAATCGCCTGAACGACTACAAGGCGCTGCACAAGGAAGGGAAGCGCTTTGCTGTGCTTGGCTGCGTGGCGCAGCAGGAAGGCGAGCGGATCTTCGAGCGAGCGCCCTACGTTTCGCTGGTTTCCGGATCGGCATCCTATCGCAAATTGCCGGAAATGCTGGTGCAACTGGAAGCTGGCAACAATCGCATCACGGGCCTGGACGACCGGCAGACCGATAAGACCTTTGAGACGGAATTTACCGCGCGCAGCAACAAGCATCGCGGCTACATCACCATTATTGAAGGCTGCGATAAGTTTTGCTCCTATTGCGTGGTGCCGTACACGCGCGGGAAAGAGCGTAGCCGAACGTCCGACTCCGTGCTGGCCGAGGCGCGACGAATGGCCGACTCTGGCTATACGGACATCCAACTACTGGGGCAGAACGTAAACTCGTATCGCGATCCGTCGGGCAAAATGAGTTTCGCCGAGTTGCTGACGGCGGTCGGTCAGGTGGCGGGAATTCGGCGGGTTCGCTTTACGACTTCCCACCCACGCGACTTTACCCGCGATATTGTGGAAGCCATCGATGCTGTGCCGACTCTTTGCAACCACGTTCATCTACCGGTGCAGAGTGGGTCATCGCGCGTGTTGCAACGAATGCAGCGCGAGTACACACGGGAATGGTATTTGGAGCGGATCGCCTGGATTCGGGCGGCGCGGCGCCCCATCAGCCTGACGACGGACATTATCGTTGGGTTTCCCGGGGAGACCGAAGAGGATTTTGACGAGACGCTCAGCCTGCTGGCGCAGGTTGGCTACGACGCCGTGTTTGCCTTTCAATATTCTCCACGGCGGAATACACCGGCCATATCCATGAAAGACAGCATTCCAGAGGACATAAAGAGTCGGAGGCTACAGACTCTTCTCGAATGCCAAAGGGAGATTCAAAGGGTCTTGTACAGCAGGCACATTGGAGAAATCATTGAAGTAATGGTTGAAGGAGAGAGGGCTTCCCGCGGCCAGGTTTCCGGACGCAGTTCGCAAAATAAGGTGGTGAACTTTACCGTGGATTCGCCCATTATGCCCGCAAACGGAACCTACCTGGATGTCCGCATTACCCAGAGTTTTCCTAACAGCCTGCTGGGCGAGGCTGTGGTTGCCAGTTATTCTTCCAAAGGTACGCATCGAGAGGAAGTTCCTGTCGTATGAGCACACCTCCCCAACCCGGCGCAGGTGAAGTGCAGGCGGACGAAATGGAAGTGAAGATTCGCGGCCTGATGATGGATCCGGTCACCAACATGCCCATGGTGGTGCTGAAGGACATTCAGAGCGACGCTCTGGTGCCCATATGGGTTGGAATCTTTGAGGCCAACGCCATCGCCCTGGAGATTGAAAAGACGGCGATGCCGCGCCCGATGACCCACGATCTGCTGGCCAACCTGATCCGCACGCTGGATGGGGAAGTGCGGCGCGTGGTGATTACGGAGCTGAAAGACGATGTGTTTTACGCGCTGATCTGGATGGAGCAGGGCGGAGAACTGATCAGCCTGGATGCGCGGCCATCCGATGCACTGGCCCTGGCACTGCGTACAGATTGCCCGATCTTCCTTTCGGCACAGGTTCTGCGCACCACGCGGATGGCCAATGCGGGCGTGGAGAATTTCTCTACTGAGGAATTGCGTCGCTGGCTGGAAAATTTGAACGATGAAGATCTCGGCCGCTACAAAATGTAGCGATCGGCCCTTCGACGCGCCGGTTTTCCTGTAAGATTTCGGCCATGCCGCCATCATCAAGCAGGTTCTGGAAGAAGGCAGCGTTCCAGACGATCGCCCGCGCGGAACACCTTGTGCGCGGCCGGCATCGATTATCAGAAGTCGATCGATTGCAGATTCGGAATTTTCTGGTCCTGCAGCAGGAATCGCCCCTGGGTAGCGTGGTACACGCGACGCCGTTCTACGAAGCGCTGAAACGCGCTGTCCCCGAGGCTCACGTCACCGTTGCCGCTTCTCGCATGGCGGCTGCGGTTCTGCAACATAATCCCTATATCGATCACAGCGTCGTTACGCCCAATCCCTTTGTGGATTTTCGTAATGCGGCGAGAGCGGTGCGAGGACTATTTCAATCCCTCCCGAACGGCACGCGATGCATGGTCACCACCATCGGGAACCAACGCACGCGCCTCGCGATGCTGAGCCTAATTGCGGGAGACGCGGTGCGGGTTGGCTATACGCTGGCGCCAGAGCTGTATGATTTGCCACTATTCTTCGATCCGGAGCGGGGTCAAATCGATGGCAATATCGACATCGTACGTAGCCTCGGGCACCATGTACCGTTCTACGAGCCCCGCATTTTCTTTACGGAACGGGATGCCGAACATGCATCGCGGTGGCTCGAATCGCTTGCTGTGCCTCCGAGTATGCATCGCGTGGCTTTTGTCACGCAAAACAGCGGCGGCCAGCGCAATCAGTGGAGCGCGGCGCGTTTTCAGCAGGCGATCTGCCGCTTGTCGCAGCATGGGAACGCTGTGCCAATTTTTCTCGGGACAGCCAACGAGGCTGCAACCATCGAAGATCTGCGGCGCAGCTTGCCAAATCGAGGAATTTCTCTGGCCGGGAAAACGACCATTTCGGAGCTTGCCGCCGTGCTGGCCCAATGCGATCTGGTCGTCAGCCTGGATACGGGGACCTTCCACGTGGCACGCGCAGTCAGCTTGCCCGGCGTTGTAATCGCCCAGGCGTGGAAAAGCCCGCTGGAGTGGCTGCCGGTCGAGCATCCTCGCTATCGCGTTTTGCGCGGTCCTACAATTCCAGAAGCCCCACCCGATTATTGGATCGAAGAGATCAGCGCGGACCAGGCGTGTGAAGCTGCCATCGAGTTGATGGCGAAATACCCGGCTGATCCCGCGCAGCGAATGGAACGCCTGCAACATTCGCTTCGCTGACTGTTCCGAAGCCCACTCTGCGACAATACCGTTGTGCGATTGCAACGGGTATGTCCTTCCAGGATTGTCTTCATGGTCAGTGGAAAATCTCGGCGTGTGTGCGCTTGCGCACGCGGCATAGCGTGGGCGACCTAGGATGGGCATACTGACACGCATACTCAAAGTGATGGCCGCGCTGATGACTTCGAACGTGGTGAACCTCATCACGAAGTTATTGCTGCCGCCTATCTTTCTTTATCGATACGGCACCACGCTGTACGGGGAGTGGATCGCGCTGTCTGGCGCGGTGGCGTATCTCAGCACGCTCAACTTCGGCATCCAGACCTACGTAACGCAGGACCTGACGGTCCGCTATCAGCGGCACGAATTGGGTCGCTATCACCTGCAACAGTCCACTTCGCTGCGGGTGCTGGTGGGAATTCTCGGCAGCGCCGCTGGGCTATGTCTGGTCGTTTTCGCGCTTCCAGTTCAGCACTGGCTGCGCCTGACACTCTCCCAGCATGTCACCTCGCTGACACTCTATCTGCTGGCCCTGCAAGTTTTGCTGGGCGTGCTTTTCGGCTACTTTACCGGCATGTTTATGGTCTTGAGCCGCGCTCACACCGGCGTGTTATGGGTGAACGGACTACGGCTGACGATGGTACTGGTCACTTCAGCGGGCGCATGGATGCGCTGGTCCTTTCCCGCGCTGGCGGGGTTGCAGGTCGCAGTGTACGTTCTTGGAATTCTGATGGTACTGCTACATATTCGCGGCGTGGTGCCCGAGATTTTTCCTAAGATTGGCTTGTTTGACCGCAGCGCGGTAGGCGCCATCCTGCGGCCGAGCAGTTACTTCGGCCTGATCAGCATGAGCACGTTTCTCTCCTACGAAGTTCCGGTGCTGATCTTGCAGCGCGAAGCGGGACCGTTCGTTGTGGTGGCGTTTACTGTCATGCGGACCATCTTCTCCATGTGCCGGCAGATGCTGAATGCAGTCACACAGGCCATGGGCCCGGAGATTACGCGGCTTTTCGGAAGACAGGAGTGGAGCGAACTGACCGCGGTGTACACGTATTCGGAGCGGCTTATTTTCTCGGCAATCCCGGTTGTCAATCTTGGAGTGTTGGTTGTCTCGCCAGTCTTGCTGACAATCTGGCTGCATAAACCGGCGTTGTTTACGGTTTTTCCATACATGATGATGGCCGCTATTTCCATGACGTTGAGCGCGAAGGAACATAAGTTCCAGTTCCAATTTTCGACGAACACGCATGAGAAGTTGGCGCGCATCATGTTTTTCAGTTACATCGCGCTGGCCATCCTGGCGGTGCCCATGGTGCATTGGCTGGGAGAGCTTGGATTTCTGTATACATGGTTGGGCGTGGAGTTGTTCCAGATCGTCCGCATCATCGGATTGAATCAGGAACTGTTCGCGCACACCGGAGAGCATCGCCTCACCTATGTCTACCGGCTGATGGCGCTGTGCGGCGCCGGGTTGTTGATTTCGGGCGTCATTCTTTCGCGCACCTATCAGGACCTGTATCGATGGCAATTCGCCTCGGGTTTCGGAGTAAGCGCGGTATTGGCAGTGGCGGCATTTTTCCTGTTCGATATGAGGGCCGTTGTGCAGAAGCTGTACGCCAGGATTGGACATCGGTTGGGCGGGGCAGTATAAGAAGCTTTCGCGGGCTGCAGCGATGTGCGATTATCTCTTTTTCTCACTCGCAAGGATGAGGATTTGATCCAGCGTCTTCGAATAAAGCTGGTACGCTCCATCGCCTTTAATCTGTTGCAGGGCGTGGAGCGCACCGGCGCGAAGGCGAAGGCGTAAATCGGCAGAAGTATAGAGACGCTCGATGGCCTGGGCCAGATCTTCGGGATCTTGCGCTGGGACGACAATCAAGTCCCGATCCGGCGTGAACAATTCCGCGGCCCCGCAATGGGTTGTAGTAATCGCAGGCAGCCCCTGCGCCATGGCCTCCAGCAGGGCCATGCCAAATCCATCGTCAATGGTAGGGAAGACAAACGCGTCGCAGCGACGGTAGAAGTCGCTCATATTCTCCACATACTTGACCACTTCGACATTCGGCAGCTTGCGCAGCAATTCCCGCAAGGCCGGAAACCTGTCGAGCCGGGCATCCGTGCGAAGCAGCAATTTCGCGTTGGGCAGTTGCAGTTGCTCCCATGCCCGCAGCAGATAGAAAAAGCCTTTGCGCAAGGGTTGTCCGCCGACGGTGCCGAAGGTGAAGGCTCGGTCTCCCTCGGGGTATGTCTTTGCTGAGGGGACAGGAACTATGTTGGAGGAAATGATGACCTGTTCCAACGGCACTCGTCCAAAGAGTGGCGCGATGGATATTTTCGATTGCAACTCTGACGGAAAGGACGCTCGAGAGTAGCTGGACGGGACCAGGAGGATGTCGGCCTCGTCATATTCAGCTAGCTGGCGAGCACGGAACCATGGTGGCTCGGCTCGATAGCGCACGCCGAGACGATCGCACTCTGTCCGCAACATGGTCTGCTGAACATCGACATGCGGGCAGGCGCGGTCAAGGACAAAACTGGCGCCACGGCGACGTGCAGCGCGCGCAGACGCTAACGATCCCGACGCCCAGCCCCAGAAGAGATCGAACCGGTCGTTTCTAGACTCCATCTGCATCGCCACAAGATGGTCATAGATAGCTGTATCGGCGCGTTGCCAGGGGCGCGGAAGCTGCACGCCGGTCAGGAAATGAAGGGATGGCACGAACTGAGGGGCCCATCGCAGAGCAACGCCGGGCGCAAGATCTCGAAAGCGAGAGCGGTACGCGGCGGTGAAGATGGTGACGTTCATTCCGCGCTGAGACAGCAGATTCGCGGGCAGGACGACGTGGGCGGGACGGCCCGTAGAGAATGCAATTCTCATAGAACGTTGGATGTAGCTTAGAGCATTTCTCCGAATCCCGTGGGGAGGGGTCGCTTTTTCGGAGGCGGCCGTTTTTCCGCGAGCGCCGGAACAGCTCGCGGACGCAGGTAGAGACCGCAAAATTGCGGTGTTCCAGATAAAATGCAAAACGAGGTTTGAATTTGTCTTTGGGCGATCCCGAGAATATGGAACAGGTAAAACCCGAAGGCGCGAAGCCTGCGGCGACCCCTTTCGCGGTTTCTACCTGGGTCCGCGATTTGCTGTTTGCCGTTGCGATTTCTTTTCTCATCATCACCTTCCTGTACCAGCCAGTGCGGGTGGAAGGCACCAGCATGATGCCGGAATTGCAGGACCAGGAACGGCTATTCATCAACAAGTTCGAGTATCGTTTTGAACCGATCCATCGTGGCGATGTAGTCGTATTTCACTATCCGCTGGATCCCTCCAAGAGCTACATCAAGCGCGTGATCGCAGTGCCAGGAGACAAACTGTACATTGAAGAAGGTCAGGTGTACGTCAATGGAAAGGCGCTGAAGGAGCTGTATGTTCCGATGCGCTTTCGAGACGAACGCTCCTATCCGAATACGGTTCTGTCGGCAAACGAATATTTTGTGATGGGGGACCATCGCCTGATTTCGAGCGACAGCCGGGATTTCGGCCCGGTGAATCGCGGGTTGATTTATGGCAAGGCATCCTTTGTGTATTGGCCTGCGGACGACATGGGCGTGGTGCGGTAGGGAACGGGCCTGAAGGCAATCCGGAATGGACGCCCGATCTTCCACAGGGTGACGCGCAAGATTCTGTTAAACTTTATAAAATCCACTCCGCGGAGACAGGATGCAGGCCATACTTGCGCTCGAAGATGGGCGTATCTTTCAGGGCCGCGGCTACGGGGCCAAGGCAGAGTGCTACGGCGAAGTTGTTTTCAATACTTCGCTATCCGGCTATCAGGAAATCTTCACCGACCCTTCCTATGCAGGACAGATTGTTGTCCTGACCAATCCGCAAATCGGAAATTACGGCACGAATAATGCGGATGATGAAGCGAACCGGCCCTATATCGAGGGCCTGGTCACCCGTGAATTTTCGCCGGTCAGTTCCAACTGGCGCTCGCAGTTGGTGGCGGATGAATACCTGGAACGGTTCAACATTCCTGTCATTTCCGAGATCGATACGCGCGCGCTGGTGCGGCATCTTCGCACGTACGGCGTCATGCGCGGCGTCATCTCGTCGCTGGAAACCAATCCAGAGATGCTGATCGCGAAGGCGCGCGCCATTCGCAAGATGGACGGGACCGACCTGGCCAGCGTGGTCACGACCAAGGTTCGCTATGAATGGGACAGGACAGACCCGCAGAATGCGAATGAAGATCCATTGGCGATAGGCCCGACTGCACCCATGCCCGAGGCGAATCTCCACGTGGTTGCGTATGACTATGGAATCAAGCGCAACATCCTGCGCATGCTGACGCAGCATGGCTGCCGCGTCACAGTGGTGCCAGCGACGACCTCCGCCGAAGACGTGCTGGCGCTGAATCCGAACGGAGTGTTCCTGTCGAACGGGCCGGGCGATCCGGAGCCGGTGAAATATGCGCAGGAAAATATTCGCAGGCTGATGGGGAAGACTCCCGTGTTTGGAATTTGCCTGGGACATCAGTTGATTGGCTTGGCGCTGGGCGGGAAAACCTACAAGCTGAAATTCGGACACCACGGCGGCAACCATCCAGTGCAGCATACCGGTTCCGGCAAGGTCGAGATTACCGCCCACAATCACAACTACGCCGTCGATCCCGACTCGCTGAAGCAGAGCGAAGTAGACCTGACGCACATCGACCTGAACGACAATACGCTGGAAGGATTGCGCCATCGCAGCCTGCCGCTGTTCAGCGTGCAGTACCATCCGGAAGCCAGCCCCGGGCCGCACGATTCGCATTATCTCTTCCAGGATTTCCGCAAGTTGATGGAGGAGTGGAAGAAGTGAG
>JAKAAZ010000110.1 GCA_021802085.1 Acidobacteriota bacterium
AAACGATCAGGCTGCCAAACAGCTTGGTGAACCTCTCCATCGGTCGCCTCCCTTTGCTCTCGTCGGGATAACAAGATCATCGGACAGGCGACCCCTGGTTTCAAAATTTCAAATATCTTTGGCTATGCTTCTTGACGCGCTTAAATGGTTTGGAGACGCCGCTTTTGAGGAGTCGAGCGGTGTGCAGATTGTGAAGTGGGTTGCAGCACTCGAAAGACTAACCGCAACGGAGCGCCTCGATCGAGGAATAATGCACCGCTTCTGTATTCGGGTTGCGCTTCTGGCGGGAGGATTGGGACAGGGCCACGTCGAAAGCGCGTATAGAAATGCCCATAAAGCATACGACTTGAGATCGGACGTGATGCATGGATCACGCTCCCAAGATGATCAACATCTCCTTATCAACGCCGGACTGGTGCATGATCTGACCCGCGAGGCAATTCTTGGGGCTCTTGCCGTGCATCGCACGATTTTACGAACAATCCGCGTCAGGGCATGAGCAATTATTTCAAAAGCTCAAGCTAGAGTTCAAATTGCAATCACAGTCGAAGACGTGTTCGCCGTGACCTGAAGATTCAACCTCATCGCTGAAGTGTTGCAAACAGGGCAAAGCGCGTTTCCAGATCAGATTTACCTGGAAACGCGCATTGGCGATTTATCGTTCATTGAGATTTGCTCGCGAGGAGCCTGGATGAGTAATCACGAACGGCGTTCGCTCCAGCAAGGCAGCTCAACTTCGCGGCTTTCCCCCAACGGATAACGATTGTGGAACGCCGATCTGGTCTGATTCCTGCTCGCGCATTTTCTGTCTGGACGCGATCTGCTCGTCGCTGAGGCGTGCGTCGTAAATCGAACGGGGTTCAACAGAACGGGAGATCAGTGCCGAGAGAGCCGCAATCAGAATCAGCGGCAAAATGAATGACCTGTCTCTGCCGGTAAGCTCCGCCATCAGCACAACGGCCGAGATGGGTCCCTGGGTGGTTGCGGACAGAACTGCACCAGCGCCGAGCAATGCGAAGAATCCCAGAGGAGCGCCCGGCCACATCGCGCTCCAGGCATGCCCCGCCGCAGCACCCAGGAGAGCTCCAAATGTGAGCGAAGGCGTGAACAGGCCGCCCGGCACGCCGCTGCGCATGCATAGGATGGTGGCCAGCGGTTTCAGCAGCAGCAGCGCCAGCAGCAGCCGCAGTCCCACCTGGTCGGTAAAGAGCAACTGCGAAAGGTCCTTGCCGTTGCCCAGTAGCTCTGGATACTGCACCGAAACCGCTCCCAGCAGACCGAGAACGACTCCCGGGGCGATGAATCGCTGCCATCCGTGCGGCTTGCCCCTGTCGGCCCAGCGAACCAGCCGCACGTAAAGGATGGAAGCGAACGCGAAGATTGGAGCTGCCACTACCGCCCACACCAGCACGGAAGCCGAAAGTGGAAATGACGGGATGATGTAGGTCGGCGCGTTCGGCAGCGCCACCCAGGAAATACCGGTCGCAATCAGCGAAGCAAGCAGTGCCGGCAAAACAAAGCGTAAGGCCAGCTTGCCGCGCATCACCTCCAACGCGAAGAGCGCGCCGCCGAGGGGAACGCCATAGGCCGCCCCCATGCCCGCTCCCGCACCACACGCGACCAGCAACCGCCGCTGTTCATCGGAGAGTTTTCCGGTATCGGAGAAGACGTTTGCGAAGACAGCGCCGGCTTGTTTGGGCGCGCCCTCGCGCCCCATGGATGCACCCATGGCGACGGCGAAGATGGACAACACAGCACTGCCCAGAGTTCGCCAGGCCGGCATTCGCCCGGCGTGAAACCAAATCGCCGCTGTCGTATCGATGCCGTTGCCACTGGAGAGCTGTTTGAGAACAACTTGCCCAAGGCCGGTCAGGATGGCTGCGGCGAGGAGAACAGCGATGTGTCTTGACGCACTGGCACCACGCGCGGCGGCAAGTATGTTCGTGCCGGATCCACGCCATGCAATGTGTTGAACCAGTTCAAGCAATCGCGTCAGTGCTGCGGCTGCCAAACCCGTGGTAATGCCAATCACGCAAACCGCCAGCCAAAATCGCAGTGCGCCGGGACTCGCCAGTGTGGTGGGGATAGCTTCGCTGTTCTTGGCGGCGGGTGTCGGCATGTTGAAACCATTCTAATGAAGCCTTCGCGTGCTGTTTCTGTCGGCCATTGCGTGCAGCGATCAAGCAACTCGACTCCACAGTGCAATTCAGTAGCCGAAGGTCAGCAAGGGTCCGGCGAGCTTTCCAAGCCTGAATGGCCAGTCATTGCAAACAGCCCGATGCACTCATCGAGCCACAGTGTGGAGATTTTATGTGTACCGGGAGGATTTGGGCTACTCGGAAACTGACCCAGTACCAAGCCCTGAGCCTGAGAAATCTCGCCGCAGACCATCACTGGCAACGGTCGATTAGCTTATGCGTGCAGAATCGCCTCATTCTTTCTCCTCTCAATCGATTCAAATGGTTATCGCCAAAATCCAAAAGCCCTGCAAGGTGCGAAGTGCATGGAGGACTATGGCAACTTCTCGATGATTCATGACGCGCATGATGGAATACCTCAGAAAGATGTTTTTGGCAATTGGACTGGAAATGGGTCCATGGACAGGCAGGCACGGACGATTGCGTCGACATGCCTGCCTTCCACGGTTACGGCGCGCAACGGAGAGTGAAACGCGCTGGCTTCGCTGACCTGGCCGCGGGGAAGAGCGGAGGCAGGACAGCTCGAAAATTCGTTTGGAATGGTGTATGTGCTACGCGCGAACAACGCGCACAAAAGAATCAATTAACTGGAGAGTATCGCTACCGAAGCCGGTCTTGGTCAGTCGAGGAGATCTTCGATCTGGCTTGTTGCGAAATCAATTCCCTTAGAAGGGAATGAGAAGTTGTTCCGCCGAACAAGCTGGCCATCCTCGAAGCGCGAGAAAACCTTCGTTTCTGGATCGACGACCCAAATCTCGGGAATGCCCATCGCATGGTAATCGTTCAGCTTGCGCATCAATCGACGCACCGTGTCTTCCGACGACAAAACTTCGAAGACAGCGACGGGTGGGTGGGTAATAATCTGCTCGGTCGGTAGGTTGCGATCGAGGACCGTCACATCGGGAACCATGAATCGCTTGGGCGCAACCTGCACCCGGAGTTCTGGCTTGACGCGAATACTCCAATCCTTCGCGTGCTGCTGAAACCAATAACAGATTGCTTGTTGCCAAGTTGCATGGTCGTACTCGCCCATTGGCCTTTCCTCAATCTCTCCGTCCACAAATTCGGCATCCGGCTCGTAGAAGGAGTGCAGATAGACCTCAAGCGGTACACGCGTTGTTGTTGCCATTCCGTACTCCTTTACCAGCAGGATATACCGTCGGACGATGTGTTGTAAGCAAGTTGATTTGCATCCAGACGACGATGTTCTTACTTTTTGACAGCTTTCTTTGCCGCATGCGCCGCCATCAATCCAGCATATCGATCTATGACTGAAACACTCTCGCCGAAAAATTCTAAGCTGTAATTCGTCCAGGTATGAGCGCCGGTGCAAAACTAGGCCACAGTGCGCCGCCCTTTCGGTTTCCTCGTCATGGGTGAGTGCCGGCGGATGTAGTCCTCAATGAACTCCAGCAGCACATCGGTCATGTTCTCGCCTTCCGCGGCGGTGACCGACTTGAAAGTGTTATGGAGCTTGACAGGTACGTTCAGATTCATACGCTTTACCTTCTGTTCTTCCACTCTGCCGATTTTCCTCACCCCCCTTCTCAGGAAATGAGCATATCCGGTTATGAGTACCTGTGCCAGGACTCTTTCCCCGGCACCGCTATATGTCTCAGGCCTGGTGGCAGAACAGCGCCGGCCATGGAGCGGAGCCGTCCCGTATCGGTGGGCACATAGCCGGCTTCGATGGCCTCCCATTCCGAGACCTCCATTCCGGCGAGTAGGGCTGTCTCCTCGATGGAACAGCCCGCGGTCTGGCGGACACCCTGGATGAGCCGGCCGAACATCTGGCCCCAGACCCGGCGGCGGATGGCAGAGAAACGGGAAGGCGAGAGGGATGCAGAATTTATGATGCTCATATACTCATTTCTCCTGACAAGGAAGCCTGTCAAGCATGCCAGCTTAATGCGAATAGCGCATTCCGGGATAACCTCACCAAAGGTTATGTTATCCCGGAACAAATCCAGATACATGGGGCCTGCGCCGATTCACTGTTTGATGTGGTTTTCCAGCCACAGAATGCGCCGGATTCGAGTAAGAAGGCAGGTGGTCCATGAACTGGGAGAAGACTGTCGGTCCGGCATTCATCCCTCATTGTCAGCCATCCGCGCTGGTTGTGGCCACTGCGTTTCGTCTGGACGCGCTCAGTTATGTCTTCCAAAGTGGGGATGCGCGCATGTGGGTGGGGACGCAAGGAAGTTTACAGATGATGGCGAGCCTGCCAAATGCAGGGATTACCATCGCCGCTCCAGGTATTTTGGGAACACCACGCCGTTAATCGTTGCGGCACTGCTGCTGACACTGGAAACCACGGGAGTCCGGAGCGAGCCATGGATCTGGGCTTTGCCGTTCGTGTTGATGTTTATCGGCTGTGTGTTCGCCGACATGCTGGGATCGGGCCATCGGCGCATGTTTCTGTGGCTGACGGGAGCGGTGGTGACGGCACAGGTTACGCTCACGCTGATGTGTTTGCCGCTGCTGCTACGGTAGCGCGAATCCATGATTTCAATGCGCGGATCACTTCTCAACGGGTGATTATTTTTGACAAATGCCATCCCTAGCCTGTATTCAATACACATGGAGACCACTCCGCTCGCTAAGCTCTACCAAGAGATGGTTGATAGGGGCGTAATCGTTCCAGTACAGCGGGATTCAACGCAGTTTGTGTTTCCTTCTCTATTGGCTCCGGTACCCAGTTTCACCACCTACGGCGTCCCGATTGTCGAAGAAAAGGACTTACGTGTCGAACTGGAATCAAATACTACAGGAAATCAACAGTGAGATTACCAGTCGCAGCCTTGCTGCCCAACAAGCCAGCCTCGCGGCACAGCAGGCTATAGATACCGTCAGACGTAAGTACCTACGCTCCCTGTCAGATCATACCGAACGTAACACCATCGCGTATTACTCTGGCTTTCTCTCGAAGCCATGGGTGCTTGGCATGGAAATCAACGACGAGGACAAGAACGGCCTCATGATGGCTATTCATGGCCTTGAGCGGGACAAGGGTCTGGATTTAATCCTTCATACTCCAGGCGGAAGCATAGCGGCTGCCGAGAGCATAGTCGATTATCTAAAGCGCATGTTTGGGAAGGACATACGGGCTATTATTCCGCAGATTGCCATGTCTGCCGGAACAATGATCGCCTGCGCATGCAAGAAGATTTTGATGGGCAAACAGTCAAACCTTGGCCCGGTTGACCCTCAATTGAACGGTATTCCTGCTGCGGGAGTAATCGAGGAATTTAGGAAGGCTTACGAGGAAATAAAGCAAGACCCACAAAAAATTGTTGTGTGGCAATTTATCATTCAACGGTACACGCCAAGTTTTCTCGGCCAATGCGAAAATAGCATCGAATGGGCGAAAGATTTCGTCAGGCAGCAATTAGAAGACAACATGTTTGCCAGCCACTCCGACAAGAGCAACCTGGCCGAAAAGATAGTAGCGGCCCTCACCGATTTTTCTGGGAATAAGGCCCATGACAGGCACATACATTTCGACGAATGCCGGGACATCGGGCTTGTAGTGCAATTGCTGGAAGACGAGCAGACCCTTCAAGACCTCGTTTTAACAGTCCACCACTGTTATATGCACTCGCTTATGAACACCCCTGCATTCAAAATGATCGAAAACCAGAATGGTGCCGCGTTTGTAAAACACCAGGGGACTGTTCAGATGCCAACGCCAGGTACAAGATAGCCGCAGCTTTTGCGTACTCCACAAATCTTCTCGGATTTTGCCTGCCGTTTCTTATTTCATAGCGAAAACGGCCGCGAATCCGTCGGTTCAGGGCAGGCAAGTTCGTTGGTCTGGGTCTGCTGAATCCCTCGAAACACGGTATCCTAAATATAGAGACCTTCAGTTCCATCCGGCGAGCACTGATTCCGAGCCGCATCGCCGCCGGACAGGCTTTTTGGCTCATTTCGAGAACAATTCACGAGAAAAAATGGCAGACGATCAAATTCCCCAGCAACTCCCTCTAGGCGACAATGGCAGCGACGGTACGGGCAGCAGCGGAACGCCTCCGGGCGGTCCCACTGGTCCAGGCGCGGCACACATGATCTTCATCAACATTGAAGACGAGATGCGCCGCTCGTATCTCGACTACTCCATGTCGGTCATTATCGGGCGCGCATTGCCGGACGTGCGCGACGGGCTGAAGCCGGTGCATCGGCGTGTTCTGTACACGATGCAGGAGATGGGACTGCAGTACAACAAGAAATACACCAAGTGCGCCAAGGTTGTGGGACAAGCCATGGGTCTGTACCATCCCCATGGAGATGCGTCGATTTACGACACCATGGTGCGTCTTGCGCAGCCTTTCACCATGCGATACACCATGGTGGATGGTCAGGGGAATTTTGGCTCCGTGGATGGCGATCCGCCGGCAGCGATGCGGTATACGGAAGCTCGTTTGACCCGCATTGCCGGAGAAATGCTGGCCGACATCGATCAGGACACGGTCGACTTTACGCCGAATTACGATGAGAGCACGTTTGAGCCGCTGGTGCTGCCGACTCGCATTCCGACGCTGATCGTGAATGGATCGAGCGGGATTGCGGTTGGCATGGCAACCAATATTCCTCCGCACAATTTAACGGAGGTCGTGAACGCCGCCATTGAGATGGTGAACAATCCCCATGCTGGGCTGGCCGAAGTAATGGCGCACGTGCAGGGACCGGATTTCCCCACTGGCGGATTTATCTATGGCCGCAGCGGAATCACCGAGGCGTACAGGACCGGCCGAGGCCGCTTCCTGATGCGGGCACGCGTGGCCATCGAAAATCTTACGCAAGGCCGCCAGGCAATCATCGTCACCGAAATTCCATATCAGGTGAATAAGTCAAAACTGATTGAGCGCATCGCCGATCTGGTGAATGAGAAGGTGATCGATGACATCAGCGATGTGCGCGATGAGAGCGACCGCGACGGGATGCGCATCGTAATTGAGCTGAAACGGAACGCGGAAGCGCAAATCGTGTTGAATCAGCTCTACAAGAACACGCAGATGCAGGACAGTTTCTCGATGATTTTCCTGGCGGTCGTCAATGGCCAGCCGCGGGAGATGGGGCTTCCACAGGCGATTCGTCACTTCCTCGATCATCGCGTGGATGTGGTGCGCCGTCGTACCGCTTTCCTGCTGAAAAAGGCGCGCGAGCGGGAACACATTTTGGAAGGCTACAAGATTGCGCTGGACAACTTAGATGCCTTCATCAAAATTATCCGAGGATCCTCTTCGCGCGCGGACGCACGGGAAAATCTGCATCGCTTTTCTCTTGGCAAAGAGATTGTCATCAAGCTGGACAAGGACACGACGAACCTGGCAGTCGAAGCCGGCATGACGTATCGCCAGATTGACGCCGTTCTTGAACTGCAACTCTATCGGCTGACGCAGCTCTCGATCGATGAGCTATTGAAGGAACTCGCCGAAGTTCGCGAGCGGATTGCTGAGTACGAATCCATTCTGGCCAGCGAGAAGAAACTGCGCAGCGTGATTGTCAAAGAGCTGGAAGCAGTCAAGAAGGAATACGGCGATGCTCGCCGCACTCAGATTCTGGATGAAACCGCGGAGCTACAGATGGAGGACCTGATTGCCGATGAGCAGGTGGCCATCACGGTTTCGCATTCCGGTTATCTGAAGCGCACGGCAATCTCAACCTATCGCCAGCAGCGCCGCGGCGGCACTGGACGCTTCGGGATGCGCACGCGAGAAGAAGATTTTGTGGAACAGCTAATCATTGACTCCACGCACGCATACCTGCTTTGCTTCACCAACACTGGCCGCGTGTACTGGCTCAAGGTCTACGAGATTCCAGACGTGGGCGCGGCAGGCAAAGGGAAAGCCATGGCCAGCCTGCTGAACCTGCAGCCGGGAGAAAATGTCTGTGCGATTCTGCCGGTGCGCAACCTGGAAGAGGAAGGGAAGTTCATCTTCTTCGGGACGCGCAATGGAACGGTAAAGAAGACGCCGCTAAAAGATTTTTCCAATGTGATGGCCAAGGGAATCATCGCCATCGGCATCGACAAGGAAGATGAACTGGTCGCGGCGCGGATCACGGATGGGCTCCAGCTTGTCTTCCTCGCCACTCATGATGGCATGGCGATTCGTTTCGACGAAAACGATGTTCGTTCCATGGGCCGGCCCGCCTACGGCGTGCGCGGCATCGATTTGGCGAAGGACGACTACGTAGTCGGTGTCGCGGTCACTCCCAAAGAACGCAAAAAGAGCGATGGGGGTGCGGACTGTGCCTGCTTGATTCTTTCCGTGACCGACAACGGCTATGGCAAGCGTACGGATGTGGACGAATACCGCCTGCAAACACGCGGCGGCAAAGGTGTCATCAACCTGAAGACGATGAAGAAGAATGGCAAGGTCTGCTCCATTCAACTGGTGGACGACTCCAGCGAACTGATGGTGATCAGCCAGTTTGGTAAGATCATACGCATCGACACCAAGACGGTGCGCGCGGCGGGCCGGTCGACCCAGGGCGTGCGATTGCTGAACCTGGAGGAGCCGGACAAAGTGGCAGCCGCTGTTGTCATTCCGCCCGAAGAAAAAGAAAATGGAGAGGAACCGACACTCCTTCAGTAAAGGGAGCTGGAACAGATGTAACTATCCTGAAGCATTTCTGCGGGGGACATCGTCCTATCTGCTGCGCAATCACTAGATAGTTCTTGCACTGGCAGCTTGGCGGTCGGAACAAATATTCTAAATTTTCTGTGGAGACATGCATGGCGATTCAAGCAGTTGCACTCAAGAATGGGCCTTACCTGGTAACGGGCGATTTGACGGAGCTGAACCTGACGGATGCAAATGGAACACGCTACGACCTGAGCGGAAAAGAGAAAGTTGCCCTCTGCCGTTGCGGTGCTTCTGTCAACAAGCCTTTTTGCGATGGCCAACATTCGAAGATTGGCTTCCAGGCTGCGGAAGCAGCGGTCAAAGCGGAATAGGAGCAAGGATCCGTTGTCAATTCCAGGCGATTCGAGGCAATGCATGTTGAATGAACATCAGCAAACGGAGATTCAGCGCCTGTGGACGCGCAAGGTAGCGCAGGATGAAGGAGGCGTTCCTTTTTCGGAGTGCCATCGCAACCTTATGCCGGCGAGCGCGGAATTTTTATGTGCGCTGGCTTCTGGAATCGGGGCCAAAAACATACTCGAGATTGGCGGATCCAGTGGAATTTCTACCATCGCCCTAGCAGTTGCTGCGAAGGCGACCCAGGGAAGAATCATCTCGCTTGAGATTGAACCGATTAGGCAGGCAGAATCGAAACAAACGATTGCAAGATTGGGTCTTAGCGACTTTGTCGATTTCCGCCTGGGTGATGCTGCCCAGACTTTGCCGGAGCTGAGCGATCTAGAGTTCGTCCTGATCGATTGCGAAAAGCACGACTATGTCCGCTTTTTCGACATGCTGCGGATGCATCCCGGCGGCATCGTTGTAGCCGACAATGTCGTTTCTCATCAACTCAGCGCGTATGTCACGCATGTGCAATCGCGACCTGGAGCACAATCCGTAACGTTGCCTGTCGGCCAGGGGTTAGAGATCACTCGAGTTGCCAATTGAATCGCGCCGGTGTGGTTGCGAGGAACGTTTCATCCTGCACGCGAGAGATTGGTGCTATGCTCGTAATCACATTTCGCTGGTACGAGAGTGTTCCAAGATTACGTTCTCGCATGGCGGCATGAAGCAACATCAATACAACGTCAATGACTGACTCGATTGGCCGAAGACGTACCCATTCTCCCTGCAGGCGTCCCATGAGGTGCATCTCCCCCCATGCGTAGACGCACATGGATCAGTCTGGCGATTGCCCTCGCGCTCGTGGCTGCGCTTCTGACTGCAGTCTATCTCCGCAAACAAGCGCCTCCAGAGGTGGCTCGTCTGCTTCCTGAGGCCGACGCCATCGTCTACTTCAATTTGAGGCCGCTGCGCTCGCTGACTCGATTCGATCAGCACCCGGTTGCACACGATCCCGATTACCAAAAATTCATCGATGCGACGGGAATCGAGTTTGAGCGTGATCTGGATCAGGTGGCCTTCGCCATTCACCGGATGGCGGATCCAGACGGCCCGAACGGTTCTGTCGCTTATTCTGAAGTATTTCAGGGACGCTTCGACGGGGAGCGGTTGACCGGGTATCTTGCAGCGCAGGCATCCGCTCCGGAACTGTACGCCGGGCACGAAATCTACTCGCTTTCGCACGATGGACGCACAATCCGTGTAGTGGTGCTGGGATATGACCTGGTGGCGGTCTCCAATACGCCGACTGCCGAGCAGATCCATTCCATCATCGATCGCTACCAGGCGGCTGCGTCGCCCTTTACCGGGGACACGCTGCTCGCGCGATACTACTCGAAGATCCCATTGCTGTCGGAAGCGTGGGGAATCGGCGAGATCGGACCGCCAACAGAACCAGGGCTGCAATTCAACGTCTTCGGCCTTCCAGTATCATTGCCGGTGGATGCCACGTTTATCGGTTCAGTTCGCTTTCTGGGATCAATCCATCTGCGGCTGGAAGAAATTGCACCTACGGAGAACGCGGCCAAAGAGTCGGCGGCGCTGGTGAATCTCGCGCTCGGTATGATGCGCTCGGCTCAGGTAACAATCGGATCACAGGACGCAACCGCAGCAGACTGGGATTCCTTGATACACAGCATTACGGTCGAGCACAAGGGGAAGCGGGCGATCCTCCAAGCCGCGGTTCCCATACGATTGGTGCGCAGTTTGTTATCCGCACAGAAAGGCGCCATGCCTGGTCCCATTTCGCCGCCAGAGACCAGCCCAGCGCCGTCCACCCCCTAGGAGCCTGTCGGGCATAGATTTCATACCCTTTAAAATCAACAACCTACAAAATCTACCATGTTTGGTATGTTGTTGATTCTATGTTGGTTACAAAATCTCAAACCCTTATGCCCGACAGACTC
>JAKAAZ010000111.1 GCA_021802085.1 Acidobacteriota bacterium
TCGACTGGTCTAACTGGCGTCGGGCTCACCAACTCCTGGCCATCTTCTACCACTACCGAAAACGCGAATCTCCCCTGCCTGATTGCTTCCGGCAACTCCTACCCGATCAATATCTACAACTGTAGTACTAAATCTGGCATAAAGGACCCTGAGCCTGTTATAGGTTGATAATTTTCCGCAAATCCGCTGCGAGCTACCATGCGGCAGAAGCGAACTCGCATTGCATGCGCCAGGTCGGGCCTTCCGGCATCCTCCAGCCCCTGCGACAACATCATCATTGTGGGCGCCCAAATCGGTCCTCGCCAGTATCCATTCGGATTAAAAAAAGGGCCGTTGATCTCTTCTGTCGCAAAGCCATTCGGTGTAAGAAAGCGTCCGTTTTCCATAAGGTGGGCAATCAACCGATCTCGGAATGGTTCAGGCAGCCGCTTCCCAAGGATCAAAGGCAAATAAAGAATCAGACTGCTCGTTGGAGCTACTTTATGATTGAAAGCGCGCAATGCGACAAACTGGGTACGATTCCAGTATTTGTCCATTAGCAATTCCAACAGAGCATCGCTTCGCTTATGCCACATTTGAGCGTCCGATTGTTTTCCGAGCCTCGCAGCTATCTTGGAGAGCTCATCCATCTGGACAACAAGAAGCGCTGCCAGACCGGGTGTTTCAATCGGTGGTGAACTGAAGAAGATGGTGGTGTTGTCCCAGCCGGAATCATCTCCGTGGTCATATTCCGGCAGCCCGTCATGATCCGCATCACGATATCGAAAATACCAGTCCGTCCACTTGGATAATGGCTCGTACACTTCGTTCAGTTTCTTCGAGTCGATAGAGTTGCTGTGGGCTATCATCCAGGCAAGCACCCATCCCTGCACCGGAGGCTTCGTATGCTTCCACGATTCCTTTCATCATTCATTACGTCCGGCAGTTGCCCGCTCTTATCCTGATTGTCGAACGGGATCATGGCCTCGCTCATGCGCGCGCTGATGGCGAATCCGATCGGTCCCTGCGGACCATCGGCGCGCTTCTCGTCGCGCAGCCAGCCAGGCAACTCCTTCTCGTGGCTGGCCGAATCGCCGCGATAATAGAAGCTTGTCACCGTCTCCGGCAGCGCCGCGAAGGCTCGTTTCGCCCCCACCAGTGGGGCCATCATCGCCGGCACGTTGCCGTCGCGAAACTCATCGGCCAGGACCACATCCATCTCCGCCCATACCGCCAGCATCGGCTGATAGCCGCGCTCGCCTTCATAGGTGCGCAGCGCCTCCCGCTTGTGGCTCTCGATGATGGTCGCGTCTTGGTCCACCGTCGCAATGCGCTGCTCCGGCTCCGGCCCGTCTCTGGCCTGCTCCAGCTTCTCCTCGCAATGGAACCGGTTCAGAAACTGCCGCGCCGCTTCCGGAGAAGGAACCTCATGCCCCAGCATTTCTTTCAGCCCGGCATCGTCGTGAAAATGCTGGAAGTCGTCCAGGCACTCGCCGCCCACCGCGTTCAGCACCACGAAGCTCTCCACCATCGTGGCTTCGTCGTAGCCGCGCTCCCGCTGCTTGATCTGCACATACTGACGCACCCTGGCCGACACGCCCAGGGTGCGGAACGCCTGCACCACCAGCGGCACGCCGCCCCAGGCGGTCAATGTTTCCTGCAGCGGCTCATCATCAATCTCAAACAACAGCGGAGATTCGGTCGGCGAAGGCTTCCGGGGTGGATTCATGTCCACATCGTAACCGTTCCTCGCACCTGAAAGGTGCAGGAAAGTAAGTATCCTCCGGCAAAGCCGGAGGCTTTACGGTTGCTGGCCCCTCAAAGGGGCCTTTTCGCAACCGTTGAAAGCAACCGCAACCGCAACAGCAACAGCCATGTGATCCAAATGGCTCGGGCTATGCTCACAGTAATGTGGAAAGGCGTACTCCCGGAACTGTCAAACTTCTACTGCCACCCCGGCAAAGCCGGGGGTTCTCCTTTTTGCAATAGTAAACTACCTACTCGTAAGCCACTCGTATTGCCCTTCTGCCAACGGAACGACCGACAATCTCCCCTGTCGAACCAGCGGTGAGTCTCGAAACAATCTTTCCTCCTTCACATCGGCCAGCGTCGTTGGCGATACAGCCTTGCCAACGCGGATTCGAACCACCGGAACCTTCGGATCGCTGGCATCGACGGCCACTACAGTTGCCGTGCCAACTGCTGATCTTTCCTCGCCCGTGTGATAGATCACCAGTCGGTCTTTGGGCTGCATCTCACGCAGATGTTTCACCGCGGCGGGATTTGTCACTCCATCCCAGACGGTTTCACCATCGCGCTTCAGATCGCTGAACGAATAGGACGCTGGCTCGGTTTTCAGCAGATAGTCCATGACTAACTTTCCTTCGCCTCTGGCTGGGCAAGAAATGCCCGCGTATTCACTAACGGCCGCTCCAACGCGCGCACTCGATCGATGTACACGGGCGCTGCCGCGCCTTCCGAGAGAGGCTGACACGCCTCCTGGATCGCCAGCATTTTGGCTTCCGCATCATCCAGATAGTGGAGCAGCACGGCTTCGGGAATCATGGGCAGCTTGGGCGATCCGAATTCGAACGATCCATGATGACTCAAAATGATGTGCTCGACCAGAGTGTGGATGTGCTTGGGAAATCCCGGCAGGCATTTCACTTTTTCATCGAGCAGCCGCGTGGCGATGGAGATATGACCGATCAGTTGTCCTTCCAGCGTGTACTCAAAACCGCGCCCCCAACTCAGTTCGTAAATCTTCCCGATATCGTGCAGAACTGCTCCCGCCAGCAGCAGGTCGCGGTGAATCAGCGGGAAATGGCTGGCCGCCAGATCGCAGAACTGGATCAGATCGACAACATGTTCCAACAGGCCGCCGATCCAGGCATGGTGCATAAATTTTGCCGCTGGCGCAGCGCGGTAGCGCCGCGCAATTTCCGGATCGTCGAGGAAAGCAAATACCAGTCGTTTCAAATCCGGATCGGAGAAGCTGTTTACCGATGACCGGAGTTCCGCCCACAGTCCTTCGATATCGCGCGTCGTCTTGCGCTGGAAATCTCCCAGATCAATTTGGGCTGGATCGAGCCGCGTGATTTCCGTCACCCGCAGTTGGAGCTTGCCGTTGAATTCATCCACGCATGCGCGCACATCTACAAAGTCATTCTGTTCGAACTTTGCGGACCACGTCTCGGCGTTGTCCCACACGCGTCCATCCAGTCGTCCGGTGCGGTCGCACAATGTCAGGGAAAGATACTTGGCAGCGCCATCGCTTCGGTCGCGCAGTTGTTTCTGCGCCACCAAGAAGTGTGAGCGTATGTTACTACCGCGATGCCTGGCGGCATCAGCAAGGAAGAAATCTTTCATGCGCTCCTCTTCCGGAATGCGGCTAGCAGGCAACCTTGGTTGCCGCGGCCCGCGCCGAGTATCGCAATCGGCAAAGCGAAAGGAACCTACTGTGGCTGTTCAGTCGATGAAGAAGAAGCCGGGACGGGAGATGACGTCTCGCCGCTGCTTCCAGAGGACGACGCTGGGGACATCGACGTGCCTTTCCCTTTGTCTTGTTCCTCTTTTTTCTTTTCGTCGCTCAAACGCGTTTTCTCGCCGTTGCGGACCGTGACCTTCTTTTGTTTCTTCTTCGCCGTCGCGGTGGACCCATTCAACCCCAACGCTGCGTCCTGCACCTTCGCATTTTCAGCCTCGACGGGGGACAGGCTTGTGGGCTTGGCATTGTCGCGCTTGACCGTCTTCATCTTGGAGCTAGTCTTGTGCTTCTTGTTCGTGCGCCGTTCCGCCTTAGTGTTGGCCTCATCACTGAAACGCCATTTGCCTACTTTGGGCTGCGTGATCAAAGGCGCATGTTCCAGATCCGGTCCGAGTGGCTGCACGTCGGAGGCGGTCGCGGTTTCCGCTGCCACACTCGCCGAACTTGCGGCGGATACTGGCTCATTCGGAATGGCCGACGTAGCAACCTGCTCGGCTGATACCGGGGCAGCTGGCGCGCGACCGAAGCGAAACTTCACGGGCTTGGGTTCATTCTTCTTCCCGTGCGTATTTTTTCCATGCACGACAGACGCGGTTTGAACCGCTGGAGACGCTGTTCCCAGGGCCGGGGCAGACGCTACCTGGGTAGCCGTGTTCTTCATATGAACAGTACCGCGCCCGTAACGGACTTCACGAGTCTTGGCTTTCTTCTTTTTCTTCTTCGGCTGGGGTGGGGTATAGGCCGCAAACGTCGGCTTGGATTCATTGGGGCTTGCACCTGAGTCGATGTACCCAGGCCGTATGTCTTTATAGGCCTCCTCGCGCAGGCGAGTGAGATACTGTCGCACAGCAGGTTCGATCTTTTGCATGTAAAGCGCCTGCTCAATTTGCGGCTCAGCCTTCTGCAGCGGCTCGGCGCCCCCTGGAGTGTGCGCCGTGACCTGGAGAAGAATGTAGCCCTGCCGGGTGCGAATCGGCGCTGTATACCCCCCCACCGGAAGATCGAAGGTCTGGTCTTCCAATACCTTCGCCAAAGCGCCGCGATGAAATTCGCCCAGATCCCCACCCTGTTGGGCTGTTGGACCGGAGGAATATTGTTTCGCCAGTTCAGTAAAACTTGCGCCGGCTTTCAGCTTGGCTTCCACTTCTTTGGCTTTGGCGTCCGCGGCGGCTAGTTCGGCGCTGGTAGGGTTTTCACTCGTCGGAATCAGGATTTCGTTCAGGCGAACGGATTCCTGGCGGGTGAAGCTGTCTAAGTGGTCCTGATAGTATTTTTGAATTTCCGCCTGAGACAGTTGCAACTTGCTGCCGACCTCGTCCCGCACCACCTGCTGCGTAATGATGCTGTTGCGAATGTTGGCTTTGAAATCCTCCCACGAAATACCCTGCTGCTCCACTGCTTTTTCCAGATCGTCGAGAGAGTCGAGATGGTTCTCTTTACGAACCTCGTCCAATCGCTTGATCAGCTCGGTGTCCCCGGTGATTCCTAGTTGCTTGCCTTTCGACAGCAGTAGCTGCTGATCGATCAGGTCTCGAAGAAGGTTTTTTTGACTACTGTTGATCTGATCGATGGTCCAGTTGTTCTGGCGTGCCTCCTGGGCCAACTGCGTCTGGGCGCGGGTCAGGTCGTCATTGGTAATGACCTGATCGTTGACACGGGCAATGATCTCCACCACCGGAGTTCCGTACAAACTGGTCAGATCGTTCGAATTTGAATCCAGATTGGTGCTGGCACCGATTGTCGGGGCCCCCTGGACAGGGGCATCGCCGGTTGTTTGCGCCGCGCCGCGAAAGCACAGGGTAACGACGACAGCAAGAGGAAGAACAACGCGCACAACTGGTCGAAACTTCATTTGTTAACTCATACCATCCATGCCTGCTGCGCCATGACATCTAGAATCCGGTGGCTTTATTGCAAGATCGGTGCCGGTTCGGATATGGCAACATGATGCAGGTCAATTCCGTTGCTTTCATTCTAACCGCATCCGGTGCCGCTTTCCCAGCCCATCAAAATTCAGTATCGCCGGACGCGATGGAAGTTCGCCTGAAAGCGTCCGTCGCAGCTGCGGCAATGCTACACTGAGTCTTAAGTTTATGCAGTCACCCTTGCCAGCCAACCGCAGCGTGATTCCAATCCAGGTAGCCCAAGGAACCCTAGGTTCATGACCTCCCGTACTCGTCGCTCGTTGTTCTTCGTCGTTGCGTTTCTCGTCGTCTGCGGTGCCGCCGGCGCTTTTCTCGATCGCAATGTCGGAGCACAGTCCTCCAACGACCAATCTACTCTACGGGACAGCCTCAAGCAGTTCACCAACGTCTATAGCGTTGTGGAGCAGAACTACGCCGAGCCGATGACCAAGGACTTGGTCGACACCGCGGTCTATGACGGCGCCATCCCCGACATGCTGCACGTTTTAGATCCCCATTCCAACTTTTATGATCCCAAAGCCTTTGCCGAGATGCGGGAGGAAGAAAGCGGGAAATATTACGGCGTTGGCATGCAGATCATGCAACAAAATGACAAAATTGTCGTGGTCAACCCATTTGAGGGAACGCCATCTTTCAAAGCTGGAATCCGGCCTGGAGATGTCATTGTGGCCGTGAACGGAAAGGCGATCAACGGCACCGGTCCGGACGGTAAGCCCGCCAAGGAGGCGACCACGCTGGACGTCGCCAACATGCTAAAAGGTCCGAAAGGCACGCCGGTCGACATCACAATTTCCCGGGAAGGTACACCCCAGCCGCTCGTGTTTCATTTAATTCGTGCAGAGATTCCACGCGCCAGTGTGGACCTTGCCTACGATATTCAACCCGGCGTCGGCTATATCCACATCAAGGATTTTGCCGAGGAAGAAACTGGCCAGGAAGTCGCCGCGGCCCTCCAACAGATGGGCCCGATTCATGGACTCATTATCGATCTACGCGGCAATCCAGGCGGCCTGTTAAGCGAAGCGGTCTCGGTTTCCGGAGATTTTCTTGAGAAGGGCCAGGTGATTGTCTCCCAACGCGGGCGCGCCTTTCCTCCCATCACCTATCGCGCCACCCGTGGAGAACAGGGACGAGCCTATCCGATCGTCGTTCTGGTGAATCGCGGAACAGCATCGGCGGCGGAAATCGTGAGCGGCGCACTTCAGGACCACGACCGCGCTCTGATCGCGGGAGAAACCACATTCGGCAAAGGTCTGGTGCAGACCGTGTATCCCTTGTCGGACAGCACTGCGCTGGCGCTGACAACCTACCACTACTACACGCCCAGCGGCCGGTTGATTCAGCGCAATTACACAGGCGTCTCCATGTACGACTATTTCTTTAACACTTCCGACAGGCCCCATAGCGACGCCAACCGCGAGGTCAAACTGACCGACTCCGGACGGCCTGTGTACGGCGGCGGCGGCATTTCCCCGGACGCGCACATTGACGCTCCAAAATCGAACCACTTCCAGGATGTTCTGATGGAACAGTACGCATTTTTCAACTTTGCCGACCACTACCTTGTCAATCACACCGTGACGAAAGACTTCAAGGTCGACGATTCGGTCATCAAGGACTTCGAGGCGTTCCTAACCAGCAAGCAAATTCCGTGGACGACAGAGGACATCAGCGGCGCCCGCGATTGGATCGACATGAGCATCAAGAGCGAGTTGTTTACCTCTATCTTTGGCGAACAGGCGGGACTGAAGGTACGCGCTGCATGGGACCCGATGATTGCTAAATCCATCTCGCTGCTTCCCCAGGCAGAAGCCCTGAAAGCCACTGCACAGAAGATCATCGCCATGAAGGCCGACGCCGCAACTCCCGGAAATGCGCATTAGACCGGGCAAGAACGCACATGTCATTTTGCCGAGTTGCAGACACATGATTTTTCTTGGAATTTCCGTGGACACTCCCCCAACGATTCCGCTACGCTTGGAAGCAATTTACTGTGCAGTTGGAAATTTATTCAGGGAATGGCAGCGGTCGCATCCTGGTCGCGGAACGGCAATGCTGCTACCAAATAGCTCGTCCCGTCGTCTATCCCGTAATTTCTCCAGGAGGTTGGCTTGCCACTCATAGTCATCGAGCGCAAGGCGCCATCCCAGGAATGCCGCCACGCGCTCCCAACTCTAGTCACGACGACCATTCCGGCAAGACCGCGAGGACTCCTGGATTTATGTCGGGAGCCTTTTGTGTTTCTTTCTTGCCTCACATTCCTGGCCCTGCTCATTCAGGGCTACCACCCATATGTGGACGATGCCGCCATCTACCTGGCGGGGGTTGAAAAGGTCGTTCATCCCTCAGTCTTTCCACTGCATGCCGAGTACGTTCTGCCTCATCTGAAACATTCCCTGTTCTCCTACGCGCTCGGCTGGCTGGTTCGGGCATCGCACGTTCCTCTTCGTTTTGCGCTATTTACAAGCTATCTGGCATCGCTATGGCTGATGCTGTTCTCCTGTTGGCGCCTAACGTGTCTGATGTTCTCCACGTCTCAGGCGCGATGGGGAGCCATGCTGCTGATCACCGCAACCCTGACATTGCCCGTAGCGGGGACGGCGATCTTCATCATCGATCCGTACTTGACGGCGCGCTCGTTTTCTACCCCACTCACTCTGTTTGCGATTGCCTACGCGCTGGAACGCCGGATGCTCGTCGCGACGCTTTGCCTGCTCGCGGCCTTCATCCTGCATCCGCTGATGGCGGCCTATGCCATTGGCTACATCCTCACCTTGGCTTTGGTGCGCGCCCGGCGCTGGGGATGGCTGACTGGCATCGCTGGCGCCGTCATGGCCCTGGGCCTGGTTGCATCCCACGCCGGAACGCTGTTGGGAGCATCTCCGTCCTATCGCGTAGCCGCCATGAGCCGTTCCTATTTTTTTCTCGGCGACTGGGCATGGTTTGAAATCTTTGGATTGTTCCCTCCGCTGATTGCCGCCGGCGTATACGTGTACCTTTCCCGCCATCATTTCCGCCTACGTTCCAACTACAGCCTCATTTCGGCTGTGTCTCTTTATGTCGGCGTGTTGGCTGTGGTGTTTGCTCTCTGCTTTACACGCACCGACAACTCATTCTTGCTGGCGCGACTGCAGGCGCTCCGCGTTTTTCAACTCATCTACATTCTGTTTTTTCTGCTGCTGGGCAGCCTGCTTGGCGAGTACTGCCTGCGCCGCCGTTGGTGGGCGTGGACCGGCTGCTTCGCCGCCATCGCCGCCCTTATGTTCACCGTGCAGCTCTGCATCTATCCTGCGCTCAAGCATGTCGAGTGGCCGTGGGGCCGCAGCCACAATCCCTGGGCCCAGGCATTTCTCTGGATTCGCGGCAACACTCCCAACGACGCATACTTTGCGCTCGATCCGCACTACCAGGAGCTGCCCCAGGAAGACACCCTCGGCTTCCGCGCCATGGCGCAACGAGGCGTTTTGCCCGATTGGAACAAAGATGGCGGCGTTGCAGCCATCGACCCCGCGCTCGCCCGGCAATGGTGGACTGCGGTCTCCGGCACCAGGAATTTTTCCCATTGGACCGATCGACAACGCATTCAGAACCTGACTCCCTATGGTGTCAACTGGATCGTCCTGCCTGCCTCTGCGACCACCCGGTTCGCATGCCCCTATGTCAACTCCACCGTGCGCGTGTGCCAACTGCCTGCGAACGTGGCGGCATTGCCACCCACTTCCCTTTCCCCGGCAGACGCCCAGCCATAAAATCGAGCGCGTTCTCGGCGTCGCGCATCTGCTCGACGAATCTTCTATGGACTTCCTCGCGCAGGATGGATAATCTGTGCAACGGAAAGTTGAATCCACACATGATGATTCGAAGACTGATAATTTCCACCTGCATCATTGGCCTGGTGCCCTGTTTTCTTCCAGTGCTGCATGCCGCGAATTGTGATGCGGTCAAGGATCTGAAGCTGCCCAACACGACCATCACCACCGCCGAACGAGTGAGTTCTGGCGCAGTGGATGTGCCCACGCTTAATCTGCCGATGCGGCGACTGCCTATATTCTGCCGCGTCGTGGGAGTGCTGCGCCCTACGCCAGACTCGGAGATCAATTTTGAAGTGTGGATGCCGGAGAACCGCTGGAACGGGCGCTTTCTCGGCGTTGGAAATGGCGGGTTTGCCGGCTCCATCGGGTATCAGGGGCTGGCAGGCAATCTGCGGCATGGCTATGCAACGGCCGGTTCGGATGCAGGCCACCTGGGACAGGCGGAAGATGCGAGTTGGGCATTCGGTCATCCGGAGAAGATCAAGGATTATGGCTGGCGCGCCGTGCATTTGACCACCGAGCGCGCCAAAGAGATTGTGCAGGCGTATTACGGCAGCCCAGTCAAAAAGGCATATTTCGACTCATGTTCGGACGGAGGGCGCGAAGCGCTCATGGAAGCCCAGCGCTTTCCCGACGACTATGACGGGATCTTGGCTGGCGCGCCGGCGAATGCATGGAGCCACATGCATGCTTCGGGTGTCGATCTGGCCCAGGTCACGATCGGGGATCCACGGGCCTACATCTCAGCCCTGAAACTGCCTGCCATCGAGCGAAGCGCGTTGGCGGCATGCGATGCCTTGGATGGCGTAAAAGATGGGATCATCAGCGATCCGTCGAAATGCCATTTCAATCCCGAAGTGCTTTTATGCAAGGGAGAAGACTCGCTAGATTGTCTGACTCAGCCGCAGGTGAACTCTCTCCAGGCATATTACGCAGGCGGCAAGGATAGCCAGGGTCGCTCCATTTTCCCGGGACTTGTCATGGGCGATGAGGCTCACGGATGGCCACAATGGGTAGTAGGACACGGTCCTGGATCGGGCGATGGCCTTCAGTATTTGCAGAACTACTTCCGCTACATGGTGATGGACGATCCGAAATGGAACATTTTGACGGCCAATGTCGACGCGTCTTTTCAGGCGGCAACCGACAAGACCGCGGCGGACCTGGATGCGACGAGTTCCGACTTGAGCCGCTTCGAGGCACGCGGAGGAAAATTGATTATGTATCATGGCTGGAACGATCCCGCCATCTCGCCATGGAACACTGTTGCCTACTACAAGAGCGTGCAGCAGCAAATGGGAGAACAGCAGACGGAGTCTTTCCTGCGCTTGTACATGTTCCCAGGCATGGAGCATTGCGGCGGCGGACCTGGACCCGACTCCGTTGGACAAATCGGGCACGCGGCGGAGAAGGGATCGAAGTTTGGCTTATTGGATGCGCTGCAGGATTGGGTCGAACAAGGCGTTCCTGCGGGGGATGTGACAGCGACCAAATATGCGCCCGGACCCGGCAAACCCAAAGCCATCATGACTCGGCCATTGTGCCCGTATCCAATGGTGGCAAAGTATAAAGGCGCCGGCGATACCAACGTCGCCAGAAATTTCGCGTGCGCCAAAGAGTAGATTCTTCGATCTTCATTTGTAGACAAAAATAGTTCAACAATCGGCCTCTCAGCAGAATCTTTGGGTTCAAAGTGGAAGAGGCAAACGAGCATCCTGCGGAGTATCACCAGCTAAACATTTCTGTTTCAACTGATTGCATAAATACATCAACAGGTTAAGCATGAGCACGTCGGGACTTTTTTCCGGTCACCAGTTCCGCTGTCGAGCTTGCAAAATTTCAAATATCTTTGGCTAGAATTTGCGGGCGA
>JAKAAZ010000112.1 GCA_021802085.1 Acidobacteriota bacterium
CTACCTGTTGCCTATCTCGCTGCTTGAGTTCGATCTGAAGCCGTCTGCCGTTGCCCATACCTCAGCTATACGGCCAAACATGGCACACAACAAGTACCTACATTGGTTACCTTTACATGCGGCCATGGTACTAGCGGCCTGTTTGGTCGCCACTCCACGCGGCTTTCTGGATATCGCATCAACTTGAACGCAATGTTATCCACGGATCAGGGTGCCTCCATACCAATTGCAGGCCTCTTCAGCGGCGATTCCCGCAAGAACAGGATGATCAGCCCTGCGCCCATCGATGAAACGGCCATCAGCAGGAATCCCGACCTGGAACTACCGGTGGCCGCGCCGAGCAGACCGACCAGCCAGGCGCCGAAGAACGCCCCGAGCGCGCCACAACTGTTGATCAGCGCCATGATCTCTCCCGCGACACTGTTCGGAAGCATTTCAGGAATCATGGCAAAAAAAGTTCCATACGGCGCATAGATTGCGCCACCGGCGAGTATCAGAAATCCATATGCTGTCCAGAAGCTATGCCCGGTGGCGAAGTAAGAGCCAAGCAGCGCGGTCGCGGCAAGCATCAGGAAAGGCCACACGAAGCGCTTGCGCTGGAGTGTCCTGTCGGAGAGGTGCGAAACCAGCAGCATCAGCAGAATGGCCAGCAAGTACGGCGCGGCGCCGAGCAGGCCGGTCGTTTGGATGCTGCTGGAGGACCCTTGCCGGATGATCGTCGGCAGCCACAGCACAAATCCATAGACCGCGACGCTCCATAGAAAATATTGGACGCATAGCCACACGACGCTGCCATTCTTCAGCGCAGACCTGAAGTTCGCCGCATGAGGAATGGCCTGCTGCTCCTGCTCCAGTTGATGCTTCAGAGAATCGCAAGCAGCCTGGCTCATCCACGGCGTATTCTCCGGTCCGTCGTGAACCAGCAGCAGCCAGACGAACGCCCAGAGAACGGATGGAATTCCTTCGTAGATGAACGTTTTCTGCCAGCCGACTGCCTGAATCAGATATCCGGTCGCCGCGGACATCCATAGAACGGTTACTGGATTGCCGAGGAACAGCAGTGTGTTGGTGCGGGACCGCTCCGCGCGTCTAAACCAATTGGTCAGCAGGATCAGCAGGGCCGGAAGGATAACGCTTTCCGCAACGCCAAGCAAAAGGCGATCGACTGCCAGCAGCCAGAAATTCCAAATCACACCCGTCAACGCGGCCAGAGTGCCCCAGCTTAGCAGCGCAAAAAAAACGAGGCGCGTGGCGCTGTTCCGCCGCGCATAGGCCGCGCCCGGCACCTGAAACAAAAAATATCCCAGAAAAAACAGCGCCCCCAGCAGTGCGGAGCGAGAGTTGCTGATGTGCAGCGTGGTCGCCAGGCCCGCAGCCGCGCCGAAGCCATAGTTGGTCCGGTCGAGATACGCCAGACTGTACGTGACAAAGACGCAAGGTACGATATACAGCCAGCGCTTCCGCATCTCGGGCTGGATACCTTGCGTAGCGCTGACTGGCGTGTTGACCATCATCCCGCAGCGTAACCCTTTCCCTTTTTCATGCACGTCAAGTATGGAGCCTGCCCGCAGACGGCTGGCGCAAGAATCTCAGCAACTACGACAGAGGCGCTCCCCGCGTTCGCAGCAGAAGGACCGAGCAATCCAAAGCTATCCGCAAATATAATGGCGCTTCGTCGTTTCCGTCTTCTTCCTTCTCACTCTCGTCACGGATCCAGAAGTTTCATTACACTTGCAGGGAGGAGCAGTGCATGGCGGTCCGCGAAATATCTCTCCCATCCGTGCTGGAGACGGCAGATTTGGCGCTCAATGCAGTCGCCACGCACGCCAAAGGTCCTTCGGGTGTCCTGCCACTGACGCCGGAGATGTTGCTGACCCAGCCCTCGGGAAATCTATTCGGCTTGAGTCTGAATGTGGGCATGGGATGGGACCCGCTGCGTCTGCTAGGGCCGGAAGTATTGATCCTGAGCACACATGGTGGCTTGCGCGCCGAAGATGGCACCCCGATTGCGCTGGGCCTGCACACTGGCCATTGGGAGGTCGGAGCGCTGGTTGCTGAAGCGGCACGCGAATTGAAACGGTTGGACGCCATTCCGTTTGCCGGCGCGTGCACCGATCCTTGCGACGGACGCACCCAGGGAACCAGCGGTATGCTCGACTCCCTGCCATTTCGCAACGATGCGGCGATTGTGCTGCGCAGGCTGATGCGCTCCTTGCCAACCCGCGCCGGTGTCATTGGAGTCGCCACCTGCGACAAGGGATTGCCTGCCATGATGATGGCTCTTGCCTCCGCGGGAAAAATTCCCACCGTGCTGGTTCCGGGCGGCGTGAGCCTGTTGCCGGAATCGGGAGAAGACGCAGGCAAGGTGCAGACCATCGGCGCGCGGTTCGCGCAGAATCAAATCAGTTTGGAAGAGGCTGCGGATGTGGGATGCCACGCCTGCGCCAGCCCTGGCGGCGGATGCCAATTTCTCGGAACCGCCGCCACCTCGCAGGTGATTGCCGAGGCGCTTGGTCTGGCGTTGCCGCACACGGCGCTGGCCCCTTCCGGACAGCCAGTCTGGCTGGACGCTGCGCGGCGTTCCGCGCTGGCCATGATGCGGATGCACCAACTGCACATCGGAACACTCGACATATTGACGCAGGCCGCCGTGCAGAATGCGATGGTGCTCCATGCGGCCTTCGGCGGTTCCACCAATCTGCTGCTGCATCTGCCTGCAATTGCGCATGCGGCCAAATTGAATCGACCCGTCGCCGCGGACTGGGCGCATGTCAACCGGCAGGTGCCTCGGCTGGTGGATGCGTTGCCCAACGGCCCCGGCAATTATGCGACGGTGCAGGTCTTTCTCGCCGGAGGCGTGCCGGAAGTCATGCTGCATCTGCGACGCGTGGGCCTGCTCGATACAAGCGTCCGTACAGTCTCTGGCGACACGCTGGATGCGTGCCTCGACTGGTGGCAGCAGAGTCCACGTCGCCACCAACTGAGAAGACTTCTGCGCGAAAAAGACGGTATCGATCCCGACGATGTCATCCTAAGTCCCGACCGCGCCAAAGCGTGCGGACTGACACCGACGGTATGTTTTCCCATGGGAAATCTCGCTCCCGAAGGCTCTGTAGTGAAAAGCACGGCCATCGATCCGGCGTTGGTGGACCTCAGCGGCGTCTATCGGCACCAGGGCCCGGCAAAAGTTTTCATCTCCGAAGCGTCGGCCATTGCAGCTATCAAGCAACATCAGGTGGTGGAGGGGGATGTGCTGGTCCTGATTTGCAGCGGACCGGCGGGAGCCGGAATGCAGGAGGTATATCAGGTCACCGCCGCGTTGAAATTTCTTCCCTGGGGCAAGCATGTTGCTGTCCTCACAGACGCGCGCTTCAGCGGCGTTTCCACGGGAGCCTGCATCGGACACATTTCGCCGGAGGCGCTGGCTGGCGGCGCGATTGGAAAAATTCAAGACGGCGATCA
Organism: Acidobacteriota bacterium; assembly: GCA_021802085.1. Taxonomy (GTDB): domain Bacteria; phylum Acidobacteriota; class Terriglobia; order Terriglobales; family Acidobacteriaceae; genus JAKAAZ01. Next base: position 3,463 of record JAKAAZ010000112.1, read on the forward strand.
GATTGAGATTGTCATCGACCGCGCGAATCTGGTGGGCAGCGTGAATCTGATTGGCAATGCGCGGGAAATCTTCGGTGCGGAAGAAGGTAGCCGTCGGCTGCACGAGCGTCCCTCTCGCGCCGATCTCAAGCCGCATCCCGATCTACCCGACGATACGCGCCTGTGGGCCGCGCTGGTGCAGGCCAGTGGCGGCGTTTGGGGCGGCTGTGTGTATGACGTGGATACTATTCTCGCTATTTTGGAACAAGGACGAAAGGCGGAAGACAATTGATTCTTTACCGGACCATGCAGGGTCACTACCTCGAACATGTGGGCCAGTATTACCGGCTCGAAGATACCTCCTGGGACGCATTGCTCACGCGACAGGAGTTGTACGAATATCTGTCGGAGAGTATCAGGAAGAACTCGCCCATTGGAGATTCGCTGCCATGTGCGCCAGAAGCTCCCATTGAGAACCAGGAGGTATGGGCCGCCGGCGTCACCTACTATCGCAGTCGCAGTGCGCGGATAGAAGAATCGAAAGACGCGGGTGGAGGCGACTTCTACGACCGCGTGTATCTCGCCGATCGTCCTGAACTGTTTTTCAAGGCAACGCCGCACCGGGTCGCGGGCCCAAACGGCAAGGTGAGGATTCGCAAGGATGCGACTTGGACCGTGCCCGAACCCGAGTTGACACTCTGCATCAACTCACAAGCGAAAATCGTCGGCTATACGATCGGCAATGACATGAGTTCGCGGGACATCGAAGGCGCGAACCCTTTATATCTGCCGCAGGCCAAGGTCTATGACCAAAGCTGCGCTCTCGGCCCCGGTATTTTGATTGCTCAAGAGCCATTGCCACTGACAACGCGAATCAGTATTGAAATCCTGCGCGGTACGAACATGGAATTTTCCGCGTCGGTTTCGCTGGCAGATATGAAGCGCGAACCCGCTACGCTGGTCGAGTATCTGTTTCGCGACAATAGCTTCCCGAGCGGCTGCTTTCTGCTGACTGGAACAGGCATTGTTCCGCCAGATTCTTTTACACTCCACAGCAACGACGAAATCAGGATCACGATTGCCTCCATCGGGACGCTCATCAACGAGGTCGCCTGACATGACACTCACCGGCCGATCCATCATAGGAGACCTGCCCGCGAAGGATGCCAAGCAGAGTGGAACGCATCGCGATGCTCCCTTCTCGGCCATCAATCCGGCGACCGGACAGGTCCTCGATCCCGAATACCTGTCGGCCTCTGCGGAAGATGTCGAGCGCGCCACGTCCGCAGCGGAGCAAGCATTTCCCGTGTATAGCCAATGCTCCGGCACGGAAAAAGCATTTTTTCTTCGAGCGATTGCGCAGGGGCTAGAGGCCATCCGAGATTCCCTGGTTGAGCGCGCAAACCTGGAAACTGCGCTGCCTGTTCCGCGACTTCAAGGAGAAGTGACGCGCACCGCCAACCAACTTCGCCTGTTCGCCGAAGTTGTGGAGGAGGGCTCGTGGGTCATGGCGCGCATCGATCGCGCACTTCCCTCCCGTACGCCTGCTCCCCGGCCAGATTTGCGATCCATGCTGCGACCGCTCGGCCCCGTCGTGGTGTTCGGAGCCAGCAATTTCCCGCTCGCCTTTTCTGTTGCGGGCGGCGATACAGCTTCCGCCCTGGCGGCAGGCAATCCTGTCATCGTGAAGGCGCACCCCGCCCATCCTGGGACTAGCGAACTCGCCGGCCAGGTGATCGCATCCTGCGTTCGTGCAGCGGGCCTGCCGTCCGGCGTTTTTTCGCTGCTCTTTGACAACGGGACCACCATAGGAACCGCGCTTGTGAACCATCCGCGTGTCAAGGCTGTAGGTTTTACCGGCTCGCTCGCCGGAGGCCGTGCGCTGATGGATATCGCCGCAACGCGCCCTGACCCCATTCCCTGTTACGCGGAAATGAGCAGCACCAATCCGGTCTTTATACTGTCCGGGGCATTGCGCGAACGCAGAGGGCAGATCGCGACAGATTTATATGCTTCCATCACCCTGGGCGCGGGACAGTTCTGCACGAAGCCTGGTCTGGTATTTCTCCCGCACGATGAAGCCGATGGAATGCTCGATCAACTCCAGCATTTCGCGGAGCAATCTTCTCCGTTTACCATGTTGACCCAAGGCATCGCCGCGCAATTCTCAAGGACAGTTGCAGAACGAAAAAATTCTGGCCGCGCGCAATATCGCTCGACGTCAGACAATGCAAATATTGGCAGCCCATTCACAACTCACGCCACATTGCTAACTACGGACGCAGCATCGCTTGAAAACAATCCCAGATTGAACGAAGAAGTCTTCGGCCCATCTGCGCTCCTCGTTTCCTGCAAAGATCGTGAACAGACTTTGCGCGCCGCGGAATCACTGCAAGGCCACTTGACCGCCACAATACTCGGCACCGCGAAAGACTTCGATCGGAACCGCGATCTGGTTGCAATCCTGGAACGGAAAGTCGGCAGGTTAATCTTCAACGGCTATCCCACGGGAGTGGAGGTATCCCATGCCATGGTGCATGGAGGCCCCTACCCCGCCACTTCCGATGGCCGTTCCACCTCGGTCGGTAGCCAGGCTATTTTTCGCTTCGCCCGACCTGTCTGCTACCAGAACTTCCCCGAGCACGCATTGCCGCAAGAGCTTCGCAACAGCAACCCTCGCGGCATCTTTCGCATGGTCGATGGCAACATGACTCGCGAAAGCCTCCCCGAATAGTTCGCATTCTCGCGACTTCAAAGCAATCTGTAGACCTTCGATATCGCGTCGACCACCGTGGCGGTTGTGAACAGATGGTTTTGGTCGCCGAATAATGGGTCAGGATCTCCTGGTTTCCAGGGTGCCAAACAATCACGCCTGGTCACTCGCAACATCGGCCCACTTCTCCAACTCCCATCGGACTCCTGGCCTTCCAGAAGTTCATCTATCCGCGGCCAGATGGCCTGGTCGGGCACAGTGTCCGGCAACAACAGAAAGCCCGATATGAGGAGAGCACACTCGAATGGATGTTGTGGACGGGTCTGCAGCAAAGTTGTCCGAGTAGCACGCAGGTCGATGTCTAGGTCCGCGGCTTTGAGCAACGACAAAGCCCCTTCGGTGCTATAGAGAAAAGAAGTCCACCAGAACGATTGCCATATCCCGCCAGAGGTTTTGTGTTTGCGAATATACTCGATACCGCGATCGACGGCCTTTTTTTCGGCGCCATGCTGCGTCATCATGGCGAGGACCGCCGACGGAGTCACATCCGTATGCGAAGAGCCCCACGACCCCAGACCTGGCTGACCGCGAAAAGTAGCAAAGCCGCCGTCAGCACATTGAAAACTCTGAAGACATGCATAACTGGCCTCGCGGATATTCTTTCCCTCGAACGTCAGGAACAGAATTGCGAGCGCGGTCGAGTCCGCGTCTGAGCCGACTTCTTCGGTGTATCCCCATCCGCCGTCGAGAAAGATTCTCTCGTTAAGCCAATCCGAAGCAAGCCGCGTCGAAATCGACGCGCGCTTTTTGACTTTGGAGGGAAGACTCGTCAACCGGCTACCGACAAACGCCGTCGTCCAAACAGAGGACTGTCCGGGAGGCAGATTCCAATCGATCCAACTGCCATCGAACTGTTGTCGACTCATAAGGTAATCGAGTGAAGAGCCAAGCGCGTGTTCCAGGCTTTTCTTGCGATCACTACGCATCGGAATTGTTCGCGCCAGTCGGGTCGGGCTTCAGGTAGATGGTGGTGTACTCCTGCCGTTTTTTCCAGCCCAGCCCTAAATAGACGTGCGTGTTCACCTTGGCCGTACTCATTTGCCCGGCCAGGACTTCGAGCAGGTCGGTGTAGGCGCGTGCATCGATATTCCGAAGTGCCAGCCATCGCAAGCAGCGGGCCCTGGCCTGCGCGTCTCCCTGGAACAAACAATGACCGCAGAACTCGATCTTTACATCTGCTGGAGAATCTTTATCTGGACCAAACCCGGCTGAAAAAACGACCGATTGTGTTGGATAAGCGCGGTCTCTTCCTAGCATCACTTCTGAGTATTGCCGGAACGCGTTCAGGTAATGCTTGCCTCCGAAATGCCGAAGCAAAGCTTCATAATAGGACACGGGTTTCCCGTACCCGCTGAGATAAATCCTGCCGTTTGGGCCCTCGTTCTGGCTAAGTGAGACCGCCATCCCCAGTGGCTTCATATCGCCTGCCAGTAATTGCCTGATTTCCCGATGCTTTTTAAGCGCTCCAAAAGATGCCGCGAACTCCTCGAATCTGGACCAGCGCTCATTCTCCGCGCCACTTTTTCCGTTAATGTAGATTTTCACTCCGGCCTTTCCTTCCGCCGCAAAACCGGCGCCGACCCAGAAAGTTCCACCGCGATCGGGATCGATCTCGCGGGGATTCACTCTCGAAGCTCTGTGGATCAGCGCAACAATGGAATCAATGTCTCCCTTCAGTTGGAGCAATGCCGACAATGCGCGCACCGTTCCCTCGATGAATTCCCTTGTTTCGGGATAGGACTGGCTTGGATTGCCGGCCTCGCTCAGAAATTGCAACGGCATGGTTTGGTGTCCCAGGGCGAGAGCAAACTGAATCGGCGTTCCGTCGAGGTTCAGCGTAGAGGATTGTGTTGCCATCGCGACGGGACAGCCGCCCAGGGATGCGCGGCAAATCAGCTCATATGCCCGATATAATTGCGGAGACGCCTGCCCGAGCCCGAACTTTGGGATCAGCGCCTGGAGTTGGCCGCCGATGAGATCGTACCAGGAGCTGTCCGTGCCTTCGCGCGGTGGAAGGTTCTCTAGCATGGCCAATCGATCTCCCTTTAGGCCTTCTTTTTTTTCTTGTCTGGGAGTGCCGCTTTTTTCCATCCAGACCTGACGTGCGCAGCGCGGTCGGCAGGACCATCGTCCGCCTTGGTCAGTTCAAGCGTGATGCGAGTAGGAACAGCAGCATGGAACAGAATGGCCTGTCCCGGCTGAAGTTCCAGCTTGCCAGGTTCGAAGCCGCGCTCGGAACACGCAACCTTGACGGGACTGGGCGGGCGATAGGCCGTCTTGCCGATCTTCGGATAGCCGACGATGATTTTGCCCTTCTCCTTGCCGCCCAGCGTGTTCGTAGCGGAATATGTTCCGGGCCGCAGAATGACAGCTGAAAAGATATCGTCGCCCTTCAGCTCACGGCTATCGAATGGATTCTGCTGCTTGGGATCTTCCGCAGCCTTGCTCACGCGCACGGCATACCCCCCCGCACCCGCCGAGACGTGAAACACCGCGTATCCCTTGGGGTTGACCTCGAACTTCGTTCCCGCCTTCGCGCTCTCCCGCTGACAATTGCAGGTGCTGCCCGTGGTGCTTGTTGCCGCGGCCGCCTGTGTCGGCTCGAAGGCTGCCAGATCAATGTTCGCCTGCGCGACCGGACTGTTCTTGTCCACATTGACATAGAAGTCCGCTAGATTTTCGCCGTTCCGATACACGACGCCTCTGTATTGGCCTGGTTCCAGGAAGCGGTGTGTCACTCCTCCCAGCATGGTGAGGGAACCGCTGTCCAATCCGATTTGCGTAAAGAGATTCTGATCGAAGGTCAGTTTCATGGCTATGCACCCACATTCGCTTGAACAATCATTTCTTGAGAATCGATGGTTGCGGCCAGATTCCGGATTGGAATTTTAACCGGGATGAGCCCACCACTCGCCGGAAGAATCGGGAACGGATCTTCGAACTGATAGAGGGGATATTTGCTGGCGAAATAATCCGCGATTGCGGTTTCCAACAGCGAAAGCAGCCCGAATAGATTGCCCAACAGATTGGAGAGCCATTCGGCAATGCTGGTCGTGATCCCCAGCAGGTCCGTGATCAAGTTCGCGATCGGACCCAGGAACGCCATGATAATGTCGACCGCCCAGCCCGGCAGCCACGACGGGAACAGATTGTCGATCGCGTTTGTGATCGCATTCACCAGGATGTTGTCGATTGTCGCCGGCACGTCGATCGGCGCCACATTCACCAAGACCGGATCAATATAGATCTGCCATTGGTTCGAGTGCCCATTCAGTTCCGCGTCCAGATCGGTCCAGCCTGGAAGGCGCGCCGGATCGATATAGTACTTCGGCGCCAAACTCGCCTTTAGATCTGTGATCTGTGAAGTAAGACCGGATAGGTTCAGGTCCGCACAAATCGGGCCTCCAATGCAGAAGCCAGGGAAGCCCACGAGACATCCGTTCCATGGATCGGGCACGAGGCAGAAGCTCGGGATGCAGAACCCGGGTAAGTCGAGACACAGTTTGAAGTCGAGCGTCCCAAAGACGATGTCGACGTTCTGTAACTCGATAGTGTTGTCATTGTTCAGCTGCAGGTTGCCCCCGGACAAATGCACGCTGACGGAGTAACTGGCGGAGAACGGCCCGAAGTTGGCCGTGTCGGACTTCGAGAAGCTGAAGTTATTCTCCACCTCGTTGAACAATTGCTGGAACGCTTTCGCGGATGCGGCTATCGTGATATGACTCATGGCGCCACCGTAAGAGTGATGAATATCTTCAATTGATTGTCATCAATTGAAGGGTTGTTCGGAATGGGAGGATTCGGCGTGAGTTGCGCCGTAATCGTGGCAAGGCTCAGCAGCGGAATGTCGAACAACATCGTCGATATCGGGAAGATCAGCTTTTCCTTCAACAGCAGCTCGAACGTCGTCTTCAAATAGCAGTTGACGTTGTCCGAGAGCCCCTTCGGCTTGATGCCTACGACATCCACGCTATCTACGATTCCAACCAGGGAAGGTTTCCCGCTGACAATCTGCACTCCTACGTGGGCTACCAGGTAAGCGTCCAGACAAAAACAAAGTAATCGGCGAGTGGGGGGCACCACTTCTTGTGTAGGTTGTACGTTGGTTGCTTCACCAGGCGAAGTCGGTGTCGGCAGGAACCCATTCAGGAACTCACTCGGGCAATCCATCCCTCCGCAGATCTGCACGTGCATGGCAAGATGCTGCTGCGGGAGCGGCGGATTGAGCACGGCCGGAAGAGTAAAGATATTTCCAGGGTAGAAGTCCACCTCTGCCTTCACCAGTTGCACGCAAAAGTTCAGGCCCACTGGGGGCGAGTCCGCGCCCAGAATCGGAACCGGACTTACGACTTTGAAAAGCGGGTTCTTATAGTCGGTCACGTCGATGGTATGCGCGACCGGGGAACATGCCAGATCCAAATGGTCGCTGACATATTGCGTTGCGAAGTTGAACCACGAAGGGCGCTGTCGCATCACGTGCTGCGCAACGAGGTTGATGCCGTCTTCATGCACGGCAGCGTACAGGTCGCAATTGTCCGTATATCCCATAGTCACTCCCCTCGAACGCGTGGACTTCGACAACAAGATTTTCGAGTTGCCGAAGGGCCCAGATACTGGCGAATACCAGTTGGCCCAATTCCAGTCCGAACAGATAGTGCATCGCAGGGTGAAACCGTTTCATGCGAGCCAATCTTTTTTGAAAATGG
>JAKAAZ010000113.1 GCA_021802085.1 Acidobacteriota bacterium
GTTGCTGGAACAGGCCGTCGCTGTCGAGCCGGCTCCCTACAAATCCCTGGTCAAATGTGCGGCAAAACCGAATTTCTGAAACCACAAGATGTAGGGGCTACCTGAGTCAGGTAAATACCCATCTTACCCATTTATCCCCGTACAAAGGTCTGGCGGTGATTATACTAATGCAGATAAGATTAGCGTCCACTGGGTCCAACAAATATCGGCAGGCGCATGCCCTGATGGTAGCCTTCCTTCTGATAAGGACGCCTATTACATGCTGGAGGAAGATATAAACTGGGTTTACTTGGCGAAGTACGACAAGGTTTACGGCCCGACATATTGGAGATTTGGGATAATAGACAACAAATACAGACCAAAGGTCTACACCATTAAGCGGAGTTGTGTTGCCGATATGGAAAGCATCGAGCAAGTAGAGAGATGAAGGAAAGTGGGGTAGCTGCCTCTATTGTAAGAGGATGGACAGACCAACGGGCGGGTTGTCCGGCTTACGATGATCCGGACCTCCCGCCCCTCATATGCGTTACTGACAGCCGGTAAATGCAATCGTAGCGGCGTTTCCAGATGCAGCCGTCAGTGGTCCACCCGCAGTGGTGGTAATGACTTTCATTTCGGGGGACGAACAGTCGAGCGTGCCTCCCGATCCAGGAACTTCCGCCTCGGCATCGACCGCGTAGTTGACCGGCGTGGAGGCGGATTGACTGAACTGAGATCCGCTCGCCTGGTATGTCTCGACGTTGGGCCATACCGATGGAACATACAACGCATAGTTGACGCAATCGACGTTTGCGGCGCAGCTTCCGCCCGGCGCGGTTGTGTAGGTTCCATCCGGACTATACGCAGTAGAAGCCCCTGTTATCCCTGTCATGGGAAGCTGAGGCACTGTGATCGTCGGTCCATTGCCGGGAAGCTGTTGGAGCGCGGCAAGCTGCAAGTCCGCAGAAATGCCGGCCGGCGTCGCAGCGCCATTTTGCGTGGTCACCAGTCCGTTCAGTAAAGACTCCTGCGTATTGGGCACCAGTGCTATGTTTCCCGTCGTTTGCCCAGGCTGGATGCTCAACACCACGCCCGCGGAATAGGCGACTCCGGGCACGGTGCCATTCGCAAGGGATGCCGGGCCTACCGCGACAATGTCGTACGTACCCGCAGGTAACGGACAGAAGACAAAATTGCCATTGGAATCCGTTAGGGTGCTCATCATGATGCGGTCGATGCCGTTCGCATCCTTTTGCTCCGCGGCAACGACCACTGGCCCGCTGGTAATCGGTTTCCCCCCGAGCGAGCTGACCACCGTTCCATTGATCGACGTGGATGTCGTGCTCATTTCGCCCGCATGGAGAACTGGCTTCAGCCGGTAAGTCCCATTCCCTTCCTGAATGATGGAGGAACAAGTGTTGAAGTCGATATCCAGGTCCTCTGTCTGACCCGCCGCCACCGTGAATTGCCCATTCGCAATTTGCCCGGAGGGAATTTTCAATCCCGTCTGCGCTTCGCTGGAAAGCGCCAGATCATGCGCAGTGCCATTCGACGTAACTACGCAATTGGCATAGTTTCCGCATTGATTATTGGCGATGGAAGCGCCTTGCGAATCGGGGGCGAGAATGATTCTGATCTGCTGGTAATTTCCGGCTTGTAGCTCTACCTTGGAACCCAGCATGGCGAGGAAACATTGACCGCCAGCCGGCCCCAGCAGATTGACCTGCATGGGAGACGAGGCGAGATTGGGAGTGAGGTCGACAAAGCTGGGATCATTGGCTGGGGCGTTCGCATTGGTGCTGGCCTTTACATCCGTGATGGTGACGTAGACCGCCTTGTATGGCCCGTTTGGCGCCTGGCAGGTTGCCGGATCGCTCAAACTCACACTCACAGCCGCTGCTTGCGTACTAGTGGCTGAAGATCCGCCCGAACTGCAACCGATCGCAATAAGACCGGCAATTGCCATTCCAACAACAAGGGAAAGAACTTTCCGCATAGAACGCCTCCTAAAAATTCATCGGGTGAAGTCTACCCAGCATAGATGCCAGGATTATAAAAATGGAATCAATCCCCGCTCGATTTTCTTTTTCTGAACCAACTTGTTCACCTTATTCAACTATTCAACGCGGTGGTTACGCTTGTAACTTAGCCGGGACTTTCAGAGATTGCGCGATGCAGCATAAGTTATCGATTGAAAGTATGTCAATTGCCAGCATCTATGGGCCGTTCCAATAAGTTGAATAGATAATTGAATAGATCAATTGGGAGAAGTACAGGGCATCTGGAATTTTTCCGCGATTTCAAAGAATGAACGCTACTGCAACCGGGCACGCGGCCAGTATCCCGCAACCAGTCTCACTTATAAACAGATTGCCTACTGACATTGGCTGAACGCCATTCTTCCCGACATCGCCGTTTCACCTGGACCCACGGCAACCGCACCGCCAGGGGCCTGCATGTTGCTCGCGGCGCAAGCCGGCGTGCCGCCGGAACCGGGAATCTGGGCGCTGGAGTCCGCTGTGTAGGCGGGAGTGCTGCCCTGCTGGGTGAACTGCGCCGTTTGCTCGGAGCAGGCCACAACATTGGGCGCGTTCGACGGAAGCTGCATGGCAAAGGGAGCACAGTCGCCGCCGGCCGGGCAGCTGGATCCATTGGTCGTCAACATCGCTTCGTTGAAAGGACTCTGGGACGGCAGCAGCGGCACGGTAATCATGGTGCCATTGCTGGCGATTTGCTGCAGCGCGTCCGCCTGCACGGCAACCGAGATGCCTGCTGGAGGCAGGCCGCCGTTCATGGTGCTGATCAGGCCCTGCAAGGTTCCCTGCTGGGTCCCAGGCACCAACGGAATCTTGCCCGCCAGTTGACCCGATTGGATTCCCGTCTCAACGCCCGCCGAATACGCAACGCTGGCTCCATCGACGCCGACTGCCACCAGGTCATACGTTCCCTCAGGAACGGGGCACAAGACAAACGATCCATCGCTGCCGGCGGCGATGCGCATCAGAATGCGGTCGATCCCCGTGGAATCCTTCTGTTCCAGCGCAACCATGACATTGCCCCCAGACAAAGGCTGCCCTGTCTTCGAACTGACCACCGTACCGGCGATCGTGCTGCCAGTCGAGGGAATCAGTCCAGCATACAGAACGGGATTGAATTCATAGCCGCCATCCGCAGTGGCCAATATGGAGGAGCACACATCGATATTCAAGTCGATGAACGGCTGATCGCCCGCATTGAATGCGATGCCTCCGTTAACCAGGTTGCGCGCCGTCATCTCAATCCCCTGGCTGGTTGCAGGGGGCAGAATCAGATCGTGCAGGCTGTTGTCGGTGCGTACCAGACAGTTCGAATAGGAGGCGCCGCAGGCGTTGTTCGTAATGCTCGACGCGCGCGAATCCGGCGCAAGGAAGATTCGGACCTGTTGATAATTGCCAGCGGCCACTTGCTGGCTGACGCCCAGGGAAGCCAGAAAACAATTGCTGTTCGCCTTGCCCAGCAAATCAACCTGCTGGGGAGCCGATGAGAGTCCAGGCGTGAGGTCGACAAAACTGGGATCGCCCGCTGGAGCATCAGGATTGGTGCTGCCCCGAATATCGGAGATTGTCACGTAGACGTGTGTATAGGGCCCGTTGGGCGCCTCGCAAGCAGTCGGGGCGCTGACCATGACAGATACGGTCGCGGCGGAAGCCGGAGTCGACGTGGTAACCGGGACAGTAACCGGAGTAGTAATCGGAGTAGTAATCGGAGTCGTACTCGGTGCGGCGGTATTGTTCAGGGTAGCGCCTGCATTGAAGGGAGCGCCACCTTTGCAGCCAGATGAAACCAAGCACATCAATAAGACTGCGCCTGGGGGGGAAAGATGGGAGCGCATTCGATCTCCAATTGACTTGTAATACTTACATAAAAATATAGTTGTGCCCCAGACAGGTGCACGCGTGGTGCCAATGTTTTTCCACAGCCACCTGCTCGAAGCGAGCCAGTTCTAAATTTCACGTAAAGTACTAACAGGATATAGCAAGAGGATGCTCGGAAGGTTACCTTGTGGTTACTTAATTCCGATAATTTTCCCATTTTGGGAATTTACAGCGCTGCAAAAGATTCCGGGTTGAGTACTTTTTACATGGAACTGCGTTGCACGCCGACAGGTGGAAGGTTGTTGTTCTTAACGGCCACCCGAGTGGCGACAGGTGTCGAACGGCGAGAGCCTCACAGAGATAAATACACGCGGCCATGAAGCCCGCGGCTTCTCCACGCCGGCACTCGAACCGTTACAATACGAAGTGATGGTTCGCTTAACGTATCGACTCGTTCTTGCTCTCCCAGTCGTGCTGTTCAGTTTTGTTGCATATACGCAACAATCCGCTGCTCCCCCATCCGACAACGCCGACCAGAACCAGCAGCAACAGATTTCCCCCGCAGCATCCGCACCCTCCCAATCGAGTCCCGGCGATGCCTTGCCGGATGACCCGGGAACAACCGCGCACATTCAGCCGCCAATTCAACCGGAGGGACCGACCGTCGTTTTTGACACTTCGATGGGAAGAATGACCTGCGGACTGTATTCCAAGGAAGCGCCGCACATGGTCGCCAATTTTGTCGGTCTTGCGACGGGCCGCAAGGAATATACCGACCCTGTCAGTCACGAGAAAGTCCAGCGCAAGCCGTATTATGACGGAACGACATTTCACCGCGTCATTCCCGGTTTCATGATTCAAGGGGGCGACCCCAGCGGCACCGGGACCGGCGACCCAGGGTACTTCGTCAACGACGAGATCACGCCCGATCTGAACTTTGATATAGCCGGCCGGCTGGCGATGGCCAATGCCGGACCCAACACCAACGGGTCGCAGTTCTTCGTCACGGTTGCGCCGCAACCCTCTCTCGATCAGAATTACACCATCTTTGGGCAGTGCGATCCGGCCAGCGTCCTGGTCGCCGAGTCAATCGCTCAGGTGCCGCGCGACCCGCAGGACAAGCCCCTGGCTCCGGTGTATCTGAACAAAGTCACCATCGTGCAGCCCGGTCAACCAATGCCCCCCGTCCCGCCGCCCGCGAAGCCGCAACCGGAGCCGGGAACAACACAGCCGTCAATGGAGCAGCCTTAGGACGGAAGAAATTCGCTCGGCGCGAATCCGCTTCCGGTCAAGTTTTCACCTAACGCAGCGTTGAAGAAAAGATTTCTATTCTTAAAGGAGTTCATCCGTTATGAGTCTGACCCAAGGCACCTATGCAATCTTCCATACCTCCGAGGGAAAAATCGTCTGCAGGCTCCATGAAAAGGACGCCCCGAAGACGGTAGCGAATTTCATCGAACTCGCCGAAGGCACGCGCGAGTGGACGCACCCCACCAATAACAAGAAATCCAAAGACAAGCTGTTCAACGGCACAATCTTCCATCGGGTCATTCCAAAATTCATGATTCAGGGCGGCGATCCGGCGGGAACCGGCTTCGGCGGCCCAGGCTACAAGTTTGAAGATGAAACCAAGGGCTCACCGCACGGTTTCACCAAACCGGGCAAGCTGGCCATGGCAAACTCCGGCCCGAACACCAATGGCTCGCAGTTCTTTATCACAGTCGCCGCGACTCCATGGCTGACCGGCAATCACACCATCTTTGGAGATGTGGTCGAGGGTCAGGATATTGTGGACAAAATCTCCGAGGTCGATCGCGACCGCACCGACAAACCTCGCAATCCCGTCATTGTCGAATCGGTCGAAATTGAGCGGGTCGCGTAACGCAAGAATATTTTGACGCTAAACCGTGGCTGCGCGCAGCTTCCGGTTCCCTGAATCTTTTCTGCCGATGGAACGATCTAACGTGAGTGGAAAGGATTCGAGGAGCGTTATGAGTGAAGGCAAGCGAGTCGCGCTGATTACAGGCGCAAACAAGGGCATTGGGCTGGAGACAGCGCGCCAGCTTGGCAAACTGGGCATTACGGTCATCCTGGGATCGCGCGATCTCGCCAAAGGCGAAGCGGCGGCGGCGAGGCTGCGCGCAGAGGGCATCGATGCACGCCCATTGCGGCTGGATGTTACAAACGCGGCTGATCGAGATGCAGCCGTCAAGTTTTTCAACGAGCATTTTGGCAAGCTCGATATTCTGATCAACAATGCGGGTATTGCTGAGGCAAACGCGTGGAGCGGCAACAATACCAGCGCAGTACCACCCGAAACGGTGCAGCGGGTCTTTGAGACAAATTTGTTTGCTCCCGTCGCGTTGACCCAGGAACTACTGCCCCTGCTGAGGAAGAGTCCGGCGGCCCGGATCGTCAACCTATCAAGCATCATGGGATCGCTGACCCTGCACAGCGATCCAAAATCGCCGATCTACAACAAGAAACCGATGGCCTACGATGCATCGAAGGCCGCGCTGAATGCCTTCACCATTCATCTGGCGCAGGAACTGCGCAACACCAAGATCAAGGTCAACTCCGCGCATCCCGGATGGGTCAAGACGGACATGGGCACCGACGCCGCTCCCATGGATGTTGTTGCGGGCGCAACGACTTCGGTTGCCTTGGCAACCTTATCCGACGATGGCCCGACCGGCGCATTTCTCCACATGGGAAAACCGTTGCCATGGTAGGTCGCGCGGAGTGTGAAGCTTTCCAGAATGAAGAAGGCCCGCTGTGTGCGGGCCTTCTGTTTTGGTCCAAGCGGAAATCTTAGACGCCAATCACAGCGCAGAGTTCCTTCACCGCGTCCGCGCTCTTCTGCAGACCGGCCTGCTCCTCCGGCATCAGCTTGAGTTCGATGATCTCTTCCAGACCGCGCGCTCCCAGCTTGCACAGAACGCCAACACAGAGACCGTGAATGCCATACTCCCCTTCCAGATACGCCGAGCACGGAAGCACCTTCTTCTTGTCTTTGAGGATGGCCTCCACCATCTCGGTTGTCGCCGCACCCGGAGCATAGTAGGCGCTGCCCGCCTTCAGGTACTTGACGATCTCCGCACCGCCATCGCGCGTGCGCTGCACCAGACGGTCGATCGTGGCCTTGTCGAGCAGCTCCGTGATGGGCACGCCGTACGCGGTGGAATAGCGCGGCATGGGAACCATGGTGTCGCCGTGTCCGCCTAAAACGAACGCGGAGACATTTTCCACGCTTACCTTCAACTCCTCGGCAATAAAGGTGCGGAAGCGAGCCGAATCCAGAACTCCCGCCATCCCGATCACGCGTTCACGATTGAACTTCGACTGCTTGAACGCGGTCTGGACCATCACGTCCAGCGGGTTGGAGGAGACGATCAGAATGGCCTCCGGCGACGCCGCCACAACCTTGGCGACCACATCCGACATGATCTTGTAGTTTGTTTGCAGCAGGTCGTCGCGGCTCATCCCGGGCTTGCGCGGAATTCCCGCTGTGATGACGACGATGTCCGAATTCGCAGTGGCAGCGTAGTCATTGCTTCCGAGAATGTGAACGTCGTGCTTCTCGACCGGCATGGATTCCAGCAGATCGAGCGCCTTGCCCTGCGGTATTCCCTCCACAACATCGACCAGCACAATGTCGGCCAACTCCTTGGCCGCGATCCAATGCGCACAGGTGGCGCCAGTGTTTCCTGCTCCAACAATCGATACTTTCTTTCGCATACTTCTCCTTTGCAGATCCTCTTAAAATCGAACAGTTGTGTCAGACGGCAGCGTGAACGGCATCCATATTTTCAATCATGCGCGTGGCAAATTCGCTGGTGCCGACCTTGGTTGCGCCCTGCATCTGCCGCTCGAAATCGTAGGTGACAAATTTCTGCTGGATGGTCCGCTCCATGGAATTTTCAATCAGCCGGGCTGCTTCGCCCCAGCCGATAAAGTCGAACAACATGACTCCCGATAGCATCACTGATCCCGGATTGATGACGTCCTTGTCCGCATACTTCGGCGCGGTCCCGTGCGTCGCTTCAAATACCGCATAGCCATCGCCGACATTCGCGCCGGGCGCAATGCCCAGCCCTCCCACCTGCGCGGCGCAGGCATCAGAAATATAATCTCCGTTCAGGTTCGGAGTGGCCAGAACACTGTATTCGTCAGGGCGCACAATTACCTGCTGAAAGATGGAATCCGCAATGCGGTCGTTGACCAGCAATTTCTTCTTCCACTTCCCTTGCCCGTGGCTGGCGCCAATGCTTGCGATCACATGCTTCACTTCCGCATAAATCTCATCGCGGAATTTCTGTGGCGCGTGTTCCAGACCCGGTTCGATCAAGGCCGCATTCTGCTCAATCGTCAGATCGGGCTTCGCTTCCAGGTTGCCAAGGATCCAGCTCTCGCGCTCGGTGACAATGTCATCGCGAAATTCTGCGACGGCGACTTCATAACCCCACTCTCGAAACGCGCCCTCGGTGAACTTCTGGATGTTTCCCTTGTGCATCAACGTCACCGATTTGCGGTGATGCTTCAGCGCATACGCAATCGCCGCGCGCACCAGGCGCTTGGTCCCGGTAATCGAAATCGGCTTAATGCCGATGCCGGAATCTTCACGAATCTTTTTCTTGGTGCCGGCCAGCATCTGGTTGTTTAAAAAGTCGAGGATTTTTTTTGCCTCGGGAGTTCCCTCCTTGAACTCAATACCGGCATACACATCTTCCGTATTTTCGCGGAAGATCATGATGTCCAGCTTCTCCGGGTGCTTCACCGGGCTGGGGACGCCCTGGTAATAGCGCACGGGGCGGATGCAGGAATACAGATCCAGCATCTGGCGCAGCGTGACATTCAGAGAGCGGATGCCGCCGCCCACAGGAGTAGTCAGCGGACCCTTGATGGAAACGCGCAGATCGCGCGCCGCCTGCACGGTATCATCCGGCAGCCAGTTCTGAAACTTGGCAAAGGCTTTTTCGCCGGCGAAAATTTCAAACCACTTCACCGCGCGCTTTCCGCCGTAGGCTTTGGCGACCGCGGCATCGAATACGCGCTGCGACGCGCGCCAAATATCGCGACCGGTGCCGTCGCCTTCAATGTAGGGAATGATGGGATTGTCGGGTACTTGATACGTTCCGTTGGAATATTCGATCGGCTTGCCATCTTTGGGCAGCGCGACGCCACTATAACTTGCCTGCATTGCGTACAATCTCCAATTGTTAAACGATGTCTCCTTGATCAGGCTACCACTCCATTTCCATCACCGCCAGAATCCGCCTTGCTGCAAACTCGGAGCATTTTGATCCGCGAATCGAATCCATCGAGCTGTTTCCTGCACGACACAAGCAAACTCATCTAGGATGGAAGATGTGCAAGCATCCACCCTACGCACGGTTCCAGAACGCCCTCTTAATTTTTCATTCGGCGGCTTTGCGCGGCGCGGCGCGTGGCTGGCTTTGCTGTTCGTCGTATCCTTTAGCCCACTGTGCCGGGCGCAATATGGCGGCGACAGTCAGTCCTCCATGGGCACCGTACAAGCCGGTCTGCCGAAATATTTGCAGAACGCAGGCATCGCGCAAAACCTGAATCGCAAACTTCCTTTGTCAGCGGAATTTATCGATTCTTCCGGCGAGGTTGTCACGCTGGGAAAATATTTTGGCAAGCGGCCAGTCGTATTGGCGGAGGTCTATTTCAGTTGCGGCATGTTGTGTCCGCAGGTGCTGCACGGCGCGGCGGATGCACTGAAACAAACCGGTCTGAAGGCGGGCAAAGATTACGATGTGGTGGTTGCCAGCTTCGATCCTAAGGACACGGCGCAAGAAGCTGTCGGCGAGAAGCAGGTTTTCATCAACTGGCTGGGCGATCCCGCGGCCGCGTCGGGCGTGCATTTTCTCACCGGCACGCAGCCTTCAATCGATGCGCTGACCACGGCGACGGGTTTTCATTATGTGCGCGTGCCAGGTCCCGACGGCAAGATGGATCAGTTCGCCCACTCCAGCGTCATCATGGTGGCGACGCCGGATGGAAGGCTCTCAAAATATTTCTCCGGCATTGAATACGCGCCGCGCGATCTCCGGTTGGCCATGGTCGATGCGTCGAATCACAAGATCGGCACTGCCGCCGATCTGTTCCTGCTCTACTGCTGCAATTACAATCCGTCGTCCGGTCGATATACGGTCGCCATCCTGCGAGTGATGGGTCTGGCCGGTTGCGTCACGATTCTGATTGTTCTGGGCATGATCTATCTGCTAACCCGCAAGCCGACGGGACGAAATTTTCCGCCGTCGTCCCCTACCGCTGCCTAGCGCCGGTCATTCTGCGAGCATTCTTTGCATATCAAGCTCATGCCAAGATGCTGCCTGCGGCCCTCTTCATGGATGACCCATGGCCGCAACATCCACGGTGGGCGATGCCGCACGTGTTGCGTGTGGCCGCACGATAACTCCGCAACCCAATCCTCGTGCACGTCTTGATGGAAGCCGATGATCGTGGAGTTTTGCCGTTGCGTCATCTTCTCAGGGTAGTCGAGATTCGTGATGCGCTCACTCCATGGGAGCCATGCATAATGGAGTAGTTCGTTCGCTTTCCCTGGCCAATCGCATCGTGACCCAAGTCTTTGACGTCCTCATTCTCGGAGCTGGCGCGGCAGGCTTGATGTGCGCCATGGAAGCCGGACGAGATGGCAAGCGAGTCGCAGTGCTGGAGCGCGCCGATCGAATCGGGAAAAAGATTTTGATCTCCGGCGGCGGCCGCTGCAACTTCACCAACATTCATTGCGGCCCGGACAATTTTCTTTCCGCCAACCCACATTTTTGTAAGTCCGCGCTGGCTCGTTACACTCCGTGGGACTTTCTCGCTCTGGTTGAGAAACATCAAATTCCGTATCACGAGAAGACTCTCGGCCAGCTTTTCTGCGACCGCTCCGCGCGGGATATTGTCGCCATGATGGAAGAAGAATGCCGGCAGTCCGGCGCGCGGATTTTTGTGAACGCGAACGTTGAGTCGGTGGAATACGATCGTG
>JAKAAZ010000114.1 GCA_021802085.1 Acidobacteriota bacterium
GATGCAGATCTGGACAGCTTTGATCGCCATGCCGATCTTGAAGTACCTGCAGATGAAGTCCAGCTTTGGAGGGTCGCTTTCCAATCTGGCCGCGCTCGTGCGCCAGCAACTGTTCATCTTCAGGAACTTGTGGGCGTGGCTCAACAATCCGCTGGAGGGACCGCCTGCTGCAAGGCAACTGGCCGAACAGTTACCCATGCCGCTGATGTGGTAGTTATGAGTTGGACAGCAGAAGAAATCCAAGCATCCACTTGAGCCTGAAGCACAGCACTTACACAATTACAACTTGGACAGCAGGATGTCGGACACATAGAAATCCATACAGAGCGGCAAGCCGAACGAACCTGCCACTATCGGCGGAAAAAATGCCTGTGTCCTCTGAAATCAACTCCGCCGATTCACCGAAAACTCCGTCTTGGACAAGAGTGAGAATCACTACAAAAGTGCCAGCCGGGAAATTCGGATACGACTTAGTGTGCGGGAGTTTCCACAACTCCCGGGGAATTTGGATCGAGGTGTTTCCCGTCTGGAGGCGGCTCGGTGCCGGTCAATTGTCCCCACCCAGGCAACTTCTGACTGCCGGTAATCAGGCGCGGCCCGACGGAAAGCGCGAAATACATCCAGATCCACTGCAGCAGCACTATCGCGCGATTGCGAAAGCCGATCAGAAAGTAGATATGGATTGTAAGCCATGCCATCCACGCAGGCAGGCCACCGAGATGCGCATGGAAAGGCCATTTCACGTCGGCAACAGCGCGATGCCGTCCGATGGTCGCCATATCGCCTTTGTCGAAATAATGGAATTTCGTCCTGGGTTCGGCCGCTAAGTCTTCAAGGATCTCGCGGGCGGCATGCACGCCCATCTGCATCGCCGGCTGCGCTACCCCGGGGATTCGTCTGCCGTTTTCGAGGACATGAGCCAGGTCGCCACAAACAAAAATGTCGCGATGGCCGGCGGGATTCAGATATTCGTCGACAACGATCGCCCCTCGCTTGTCCATTTCCGCGCCCAGCATTCTGCCAAGCGGAGAAGCCTGGACGCCAGCCGCCCACAAGGTCACAACCGACTCGACTCTTTCTCCATTGGCCACGACATACCCGGGCTGGATATCGGTTACATTTGCGTTAGTCCACACCTCAACTCCAAGGTGTGTCAACTCCTCCGTTGCCTCGCGGGACAGGTCTTCCGGATAGGTGGCCAGAATTCGCGGAGCGCCTTCCATGACAATCACGTGAGCCTTGCTGGGGTCAATGTGGCGAAAATCCTCGCGCATGTAGAGTCGCGAAATGTCTGAGATTGCTCCTGCGAGTTCTACGCCCGTCGGACCGCCGCCGACGATGACGAAATTCAGCGGCGGATGTGAGCCATGTTCCAGCGCCTGGCGCTCCGCCAGTTCAAACGCCAGCAGCACCCGGCGACGAATCTCGATGGCGTCTTCGACAGTCTTGAGCCCGGGGGCAAAGGGCGCCCATTCGTCATGGCCAAAGTAGGAATGGGTGGATCCGGTAGCCAGGATCAGATAGTCATACTGCATGTCCGCAGAGCTGTGAAGATGGACTGATTTCGTAGCCACATCGATGCCGACCACCTCGTCCATCAGCACGTCGACATTCGGCTGATTGCGAAAGAGACTGCGAATGGGCTGGGCAATGTCTCCGGGCGAAAGGGCGGCAAGCGCGACCTGATACAGCAACGGCTGGAAGGTGTGGTGGTTGCGTCGGTCGATCAGCATCACATCTACTGGTTTGCCGGCCAGATGCATGGCAGCCTGAAGACCGGCAAAGCCTCCGCCGACGATCACAACGCGAGGTCTCTGGGTGTTGATTCCACTCTGCATTCTCATGCTCTAAGGTTCCTCATTTACGACGGACCGACATCTGCCGAACTCTACATGTCATAGATTAGGATGCGATCGGAGCGGATTCTTTGTGATGTAGCCTGATTGCGGAAAAATTGGGGTGTGCCGGGCGGAATTCCTGTGTTCATGCCCGCGGCTTCGGGACCGAATGTGGCCCGAATCTTTCATCCTTACGGACGCATCCACTCCCGATACACTAGTGAAAAGATTATGACAGACGAAATTCGCGACACCATCATCGTCGGAACCGGATGCGCCGGCTTGACGGCTGCCATCTATGCGGCTCGCGCCAATCTGAAACCGCTCGTTCTCGAAGGGCATGAACCAGGAGGCCAGCTTTCCATCACGACGCTGGTCGAAAATTTTCCCGGCTGGCCGGAAGGCATTCAAGGTCCGCAGTTGATTGAGAATATGCGGATGCAGGCTTCGCGCTTCGGCACCGATTTTCGACTGGGCCATCTGAGCAGCGTAGATCTTTCGAAGCGGCCTTTCCGACTGCATGTGGGCAAGGAAGTGTTGCATACTCGCACGCTGATCATCGCCAGCGGAGCTTCGGCGCGCTGGCTGGGGCTGCCCAGCGAGCAGGCACTGATTGGTCATGGGGTGAGCAGTTGTGCTACATGCGACGGCTTCTTTTTCTCCGGTCAAGAGATCGCTGTGATTGGCGGCGGTGATTCCGCGATGGAGGAGGCGTTGTTTCTGACCCGCTTTGCCAGCAAGGTGACATTGATCCATCGCCGCGAACAGTTTCGCGCTTCGAAAATCATGCTGGACCGCGCCATCGGCCACGAGAAGATCCACTTTCTGACGAATACTGCCGTGGAAGAAGTGCTGGGTGTCGAGCAGAAGGAAGTGACTGGCTTGCGCCTGCGAAACCTGGTGACGCAAGAGAGGTCAATTCTTCCCGTCAGCGCTATGTTTCTCGGTATTGGCCACGTGCCCAACGCGAAAATGTTCACTGGGCAGATTGATCTCGACGACGACGGATACATCCGTACGCACGACTACGTTTTCACTCGCGTGGCCGGTGTGTTCGCGTGCGGTGACGTTCAGGACCGCCAGTATCGCCAGGCCATTACCGCTGCCGGAAGCGGCTGCATGGCTGCGCTCGAGGCGGAAAAATACCTGGAAGATCACGGCCGTTAAGCCGTTCTCCATGTCGATTGCCGACAATATTGCGCTGGTCGAAGAAGAGATAGCCGCAGCCTGCCGCCGCGCAGGTCGTCCGCGTGCAGACGTGCGGTTGATGGCGGTCTCGAAGACGCATCCGCCGGAATGGATTGTGGAAGCTTTCGCCAACGGCGTCCGTCTGTTCGGCGAAAATCGCGTCCAGGAATATGCCGGCAAACGAGTTGCGCTGGCGGCGGCTGCGGGCCTGTTTACCGGTCCAGAGCCAGCCAAGATTCATTGCATCGGCCCATTGCAATCCAACAAAGCTGTGCGTGCTGTCCAGATTTTTGACGTCATCGATACGGTCGACTCACTTCGCCTTGCGGAGCGGCTCGAACAGGCGGCTGCCGAGGCCGGCAAGTGCCTGCCGATGTCGATTGAGATTAAGCTGAGCCCGGAAGCGTCGAAGCACGGCTTCATTCCTGACACAGCCGAGCTGAACCAACTTCTTGAGCGGCTGCCTGATTTACATCATCTTGACGCGCAAGGATTCATGATGGTCCCGCCCTTTGTCGACGACATTGAACGCGTGCGACCTTATTTTCACCAGTTGCTCTTGCTGCGAGATTCCATTGCGCGCCGGTATCCGAGGCTGGCCCTGAATGAGCTTTCGATGGGCATGTCTCATGATTTTCCAGTTGCGATTGAGGAAGGTGCAACGCTGGTGCGGATCGGCACGGCGATCTTCGGAGCGAGACCTTCGAAATGATTGTGGAATCTTCTGTCAAGGTACGGGACACGCAGCAGGGAACCGTGTTTGAGGTGCGGGTACAACCGCGCGCAAAACGCACGACCATTCTTGGCGTTCTGGATGGCAGGCTGAAGATTGCGCTGGCTTCTCCGCCTGTCGATGGACGTGCCAATGAAGAGCTTCGGGAATTTTTTGCAGAACTTTTCAGTGTCCCGCGTAACGCAATCGTCGTGCTCGCTGGAGGGCATTCGCGCAACAAGCGGGTGTTGATTTCACATCGGCAGAGCGCGCAAATCTCCGCCGCCATCGAGCGTGTCCTGCCCGGCACGGGTGTGCCCGGTGCTGAGCGCAGGTAAGAGGTTGGCACAGAACGCGCGTGCGCCTTCTATACACTGGACGGGTCCTCATAACCTCTTTTTTCGGGGCTGGTGCTCATGTCATCGCTCTACGCCGTGGTCCTAGGCATCGTTGTCCTAACGCTGCTGGTCGTCTCTATGTCGCAGCTCCGCGGCGTCAAGACGAAGGCCGACTATCTGCTTGCAGGCCGATCTCTGCCCGCGTTTGTGCTGGTTTTCACGTTGCTGTCTTCGTGGATTGGGGCAGGTTCTTTGTTTGCCGGAGCGGAAAACGCGTATCGCAACGGGTTCGCCGCGTTGTGGCAACCCGCGGGCGGCTGGGCTGGACTTCTATTGATCTATTTCATCGCGCCGAGGGCCAGAAAATTCGCCCAATACACAATTCCCGACTTGCTTGAAGCCCGCTATAACCAGACTGCCCGCGTGCTCGGAGTCGTTGCCATCCTATTCGCATACACTGCCATCGCCAGTTATCAGTTGCGGGGCGGTGGGGACATCTTGCACTTGATCTTCCCTGCAGCCATCACCAGCACCATGGGCATGTACATCATCGCGGCGTTCGTCATCGTTTTTACCGCCCTGGCTGGTATGGCCTCGGTTGCGTATATGGATGTCGCCATCGGCATGCTGGTTACGGTGGCCCTGCTGATCTCGCTGCCGATTTTGCTGCATCAGGCGGGAGGTATAGCTGGTCTGCATGCCTCGCTTCCGGCGACACATTTCCAGGCACTCGGCTCGATCTCGTTCGCGCGCGCCATGGAGTTCTTTCTGCCAACGATGCTACTGATGCTGGGCAACCAGGCGATGTATCAGAAGTTCTTCTCTGCAAAATCTGAAAGAGATGCGCGCGTTGCCGTGGTTGGCTGGATCATCGGTACAGTGATTCTGGAAACGATCATTGTCGCCATCGCGGTCATCGGATCGGCGCTCTTTACCACGGGCGAAGTCAGCCAGCGTCCGCGCGAGATCATTGCCTACACGGCAACTCATGGGCTGCCGGCGCTACTGGGCGCGCTGCTGCTGGGCGCCGTTTTTGCCAAGGTTATCTCTACGGCAAACAATTACCTTTTTTCTCCCGCAACCAATCTGGTAAACGACGTTTTCCTTCGTTATATGCAGCCTGGCGCGAGCAATCGGAGCATATTGCTGGTTTCACGCCTGGTTGTGGTGGGACTCGGGATCTGGGCGCTCGTCCAAGGGGCCTACACGGTGTCAATTCTGGAAAAAGCGCTTTACGCCTACACGATTTATTCTGCCGCGCTCACTCCGGTAATACTGGCAGTATTCTATTCCCGACGCATCAACTCCTATGGCGCCGTTGCCTGTATCGCGGCGGGCACAATCGTCACCGTTGTCTGGGATACGGGTTTTGCGCATCGCCACTTGCCTGCGCTCTTTATGCATCGAGACGCCATTTTTCCCGCGCTGATGGCATCGCTGATCTGTTTGTTCGTCGTCAGTTGGCTCACGCCGCCGCCGCAGCGGGAAAAGGTCGCGCAGTTCTTGCCGTAAGGCGCGGCGATATTGGAACGCCGTACAATAACAGTGGGAGCATTCGATGATGCGCCGTGTTTATATGGACGCCAATGCGACGACACCGCTGCTGCCGGAAGTCTTTGAGGCTATGCGGCCATATTTTCTGGAGCGCTTCGGGAATGCCAGTTCGGTGCACTCCTTTGGTCAGCGGGCACGCGGAGCGGTGGAGCAGGCACGGATTAGCGTGGCGGCACTGTTGCATTGCCGTCCGGCAGAGATTGTATTTACCAGCGGGGGTACGGAAAGCGACAATCTGGCGTTGTTTGGCGCGACCAAGCCGGGCGATCATTTGATCACGACGACGATCGAACACCATGCGGTGCTGCATGCGGCCGAGCAACTGGCGAAGTGCGGGCGCGAAGTGACGTTTGTTTCCGTCGACGGCAACGGCGTTGTCGATCCCGACGAGGTTCGCCAGGCTCTGCGGCCCAACACGCGCCTGATTAGTGTGATGATGGCGAACAACGAAACCGGGGCGATTCAGCCGGTCGAAGAAATTGCCGCCATCGCCGCTGAAGTGGGCGCGCAGTTCCACACGGATGCGGTGCAGGCCGCTGGTAAATTACCGCTGAATGTAGAGAAGATCGGCTGCAACTTGTTGTCCATCTCCGGTCACAAGATGCATGCACCGCAAGGCACCGGCGTTTTATTCGTCCGCAAAGATACCAAGATTGAGCCTCTGTTGTATGGTGGCACGCATGAGCGCCAGCGCCGAGCAGGAACAGAAAATCTGGCGGGAATTGTAGGCTTGGGCAAGGCGGCGGAGATTGCCAGCAAGTCTCTGGAAGATGGTTCTTCGCAGCAAATCGCAGATCTGCGCGATCGATTGGAAGGTGAAATTCTTGCTCGTGTTGCCGATGCAGGAGCACACGCGCGTCAGGTACCGCGCGCGCCGAACACGACGAACCTGTGGTTCGATCATTTGGAAGGTGAGGCGCTGGTGATCGCGCTCGACATGAAAGGACTTGCTGTTTCCGGGGGGTCGGCCTGCGCGTCGGGAGCGAGTGAGCCGTCGCACGTGCTGACCGCGATGCGTGTGCCGACCGAGCGTGCCCGCGCGAGCCTGCGTTTCAGCTTGTCGAAGCTGACCACTACGGAAGATGTGGACTTCGCGATTGAGATTGTGCCGCAAGCGGTCGCGAAGCTACGCGAACTCTCACCCTTCTACAGGAAGAATGAGACATTCATGGCCAACGCATCCAGAGTCGCCGCAGTCGAACGATAGTCAGGTAGAAGAAGTTTGTTAACCATGCCGACACCCGAAACCATTGCCGTCGCCATGTCCGGTGGAGTCGATTCTTCGACTGTAGCCGCCATGCTGAAGTCCGAAGGCCACCATCTTGTCGGCCTCACGCTCCAGCTATGGAACCAGCGCCGTCTCGCCGGCAGGCCAGGGATGCCGGCGACCAGCGAAGGCCGCTGCTGCTCGCTCGATGACGTGTACGACGCGCGCCGCGTAGCCGAGCATCTCGGCATCCCCTATTACGTGGTGAACCAGCAGGAGCGGTTTGAGCAGGATGTGGTGCAGCCGTTTGTCCAGGAGTATCTGAGCGGGCGCACGCCAATACCCTGCACTCTATGCAATAACCATCTGAAGTTTGCGCAATTGCTGGATACCGCCCGCCAGATCGGAGCTGATCGGATCGCCACCGGGCATTACGCGCGCAATGAATATGATGAGGCCCGTGATCGCTGGATTTTGAAGCGGCCCGCGGATACCAGCAAGGACCAGACTTATTTTCTCTTCGGTCTGACACAGGAACAGCTCAGCCGGAGCCTGTTTCCGTTGGGTGGATATCAGAAGCCAGATGTCCGTACCATTGCGCGCGAGCAGGGACTCGCGCTGGCGAACAAGCCGGATTCCCAGGAGATATGTTTCATTCCCGGCGGCGACTACAAGCAGTTTCTTGATGCGTATCTGACTGATCGCGGCGAGGCGATGCCCGACACCAGCGGTACACTCGTCACTACTTCCGGAGAGGTGATCGGCCGTCACGAAGGCATCCATAACTTCACGGTGGGTCAGCGCAAAGGTTTGGGAGTGGCCACGGGTTCGCCTCTCTACGTGGTTAGCATCCACGGAGCGGACAGGAAAGTGGTTGTGGGCAGCAGCGAAGATCTGACATCCAAAACGCTGCGAGCGAATCGCCTGAACTGGATCTCGATTCCGGGACTGGAAGGTAGGCTACGATTGCAGATAAAAATTCGTCATCGCCACGAGGCAGCATGGGCCACGCTCGAAATGTCTGCCAGGGATGAGGTCACGGCGAACTTCGATCAGCTTCAGCGGGCAGTGACGCCGGGCCAAGCTGCCGTGTTCTACGATGGCGACGAAGTCGTCGGGGGCGGCTGGATTCTATAGCCTGAGTTGCAAATGCGCAGGAGCACGTGCGGACCCATACGGGAAGCCTCGTAGGGAATACGTGGAAAGGGCTACTGGCCAGCAGTTTGCGGCAAGACAGTGGTTTCCGCCATCTGCGTGATGGTTTCGCGCATATATCGATGAGGATTGACCGGAGTGTCGTGAATCCGAACTTCATAGTGCAAATGCGCGCCGGTGCTGCGGCCACTGAGGCCCACATAGCCAATGACCTGGCCACGCGAGACGGTCTGGCCCGGGATAACTGTTATCGATGCCATATGGGCGTATAGCGTGGTAACGCCATGGCCATGGCTCAATGCGACTTCGCGGCCATACCCTGTACCCCAACCGGCTGTAACCACCACCCCGTCGCCTGTCGCATGAATTGCGGTACCAATGGGAGCTGCGATGTCAATTCCGCGATGAAACTCTCCCTCGCCCGAGTCGTCCGCAAATGGATCAATGCGTTCGCCGAAGGAACTGGCAATGCGACCCGTGACTGGCCAGAGAGTGGGGGCGTCGGCTAGGTTTACCCAATTGGTCATAGAGGACGCGGAACTGAACCCGGAGGTGAGGGCGCGCATCGCCACGCCGGAAAGTGCGGTGTCACGAAGCGCGTAAAAGCGATCGAGAGAACTGTAATACGAGTTGTTGTCGGCGGAAACGCTGCTCGTCGTAGTGGAAACGGCAGATTTCGCCACGCTCAATTTACTCTGCCGCAGGCCATACAAGGCTGAAACCTCGCTTGCCAGCGAGCCAAGCGATGCCACCTGCATATCCTTCTGTCTGGCGTCTTTCTGCAGTTGTTGATACTGCTGCCGCAGACTCTGCTGTTCGCTGCGCACTCGATTGAACTGTTCAGTTTTCAGTAACATTCTGCCGTAGGAGCCAGCCAGGCCAGTGATAGTAAAAAGCCCGACGACGGCTGCGGCAACGAATGCATAGGCATAACGCATGGGAATCGGGACCTTACGCAATTGGCCCTGATCGTCGCGGCTTACATAGACAATGTAGTGATGCTTTCGCACGTGGGGATTCGGGTCCTTTCAGCCAGTACAGTTCTGGACGGCCAGCAGCCCCCGAAAGTTTGGAGTCGAACGCGAGAACACGCGCATACGGATCCGGGGAACACGCACTATTCTAGTTTAGATGCTGATGGGTCAGGCTAGCAAAGCCCGGTCTCTGCGTCAATCGAATAGCGCGGTTCTCAAGGCCCAGTGCGGGCGGCGAACAGCAGGGTGCCGGGGAGAGGGATGGCGGTAGATTATTTCGTTAAATCAATCATTTAGCGGTTATCCACCTCGACTCGGTGGGCATTATTGTGCGATCGACCAAAGAGCCCCAGTATCTAGTTGGCCAGATCGCACTGTCGCGTGGAAATCGGCGTTCAACACAATCTCCGCTTGGTGGTGGTAATCCGCCACGGCGGGCACGGACTACTCACAGTATGTTCGGAGTGGACTTGCCCCGTCAGATTTTAAGAAAGATTTTTTTACGGTACAGTACGGCCACCGGGACAAAGCAAATGGCGACGATGCTGATCGAATAGGCCAACGCCGCTAAGTGGGGCGAGGGGATCTCCGCGAAACAGTGGGTGAAATAATACTGGCTCAGCCTCACACTTTGGGTGCCAACGTGCACATGGATCGCGGACAGCGTGGAGCCAAGGAGCTCCGAGAATACATAAGCCGTGATTGCATTCATTCCGAAAACAAGCCACACATAGGTCCAACCTTTTTTCCAGTTCCCGATGTCGACGGCCCAATAGCAAATCGACAATCCGATGAGTGCCCAGCCAGCGGCGAACAGCACATAAGAACTGGTCCACAGGTTCTTGTTGATTGGGAACCAGTGGACCCACAGCAACCCCAGCAGAATGCCAAGAATGCCGGCCGTCAACATTCCCCACGCCTTCAGCGCAGAGCTGCGTGTGGAGCGCAGCCACATTGCCGTCAACATGCCAAGCAATGTTGTGCCCACGGCGGGCAGATCGCTCAATAGCCCTTCTGGATCGCGTACCTTCACAAAAAGCCGCCCGGGGAAGATGTGTCGATCGATGAATGCCGTCAGATTCCGAGTCTGGTCAAACAGCGGAAAGTCACGCCCCGGCATTCCCAAGCCGGGAATCGGCACCCATCGGAGGAGGACCCAGTAACCGAATAGCGCCACCACGACGATCACAATTTTGCTGGCCGGTCGCCGATCCAACAGATACAAAATGCTGGCGATCAGAAAGCAGATAGCAATTCGTTGCAGCACTCCATATATCCGCAAAGTGCTGAGATGAAAATATGGGAAACCGTTGACGAGCAGCCCGAGCAGAAACAAGATACAGGCCCGACGGAAGTTATGGAGGAGGATGGAGGATTTTGAAGCTCCCCGGCCCAATCGAGACTCCGTGGAGAACACGATAGTCATGCCAACTAGGAATAAGAATGTCGGAAATACCAGGTCCGTGGGGGTCCATCCATTCCATTGGGCATGTTTGAGTGCTGCATAGGAGTTCCGCATGCCGTTATTGACCAGGATCATGAATGCAATCGTGATTCCCCGCAGCACATCCACAGAAACAAGGCGGTTGGACGCTAAAGGTGACGATGATCGCGGTTCGATTCCAGTGGACGACTCTACAAGCGTCTTCATATATGACTTTCCTGTTTTACCAATTGCCATTCGACCAATTCGATGTTGGGTCCAACCCTAGTCATCGCGATCTATTTCTGACGTATGATAACGTATCCAGCTACTTTAGCAAGAGAACCGAGCGTTGTCAGCGCAATTTCCTGGGTTTGAGTTGAATTTTACGTTGTGAGCAATGGTCGACTGACTCCCGCGGACTGGAGCGGGCCTCAATCTACCCAGCAACTGCGCT
>JAKAAZ010000115.1 GCA_021802085.1 Acidobacteriota bacterium
CTCGTTTCGATCGGCTCCTGCTGCTTTCGCGCGTTATCGACCGTCTCAGCCTCCGGATAAGCGTGTAACGAGGCTACATCTGCGTTCACTGCACGTTGCGACCTGGTGGGTTGCGCATACTCCTTTCTGAGCATGTTGTCGGAGGGCTTCATCGTCTCGCTCTCGCTCCACGACGCCTCCCAAGCTACAAGGCTTGAGCCTTTTGGCCTTGGCCGGACTTGCACCGGCTGGTTAATGTGTCCTTGGCTGGACACGCCAAACGGTCACGGTACTAGAAGAACCCCAGCCCGATTGCCCACCAATTTTGCCGCGCGTGGCACCCTCCCGCCTCGCGGCGACGCCCTTGCGCTTCGCTATCACTTCTCCTCCATCAGGACGTGAAGAGGACTTCCACCCCCAAGCTGTCATTCATGCACAGAGTACAGCTCCAGCGGCACGCCTGAAGTCGTGCCCTGATACAGAGCCGAAATTCATTACGACGTAAGCGTGCCCTGATACAAGGCCGAAAATCATTTCTTTAACGGATTTAAGACTCAGGACACTAGGCCTGCGACAATTCCTCGACGATCTGCGCCGCGGCGTACTCGCACTGGGCGCGATCGACGTCATGATGCGTCACCATGCGAACTGCGCTCGGCCCCACGTTCCCGGCGAGAACGCCGCGCCGTTTCAGTCCGGCCACCAACTCCGGCGCGCCTTTGCCGCCGGTCAGTTGGAATCGAACGATGTTCGTCTGCACACTTGCCAGGTCGATGGCGATGCTGGGAATCCGGGCCAGGGTTTCCGCCAGCAGCCGGGCATTGCGATGATCTTCTTCCAGCCGCTCCGTCATGGTTTCCAGCGCCACCAGGCCAGCAGCCGCCAGCACGCCCACCTGTCGCATCCCTCCGCCGAGCGCCTTGCGAATGATTCTCGCCTGATGGATCAGTTTTTGCGAGCCCACCAGCATGGAACCCACTGGAGCGCACAGGCCTTTCGAGAGGCAGAACATGACCGTATCGAAGCCGCGCGTGAGTTCCACAACGCCGACGCCAAGATAGGTGGCCGCATTGAAAATCCGCGCGCCATCCAGATGCAGCGGAATGCCCGCATCTTTGGCGCCGGCCCAGATTTCCCGCAGCACCGGCAACGGAGTGACAGCGCCGCCGCCCATGTTGTGCGTATTTTCGAGCGCGATCAAGCCCGTTTGCGCGCGATAGTAGAGGTTGGGCGCAATCGCCGATTTGATTTGCTGCCACGTCAGAACCCCGTGATCTCCCGCAACCGTTCGCGGCATACATCCGGAAAACGCCGACATCGTGGCCATCTCCCAGTCCACCACGTGCGAGTGCGCCTCGCAGATTACTTCCTGGCCGTGGTGCGTGTGCAGGCGAATGCCAACCTGGTTGCCCATGGTGCCGGTGGGCACAAACATGGCGGCTTCGCGCTCAAACATTTCCGCGGCGCGCTGCTCCAGCCGGTTGACCGTCGGGTCTTCGCCGTACACATCGTCGCCGACTTCCGCCTCCGCCATGGCCTTGCGCATCGCCGGGGTCGGCCTGGTCACGGTATCGCTGCGTAAATCGATCACGCCTACGGGCCGCGACGATTGGATTGCTTCTCTTTCGGCAGTCTCGGTACTCACGCTCCTACTCCTTGCTCTTGCAGTGGGTTTGCCGCTGTCTCCTGCTCCGGCAGCACGCCCAGAAATCGCGCGAACACATCGTTCGAAAACAGGCGTCCGCACGGGGTCAGGCGCACTGTATCGTCCTCGCGTTCGAGCAGGCCCTGCTGCTCACAGTCGAACAGTATCGATTGAAACATGGGCGTGGCCGCTTCGCCGAACCGCCGCTCCATGGACCGAAGCGAGACGCCGCCGGTCAGTCGCAGTCCCAGGAACCACGCTTCCTCCAGCGCCTCCGCTGTTGACACGGGAGTGATGGTTTCCAATTCGCCGCAGCTCCGGCTGGGGTCCAGATACATGGTCAGATCGTCGGTTGTGCCCACGCGGATTGCGCGTCCATCTGTCGTCGGCAAGAACGAATGCGCATCCAGGCCAAACCCCACATACGGCTGGAGCGTCCAGTACTTCAGATTATGGCGCGACTCGTGTCCGGCGCGCGCGAAGTTTGAAATCTCATAGTGCGCAATCCCGGCGGCGGCGAATCGCTCGCAGGCCTCGGTGTACATCTCGGCAATCGTCTGCTCGTTGGGCACCATCCCCACGCCGTAGCGCGTGCCTCCGGCGATCATCTCGCGGCCCAGGCGAGAATCCTCGTCCACGTCGAGCATGTAGACGCTCAGGTGCGGGACGCCGGTCGCAATGGCTTCGGCGAGCGAGACATTCCAGCTTTCGCGGGTCTGATGCGGCAGGCCGGCGATCAGGTCCACGTTGATGTCGTCCATCCCTGCTGCGCGGAGCCGTTCGATTTCCTTCAGCGTAATTCCCCGCGTGTGCAGGCGGCCGACCGCCGCTGCTTCCTGGTCCACAAACGATTGCACGCCCAGGCTGACGCGGTTGAACCTCAGGCCCGGGATGGATTGCAGCAGGTCTTCACTCAATTGGCCGGGCGCGCATTCCAGCGTGATTTCCGCAGAAGAGGTGAAAGAAAACACTTCTTGCAGCGCTTGCATGATCTGCCGCATCTGTTCAGGAGAGAGCAGACTCGGCGTGCCTCCGCCGAAATACAATGAATCCGCAATTTCCGGTAGCTTGGCTCCCCATGCATCCGCACGCTCGGGAATCGCGCGGATGTCCGCCGTCAACATGTCTATGTATGCGGCCATTCGCTCGCTGCCAAATACCCCGGAGGCGAAGTTGCAGTAGCTGCACTTGGCGCGGCAGAACGGGATGGATATGTACACTCCGAGGATGGACGCTGGATTGGACATGACCGGCTGTTTCTCTCCCACGAAACGGTTGCGGGTACAGCATTTCTTCGCCGATGCGGAGAAATGAAGGAAACTTCGTACAATAGCAGTGTCGCATGGCAGATACACAACAGAGCACGCAGCAACACGACGACGATGTGATCGGGAAAGCGTACGACGGTCGCCTGATGCGGCGGCTGCTGACGTACCTGCGCCCGTACCGACTGCAGGTGGCTATCTCGCTGGTCGCCATTCTGCTCAAGGCCTTGTCGGACATCCTCGGCCCGTACCTGACGAAAGTCGCCATCGATTTGTATATGACCCAGCCCGCCGGGTCGCACGGCTCCCTGCTGGCGCGGCACCTCAGCCGCAACGCGATTACGGGCATCACGGAAATTGCCGGCATTTATCTTGGCTCGCTGGCATTCTGTTACCTGCTGGAATTTGTGCAGACCTACCTGATGCAGTGGACCGGGCAAAAGGTGATGTACGACCTGCGCAGCCAGATCTTCCGCCACATCCAGCGCATGCACGTGGCATTTTTCGACCGCAACCCGACCGGCCGCCTGGTGACCCGCGTGACCAGCGATGTGGATGCGCTGAATGAGATGTTCACCTCCGGCGTGGTCTCGATTTTTGAGGATGTGCTGGTGCTGGCCGGCATCGTGTTCGTGATGCTGCGCATGAACTGGTGGCTGGCGTTGCTGGCGTTCTCCGTGATTCCGTTCATCCTGATCGCCACCCAGATCTTTCGCAAATATGTGCGCGAGTCTTACCGCCGCATTCGCACCACGATTGCGCGCATCAATTCCTACCTGCAGGAACATGTGAGCGGGATGAGCGTGGTGCAGTTGTTCAACCGCGAGGAGCGCGCGTTTCAGGACTTCGAGAAAGTGAATTTGCAGTACATGCGGGCCTTCAAGGACGCGATCATGGCCTACGCGCTCTATTATCCGGTGGTGGAAATTCTCAGCTCCATCGCCATCGCCATCATTCTGTGGATGGGCGGCGGCGGCGTGCTGCGCGGCGCGGTATCGCTGGGCGTGCTGGTGGCCTTCATCCAGTATTCGCAGCGCTTCTTCCGTCCCATTCAGGACCTCAGCGACAAATACAACATTCTGCAAGCCGCCATGGCCGCCAGTGAGCGCGTCTTCAAACTGCTCGACACGCCCGCGGAAATTGTGTCGCCGGTCCATGCGCAAACCGGGGATGGTTCCGGGCGCATTGAATTCCGCCACGTCTGGTTCACCTACCAGCGGCTCGATGACGCCATGCGAGAGCGCCTGCGCGAAAGCACGGCCCCGGAGAAGGAGCATGTCGAATGGGTGCTGCGCGATGTCAGCTTCACCATTGAGCCGGGAGAGACGGCGGCCATCGTCGGACACACCGGCGCGGGCAAAACCACGCTGAGCAGCCTGATGATGCGTTTCTACGACGTCCAGCGCGGCGCAATTCTGATTGAAGGCATCGATGTGCGCGACTGGAATGTGCAGGAACTCCGCCGCCGTTTTGCCGTGGTGTTGCAGGACCCGGTGCTGTTCACCGGGACCGTGACGACCAACATCCGCCTGGGGACCGAGCGAATTACCGAAGCGGAGATTGAAAGCGCGGCTGACCAGGTGAATGTCGGCGACTACATCCGCTCGCTGCCAGAAGGATTTGACGAGCCGGTGCGCGAGGGCGGCAGCACGCTGTCCACCGGCCAGAAACAGCTCATCAACTTTGCCCGCGCCCTGGCGCACAATCCACGCATTCTCATTCTGGATGAGGCCACCTCCAGCGTGGATACGGAGACCGAGCTGCGCGTCCGCTCCGCGCTGACGCGGCTGGTCACGGGCCGCACATCGGTGGTGGTGGCGCACCGGCTCTCGACGATTCAGAGAGCCAATCGCATTCTGGTCATGCACAAGGGCCAGTTGCGGGAGATTGGCACGCATCAGGAACTGCTGGCGCAGCACGGACTCTACTGGAAGCTGTACCGTCTGCAATATAAAGATCAGGAGATTCCGGACGCGGCGATCCATCCCAGCGGCGAGCTCGCCGTGACCGGCGATTGAGCCGCCACGAACCCATCATGACCTCCACTCCAAACATTTTTCTTTCAGTCGGCGAGGCCAGCGGAGAACTCTACGGCGCCATGCTGATCGAGGCGGTACGCGCCGCGCGACCGGACGCCAGATTCTTCGGCCTGGGCGGGAAGGCCATGGAAACCGCGGGATGCGAGTGCGTGGTACGCACGGAAGACATCGCGGTCATGGGCATCACCGAAGTGCTGCGCCACATGCCGCGGATTTATGGCGAGTATCGGCGGCTGTTGCGCAGCATCCGCGCACGCAAACCGGATGTCGCGGTGCTGATCGATTTTCCCGATGTGAATTTTCGCCTGGCGCGCGAGTTAAAAAAACTGGGCATTCCCGTCCTTTATTTTGTCAGCCCTCAACTCTGGGCCTGGAAGCAATACCGTGTCCGCTGGGTGCGAGAGCGCGTGAGCAAGATGCTCGTCATCTTTCCGTTTGAGGAAAAATATTATCGCGAGCACGGGGTGGATGTGGAGTTTGTCGGTCACCCGCTCGCCGACCTTCCGCTGCCTTCGATCTCGCGCCAGGACTTT
This sequence comes from Acidobacteriota bacterium, assembly GCA_021802085.1. GTDB lineage: Bacteria > Acidobacteriota > Terriglobia > Terriglobales > Acidobacteriaceae > JAKAAZ01. The sequence goes on from JAKAAZ010000115.1 coordinate 5,462, forward strand.
GCCAATCGGCACGGGCTGGATCCATCGAAAGAGTGGATAGGATTGCTGCCAGGCAGCCGCGCCAAGGAATTGCGCCACAACCTTCCGGTGATGATTGCAGCGGCCAATCTACTGGGAAAATCCTATGAATATGTCTTGCCGGCCGCCGCCACGCTCGATCCGGAATGGATCCAGATGATGGTCGCGCAAAGCCGTCCTGCGCAACACGGAGTGGGCGTTGCGATTCGCGTCGTGAAGGATGCACGCGCCACGCTGTACCACGCGCGTGCCAGCGTCGTGGCCAGCGGAACGGCCACGGTGGAAGCCGCGCTCATCGGGAATCCATTCATCGCGGTCTATCGACTGTCGAAGTTCAGCTATGCGGCGGCCAGCAGGCTGGTCGATCTGCCGCATGTCGCCATGGCCAATCTGATTGCCGGAAAGCGCATCGTTCCCGAACTGATCCAGGAGGAATTTACGGCGGAAAAGGTCGCGTCCTCGCTTCAACCGTTACTTGAAGAAAGCGACGCCAGATTGAACATGATCCGGGAGCTTGCCGGCGCTCGCAATGCGCTGCGCAGAGATACGGATGGCGGATTGGACGCGAAGAAAACGACCGCGATCGATCGCGCATCGGAGTGGGTCCTGCGTTTCTTGAATGGCGCCAGTTCCGCTTCCATGGCATCGCAACCCGAGCCACATGTGCATGTATGAGGACACTTCCAGTCGCGTGGAAATCTCGCCTGCTGTCCGGTCGAATGATTGGATTGCTTGCCTGCTCGATGATCGCGCCTCTCATTGCGGCGCAGGCAGGCCAGCCAGCTCAGAACGCGCGCGAAACTCCGCCCATCCGCATCCGCGGATACACCATCGATGTCACGCTCGATCCAGCGCTCCATTCCCTCGCGGCGAAAACGCGGGTCGATTTCACGGCGCTTGAAAATCTGCAGACGGTCTCGTTGCAATTGAATCCGGCGTTGCGCGTGACCGGCGTTGCGGATGACGCGGGAAATTGTCTGAGCGCTGCGTCCGGCAATGGACAGATCGTCGTCACGCCTGCCAGTCCCGTTGCCCAAGGGAGCGCCGCCGCATGGACCTTCGCGTACAGCGGAGCGCTGGATGCAGGAACACATCCGGCCGCGGCTGCGAAGGCAGATGGTTCGGCGACATCTGGAAGCGCGGTTCCGCTGGCTTCGGTTGGAAATCCAGTCAGCTATCTGTTGTACGCGGCGCGGTGGTTTCCCATGGTGGGCTATGAAACGGACCGCTTCACAGCAACGCTGCACGTGCATGTGCCAGCGGGAGAACGCGTGTTCGGCAGCGGCTTGACCGGAACGCCCCACGCAGATGCAAACGGCCAGATGGTCTTTGATTTTCAATGGCCGCGTCCGGGATTTCCGGGGGCAACGACTGCCGGATTTCCGGGAACGATTGTCGCGGGAAAATTCCTGGAACCGGTCGCCGACGCTGGCTCCCATGTGCGGGTGTATCGCATCGACCTCGGGGCGGCCGTGAAGACGCAGGCGCAGCAGCCCAGCGGCAAGGAAATCGCCGCAGCGGCAACTCGCCAATACAACGAGTTCACTTTGCAATTTGGACCGGCGGAAACGGGACAGATGAACGTAGTCGAGTTGCCGGATGGGACCGTGCCCGCAGCCTGGGCGCCAGAGATTGCGGCCGTTGCAAGCAGGCAGATGGATGGCGACGATTCCTTCCGGTTGCTGGCGAATACCATCGCCCATCAGTGGTGGGGAAACCAGGTGAGCCCGGCGACACGGAGCGATGCGTGGATCACACACGGGATGTGCCGCTATGCCGAGCTTGAATATCTCCGCCAGGCATCGAAGCCCGACGCGGTAGCCGACGCCATCTTCAACGTATCGGCCAGCGCGCTCGCATACAACAGTGTTCCCCTCGCGGACGTTGCGCGTTACGCCGAGTTTTCGCCGGAGTTCCAGGCCATGACGTACGACAAGGGCGCGATGATCTTCCGCATGTTGCAGTGGCAGATTGGCGACGTGGCTTTTCAACAGACGCTGCGCGGCGTTCTTGCGCGCGCCACCATTTCTTCGGCGGAGCTGGAACAGATTGCCGAAACCGCGTCGCACCGGAATTTGCGGCCATTCTTTACGCAGTGGCTGAGCAATACCGGCGCGCCGACGCTGGACGACAAGTGGACGCTCTACCGGCTGGGCAATAACCAGGGATTCCGCATCGTGGGCGAAATCGACGAGGACCTGGATTTATTCCAAATGCCAGTGGAGGTGCGCGTGGAAACGGAAGGTAAGACGGTCACGCAACGCGTCAACGTAATGGGTCCGCAGACGCAATTTACAGTCGACACGTTTGGGATTCCGCGCAAGGTTTCTCTCGATCCGGAGCGTTGGCTTCTGAGGAATGACGATGCCTTGCAGGTGCGCGTGCATATTCTGCGCGGAATGCAAAAACTGGCCGCGAACGACGATGCGGAAGCCATCCAGGAATATCGCGCGGCGCTGGCGCTCGATAGCATCAACTCGCTGGCCAGCTATCGCCTGGGCGAGGTCTATTTCCGGGAGCGCAACTATCAGGCGGCGGAGGACGCGTTTCGCAGCGCTCTGAGCGGTGATGGCGTTCCCAAATGGACGGAAGTGTGGAGCGACCTGCAACTGGGAAAAATCTTCGACGCCTCCGGGCAGCGCAACCGCGCCGTCAACCAATATCGCGAGGCGCTGGAGACTCAGGACAACACCTCGGGCGCGCTCACGCTGGCGGGCGACTATTTACAGCACCCCTACGCGCCGCCGAAGATTGCCGCACAGTAAGGCGTAAATCGGTGCATCCGCTTTGTTCAGCAATGCAGGGATCCATCGCTTCGCTCAGGATGACAGCTCGATCGATAATTATGCTTTGTCTTCGAGGGCGGCCAGCACGTCGGCCACGGTGGGCTCGACTTTCAGCATGTAGTCGCGGACTCGCTTGCGCTCTTCCGGCGGCAGCGAAGGCAGCACCACCAGCAGGCGGCGCAGCGTGGTGCCGATATCGTCGGCGTAATTCATCATGCGGATGGCTTCTCCAGTAAGGGGCATCGATTCTCCTTCAACTATAAGTGGATGTTGCTATTGTAAGCTTCGCGCCAACTGGATGCGGGCTAAAAGACCACCGGCTGAAAGCCGGTGGGTTTAAACCTGGAAGCTGGAACTAAACGAATTACATCAACAAAGGCGACCCTGTCCGCCGCATCTCCGCAAGAACCACGCAAACACATGCAAACCCCCAACAAGAAAATAAAACCGCTAAGGAAAAATTCACTGCGAGTTTTTCCGCAGCCTGTTTAGCCCGCGAGTGCTGCTGTTCGAATCACTTCCATGAATCGAATTGTTGAATGAACTTCAGACTCAGGACACCAGGTTACGCGCCGAGAATAGTCCCGGCGATTTCATCGTGCGCGAAATTATGGAGTCAGCGTCAGCGTGTGCGTCGCAGATGCCTGCACAGCGCCATCGCTAAACGGCAGCGCAAATGTTTTGCCCCCATACCAGTAGGGCCATTGGTCCATGTAATAAGGACTGAGCGGGTCGCCAGACTCGCCGAGGACAATGTTCAACGTGGACTGATCGAGATTGGAAAAATCCACCGTCAGCCGCTCCGACGGGCCGAAGGTGCGCCCTACCTGCTTCACTGTGGTTCCATCGCCGGACTGCGGTTGCGCGCCCGTGCCCGTCCACTCGCGCAGCCATGGTATGCCGCCATAGAGCGGATGCTCGATCTCCACCGGGTGCGCAACGCCGTAGTGCCAGCTTTTTAGATCGAGTGGCGCGCGCAACGCGGTCATGCCGCGGTCCACGGCCGCCGCTAGAAATTCATTCCAGTTGCTGTAGTTCGTCGGCAGCCACCGCCGCGACTGCCCCGTGACAATTTCTTCCTCGACATAGGAAGACTCCGCCCAGCGATACAACTTCCAATCGTCTCCCAGCCGCGGTTTCAAAATCATCGGCCACAGCGCGGCGCGGGCGGCATCGACAATCGTCGCCGCAGGCGAGGCGATCGTCACGTCGCCATCCCAGGCACGCATCAGATCGGCTGCCTCGCGCAGTCGGCTGTTGGGATGCGCTGCATGGTCGATGGCATAGGTGAATCGTTGCGCCAGTTCCTGGTCCAATATGGAATACACATCGTTCTGCAATGCCAGCATGTCCGCCGCCGACAATTTTGGCTTGCTCTCCAGCACTCTCCAGATGCGCTCATTGCGATACGGTGCGGCCCAGTCGAGCGTCAGAGGATACGGATAGCCGTCCGGCGTCACGCGGGAGTTGGCCGTCGCCAGAATGCCGCCCGGCGGGTTGTAGACCGATGGCAGCTTGTCGAATGGAATGTAGCCCTGCCATTCACGATTTGCGTCCGTGATGGGAACCGCCGCCAATCCATTCGGCCGCATCGGGATTTTGCCCACCGCCTGATACCCAATGTTGCCCTGGGTGTCGGCGTAGACGGCATTCTCCGGTGGGCCGCCGAACAAGGCGACCGCGGCGCGAAACTGGTCCCAGTTCTGCGCGCTGTCCACTTGATAAAACGGCATGGTCACGGCCGTGGGATCATAGACGGTCCAACGCAGCGCCAGCGTTCGTTTCTCGTGCGGCAGCAGCGGCGTCACGACCGGTCCGTGGTCTGTCCGCAGCACGTCCAGCGTCACATCGCGGCCGCCGCGCACGCGAATCACTTCCCGGTCATGCTGGAAGGACTGCCATCCTTGCGCGGTTTTGTATGTGTTGCCATCCGTCTGCTCCACATACACATCCTGAATATCGGCATAGAGCAGCGTGAAGCCCCACGCGATATGCCCATTGTGTCCCACAATAACGAATGGAATGCCGGGCAGCGTGACGCCGGCCACGTTGAAGTCTCCGCTGGTCAGTTGCGCCTCATACCAGGTGTCCGGAATCGTGTGCTCCAGATGCATGTCGTTCGATAGCAGCGGCATGCCCGTCACGCTGTGCGCGCCCGACACCACCCAGTCGTTCGAGCCCGGGGCGCAGTCGCTGCAATCCGCGATCGTCGCCGAAGGCAGCAGCGTTTCCAGATGCAGAATGTCTTCCACGCTTTTCCGCACGCTCACCTGGGAAGGGTCGAGCGGCACCTGCTGAATTACTTGCGGCGCCGTAATGGGTGGCTCCGTTGAGATTGGCGGATGGTCGCGCCACGATCCCACCGGATACAAGTCATCGACCAGCATCGGCCAATGCAGCCGCTCCGCGATCTTTTCCCGCGCCAGCTTGGTCGGGAAGTCCAGGCTCAGCGTTTCCGCCAGGTTCAGCGCCACCAGCATCGAATCGCGCGGCCGCCACAGTTGCGGGCGATAGTCCAGC
>JAKAAZ010000116.1 GCA_021802085.1 Acidobacteriota bacterium
TTGTGATGATGGTTACTGTACCGGCGCGGCAGAGTCTCATAAACTTCAGGGTTAAAGAGACACAACAGGAATAGGATTTTTCTGACTCGCCGGATGGCAACTTTCAACGCGCAGACCGGGATCGCCTGTTCGCTCTGCGGAAATCCGTCAGGAACCAAAAAAGTAGAGGACCATGGCTGCATTCGGTAGTTTCGCAATCCTTCTTGGGCTGGTATTTTGCGCCTACAATCTGGTCGTGGGCGCAATTGCGCTGCGACAGATCGCGGTGCATCCGGAAGCCAGCCTGGCGCCAGAGCGCCTGGCGGAGTCGGCGCGGCGGGCTGGGATTGGGAGCTTTATTGCACTCAGCGCGGCTGCTTTCGCGCTGGTCTACTGCGCGTTCACCAACGATTTTTCCGTAGCCTATATCCTTCACCACTCGAATCGGGCGCTGCCATGGCCGTATAAGTTTGCCGCGTTATGGTCGGGTCAGGAAGGCTCATTACTGCTGTGGGCATGGCTGCTGGCGGCCTATGGATTCGTGTTGCGGGTGCGGCATAAGGTCGATGTCAAGCTGACCGCCTATGCCTCGACGATTCTGGCAGCCGTTCAGGTCTTCTTTACATTGTTGATCGTCTTCCCGGCGCCGCCGTTTGCCCTGGTGCAGGGAGCGATACCCGCCGACGGATTCGGGCTCAACCCCCTGCTGCAATATCCGGAAATGGTCATCCATCCGCCGATGTTGTATTTGGGCTATGTGGGATTTAGTGTTCCGTTCGCCTTCGCGCTGGGCGCGCTGATGATGCGGTATCCGGGGGAAAAGTGGATCCACATCACCCGGCGCTGGACGATGGTGACCTGGCTATTTTTGACCTGCGGCATCTTTCTTGGCATGCACTGGGCCTATGCTGTGCTGGGCTGGGGCGGATACTGGGGCTGGGATCCGGTCGAGAACGCCTCGCTGATGCCATGGCTGACCGGGACAGCATTTCTGCATTCCGTGATGATGCAGGAAAAGCGCGGCATGATGAAGTCCTGGAACGTGTGGCTGATTTTTACCACGTTCATGCTATCGATTCTTGGCACGCTGCTGACACGAAGCGGGCTGGTCAGCTCTGTCCACGCCTTTGCCGAGTCGTCGATCGGCACCTGGTTCTGGGTCTTTCTGGTCATCGTGCTCTGCGTTTGCCTGTTTACCTTTATTTTGCAGCGGGACCATTTGCAGTCGGAGCATAAGATCGAGTCGCTGGTTTCCCGCGAATCCAGTTTTCTATTCAACAACCTTGTCCTGCTGGCAGCCTGTTTTACGATCCTGTGGGGAACGCTGTTTCCGATCATCTCGGAATATGTGGAAGGTTCGAAGGTTACGGTGGGTCCGCCGTTCTATAACCGCGTGGCCGTGCCAATCGGCATTTTCCTGCTGCTGCTGACCGGTATCGGGCCGGTACTGGCGTGGCGCAGCACATCGTTCAAGAGCATACGGCGCAACTTCCTCTGGCCAGTGATTGCCGGAGTCGCGACGGCCCTGATCCTGATGGCTGCCGGCATGCGTCCCTGGCAGGACATCGGGACGTTGTATTCTCTGATGACCTTTTCGCTGGGCGCACTGGTAACGACAGCGATCGCGACCGAGTTCTGGCGCGGGTCCCGGGTGATACAGCGCCACACGGGCAAGAATATGCTGTCTTCCCTAGTTCGGTTAACGCGGCGCAATACCCGGCGGTACGGCGGTTATATGGTGCACCTTGGCGTGGCCATTGTGTTCATCGGGCTAGCGGGATCGGCATTCAACCAGTCCGCCGAGCAGGAGATGGGCTTCCACGACTCGATGACGATTGGGCCGTATCGTCTGGTGTGCCAAAGCTACACGCAGGACTCGAACGCGAATTACGACAGCGAATATGAACTGCTGAACGTATATAAGAACGGGAAATTTCTGCTGCAGATGGCGCCGGAGCGCCGTTTCTACCACGCCAGCCAGCAGACGGAGACGATGGTGGCGGACCACTCCACATTGGAGCGCGACCTGTATGTCGTGTATGAGGGGGCCAATCCGGACACCAACCAACCTATTATCAAAGTCTTCATCAACCCATTGGTGGCCTGGATCTGGATTGGGGTCCTGGTGATGGCGCTCGGGACGCTGCTGGCATTGGTACCGAACATGAGCGCGGAGCAGGCGGCACAGCCGCGGAAACCGGTGGACGAAAGCGTCGCACTATCTGCCGGGGCTGGGGATTAGCGCATGCTTAGTTTTTTCCCCTCGCGGATGTTCGACCGTTCGCTGCTGCGAACCTGGAGCCAACTGACGGTGGCCTGTCTGCTGCTTATCTTTATGGCGGGGGCAGGCGATACCGCGACGCGTTATAACCAGATTGGCCATCAGTTGATGTGTACCTGCGGCTGCAACCAGGTGCTGCTGGAATGCAATCATGTGGGATGTACGGTCTCAACGCAGGAAGAAGCCGAGTTGCGCGCCGATCTGGGTCGCGGCGACAGCAATCAACTGATCCTGCAAAATTTTGTACAAAAGTATGGACCCACTGTGCTGGCAGCTCCCCCGGAACATGGATTCGATCTGGTGGCTTGGATTGCGCCGGGATTGTTCCTATTGCTGGCCACGCTGGGCACAGCACTATTGATTCGCAAATGGAAACTGCATACGGTTGCCATGCCCCCGGAGGCGGCAGCTGACGCCCACACGGACGCGATTCTGGCCAAGATCCGAAGGGAGACGGAACTATGACAATTCTTGCCTGCGCGGCGCTCTTGATTGGCATCTTGATTTATATTTTCTATCCGCAGCGGAAAACGGAAGAACAGACGCAGAAGACACGACTGGAGTATCTGCGGGAGCGGAAAGAAACCATCTATGAAAACCTGCGCGACTTGAACTTTGAATATCGGGCCGGTAAATATCCGGAAGAAGATTACCTGGCGCAGCGAGCGGCTATGGAAAATGAGGCGGCTCAGGTACTGTCCGAGATTGAATTTTTGGAAGACAATGTGCCTGCGGCCTGACCTCTTCACTCCTCTTGCACGACTCAAAAAAGGACATCCATGAGAATTTCGAATGTATTTTTGCCAAAGCGCCTGCGGGCCGCCGCGGCTGGCTTCGCTCCCCTGCTGCTGGCGGTGGTCTTGCTGGGCGGCGCTTCTGCGGTTTTAGCCGCACCCATTTCCGGAACCGTGACAAACCAGACGACCAAGAAGCCAGCCGCCGGCGACACGGTGGCGTTGGTTCGGCTGGGCATGAACGTCGTTGCGCAGACCAAGACCGATGCCCGCGGTCATTTCTCTCTGGATGCCTCCGACAACGATCCAATGCACTTGTTACGTGTGACGCACGATAAGGCCACCTACTTCAAGTCGGTACCAGCCGGCACCCAGACGGTGGATGTGGATGTCTACGATGCGGCCGCCAAGGTGCAGGGTGTTTCCACGGAAGCCGATGTAGCGCGGATTGAAGCCAGCCCCAATGGTCTGAGCGTAATCGAGAACTATTTCGTGAAGAACGCTTCCTCCCCGCCGCGAACCCAGTATGGCCCGCGCGCCTATGAATTTTATCTGCCCAAGAATGCGCAGATTGTTTCCGCAGCCGCCCAAGGTCCGGGCAGCATGCCGCTGCAAACTCCACCGACACCGCTTGGGCCTCCGGGCGACTACAGCTTTGTTTTTCCGCTGCGTCCGGGAGAGACTCGCTTTCAGGTCAGCTATCAGCTACCGTATTCCGGCAGCTTTCAGTTTCAGCCGCGAGTGGCTGCGCCCGTAGATAATCTCGCGATCATTCTGCCGAAGAGCATGCAATTTACAGCGACGCCAGCCAGTGCGTTTCAGCCGATCGATGAAGATGTAAAAGTCCAGACATATCTGGCCAGAAATGTGGCCCCGCAAACCAAGCTGTCGTTTGCGGTCTCTGGCACCGGACTGCTACCGGAAGAAAATGCCGGCGGACAAGAAGGAGCCAACAACGGTCAGAGCAGCGCGGGGCAGCCATCAGGCGCGATGGGCCCGGAGGCGGGAGCACAGGGTGCCGCAGATAACAGTAGCCGACCTGGAATTGGATTAGGCGCACCGATTGGCACGCCGGACCCGCTGCACAAGTATCAATGGTGGATCGTCTCCCTGGTGGTAATCCTGCTGGCGGTGGGCGCGGGCATTTCGATGAAGAGGACTGGTTCAACCACAGCCCCGGCCACGGGCCCAGCTTCGAAGGTGACTAGCGCCACCGCTGCAGCGGCGCAATCTGGCGGCGTCTCCAGCGCTCAATCTGGAAGCTCGGCGGTGCGCACGAGCATCATGGAACAACCTCAATCGAACCTGCTGGAAGCGTTGAAGGAAGAACTGTTTGCTCTGGAAACCGAGCGACTGGAGGGCCGTATCGCTTCGGAAGAATACGACCGGCAAAAAGCCGCGCTTGAAATTGTCTTGAAGCGCGCCTTGCTGCGCAGCAGAACAAAAGGTTCCAGGGAGTCGGCTTAGAGTGTTCCGCTATCGATGTTGGCGTTGACGAGTCAATTTTGCTCTACGCTTCTTTTTCGTTCCACAGGAGTCGGCTGAAAGGTGATTTTCCCTGCGCGAGGTACTTCCTGCGCGGCGACGATCCGTACAGGTTTCTCGTGCAGGAGAAGCTCAGTAGCCCGGACCCGAGGATCGCTATGAAACCAGCGTTGGAAGGCTTTATTGGCGAGAAGGTTCGTAACCGCGAGCAGAGACATGCCCTGATGATGGACCATCCAGGAGCGGACCAGAGTATATCGCGTGCCTGTTTCGTGTTCGATGTTGGTGGAATAATCCGCCGACTCATAGAAGCCGAAGTCTCCCAGCCAGCCGAGCTTGTCCATTTTGTGTAAATTGGCCAGGGCGCGAACGGGGTCGGCTTCCAGAGCAAGCACGGCGGCATACGGCGCGATCACGAGCGAGCCTTCCGCTGTCGGATTCAATGCCAATGTAGGCACTCCGAACGCATGGTATTGATAGTTCCCCGCCGCGTCGCGCTGGCTATGGCAGGCTTCCGAGATTCCCCACGGCATCCGTTTACGGGCGACATATTCCTGCTGTGCGCGGACAGCTCCCGGCAAAGATTGCGCCAACAAAGTTCCGGGCGATGTTTGCATCCAGAGAGTCGGCATCATGTACTCGAACATCGTGCCGGACCAGGACAGCAACACTGGGTTGCCATCGATCATTGTGGTCTTGCGGCCAAGCTTGAACCAGCTGTCCTGCAGCGCATCGCCTTTGGCAATTGCAAGAAAGATGGCGGTACGCGCTTCCGAGGCCAGCAGGTCATAGCAGGACTCCAGTCGACACTTTCTACCCGTGTCGTAGCCGATCGTCAGCAGCCGGCGATAAGGATCGAGCATCTCCTGATATTCCGTGGCTTGAAACATGCGTTCCGCTATCTCCGCTATAGACTTCAGATTTTCAATCAGCGCGTTCAACCGCGGCTCGCTGGCTTCCAGAGCAACGATCAGCTCATTAGCGAGAGGGATAGTTTTCTCAGCAGAGTGCTGCGTCCTTTGCATCCACGCTGTCCGCAGGGCCCGGCAGGTATCCAATGCATTTTCCGGCGTGTAGAAATCGAGTGGGCGATTTTCTCCACCAGCAGGCACGCCATCCAACACTGCAAATTTCGGGAGCAGCCACGGTAGATACATCTCGATCAAAGCAGAAAGCGAGCGAAGTCGAGATTCAATCTCGTCGGGTCTATCGGAGTTGAATGGCAGTTCCAATCCAAGCAGTGCTCTGAGCCATGTGTCTTGTTCTGCATTTTTTTCTATCCGCAATGCGGATTTTATATTGGACTCCAGCGCGGACGGCGTCTGGACATCCTCAACAATGTCGAGCAGACCTTCCCGTAACGCGGGCAGCATGGGAGACTGCAACAACTCCAGCGTTCCCATGCGCAGACTGCATAACGAAGCCAAAAAATTCCCGCTGTCGACTGTGGAGGCAATATACGGCGCGATCGGCTCCAGCGTGTCCGTGGCATACCAATTCAGCAGATGACCCTTCCACTTGGGAATTTCATCGAGAGTACGCAGGTTTGCGAGCGTTTGCTGTGCGAATTCCGGCACCGTCAGGTATCCAAAAAGCACGGCGGCCTGTCGCGCATTCAACTGCAATCCGGCGTTGGTCGGGGAAACGCGCAACGCTTGGACGTTGCCTTCTTCCTGCACATTGTCTGGCGTCAAACCGTGATTGGCTGGATCGGAATACTGTGCAAAATAACGCCAGGTGCGCCACGCAATTTTCCGCATGAATCGTTCGTCTTGAGAGGAAAGCTTGACCTCCAATCCGCCCGGAGATCGATTGAGCCATAGCGTTATGGGCTTTGCAAGGGACCAAAGAATCAGGATGGGCAACGCCCACGGCAGCGCGTGCGGACGAACGAGCAAAACAAGGATCAGCAGCGCCGCCGATAGCAGGGGAACAAGCCCCATGGTGATCTCAACCGGCGTGCGTTTGTTTCCTCCCAACTCCGCCTCGGCCGCGGTTTCCCATTCCAAAAGACGTTTGCCGGTGACGAAACTTCGAACCAGGGAGCGCACGATGGCGTCGAACATCAGCAACGTCTGATGTTCGAGAAAAACAAAATTCAGGGCCGTCGAAGACAGCAGCACCAGAGAATCGCGAATTGCCTGGCGCACGTAGCCGCGCTGTTCCGCTATGCTCGCCCGAACCAGGGAAAACAGGAACTGGACAAGGACCGGAACGAACACGACCAACAGAGTGGCGATGGTCCAATAGCGAGCGGTTCCGGGCAGCCATAACCAACCAGCAACCAGCAGAAGAAAAGTGGCCGGTTCGACCAGACTGCGTCTCAGATTGTCGAAAATTTTCCATCGGGAAATGTTAGAAGTCGGGTTTTGAACAAGTTTTCCCGACTCACTGGGAACGCGACCCAGCAGCCAACGCAAGATTTGCCAATCACCGCGGACCCACCTGTGTTTCCGTCGATTTTGAGCGGTGTAATGGGATGGATAATCGTCCATCACTTCGACATCGGTCAACAAGCCGACGCGGGCATAGGCTCCCTCGATCAAATCGTGACTCAAAAGAGAATTCTGCGGGAAGCGACGATCCAACACCCGGTGAAGAATCTCTATTTCGTACAGGCCTTTGCCAGTGAAAATGCCTTCACCGTACAGGTCCTGATAGACGTCTGAGATGGCCCGCGTATAAATGTCAAAACCGGTCTGGCCGGAGTAAATGGCCGCAAGGCGCGAACGTGCAACAGAATGAACAGCGATGCCAACTCGCGGCTGCATGATGCCATAGCCCTGGGTGACGATTCTCCGATGCGGAGCCAGGATGGCCCGGTTGAGCGGATGCGCCATCGCGCCGACCATCCGGTGCACCGAGTCGCGAGGCAGTTTCGTGTCCGAGTCCAACGTCAATACGTAGCGCATTCCGCTCAGAACGGAAGTATCGCCAGCCTTGTAGGGGAAGCAATCCATACCGCCCATCACGAGGCGATTTAGATCCAGCAATTTCCCGCGCTTGCGCTCCCAACCCATCCAGACGCCCTGTCGTGGGTTGTAGATTCGATGGCGATGCAGCATCAAGAAGCTGCCGCATTGCGCGCCGGAATAACGGCGGTTCAAGTCGTCAATCAATTGCCCGGCCAGCAGCACCAGGGGATGAGTATCGCGATCCAGCGGCTTCTCCACCGAGTCCGGCAGGTCGGTGATGAGGGCAAAGTGTATGTTTGGGTCTTGATTCGCAAGGCCACGCACCTCTAATTCATCGACGAGATCGTGGACCTGTCGCTCGTTCAATAAAAGGGTGGGAACAGCCACCAAGGTCTTGCAGTCGTCTGGAATGCCCTCGGAGAAATCGAGTTTTGGCAGCGCCTGCGGTTTCAGAATGGCGCTGAGGGTGTGATTCATCAGTTCCACCGCGCCTTGCGAAGCGGGCAGAAGCAGCAAAAGGAATGCAATGGCCAAGCTTCCCAGCGGATTGTAGAGAGGCACCAGGGGAATAATGATCGCAGCCATGGCCAGGAGCGCGATGGTTTCTATCCCGCCAATATAAAAATCGTCCGGATACGAGCGCAGCACGGAACGCACGCGATCCAAGATTCGAGGTCGAAACTCGCAACGCTTTTGCAGTTCGCTCAAACCCTGATCGACGAGGTAGTAACCGATATGAGAACAGCGTGCCGTGATGCGCTCATTGACATTGGGCTGCTGGGACGCATCTTGCGCCATCGTCAGCGCCATACCGGCAACCTCCACTTCGTTCAAGTGAGATCGCTCCGCTATCTTGGCTACGGCGATGCGGTACATATCGCGGCTTTCGAAATCCATGTGCGCGTACGTATTGGCTGGATCCTGTCGCAGGATGTTCTCAAAAGGAACCAGCGGCTCCAGAATGTTCGTCCATACTGGAAGGCTGACTTCGTGCAGGCAAAGCAAGGACGCATTCAGGGCCGCGTCGCTTGTCGGCTGATCGCTGAACGCTCCGGCGGCCTGGGCGAGAATTTCTTCCAACAATGCCATTTTCAGCGCGACCGGGAAGGTCCACAGTTCCCGCAGGCTGAGAGGCTCTTCGGCTTGAAATCCTTTAAGAAAAGTGGAAAGTCCCGACAGACTCCACCGATACGTCGATGCTGTGAACAGTGCTTGTGCGACGCCGACGATCCTTGGAGTTTCGCGCGCTGTAACACTGCGTACAAATGGCAAGTTGACGAGACTGCGCAATGAACTCTGAATTTCTATGGCGGTTGACCGCAATAGGCGCGTGTTGGCTTCCAGCCTTTGAATGCCGGGCGGCACATCTTCCGGCTTAGGACCTTGTTTCTGTGGATGCTGTGCTCGGACCTGTTCTTCCGTGTAGCGTGCCAGCGCGAAAACGGAGGCAGCCATCAAGAGGGTTTGTTCCTTGAATTGTTTCAGGTTGGATGGTTGCGCCAGCATCCGTTGCCGCGCTGCGAAAGTGCGCCCCTGCGCGTACAGGTCAGTCATGTCAGGAGAATTCATCGGTAGCTCGCCGCCTGCATTTCAAACATCTCAGCGTACAGCCCGCCACGCTGGATCAATTCTTCGTGCGTTCCTTCTTCGGTCAAAACTCCGTGTGAAAGAACGACGATGTGGTCGGTCATTTTGACCGTCGAAAAGCGATGTGAAATCAACAGTGCCATTTTTCCCCGCGTCAGTTCCGCAAAACGTTGAAAAACTTCCTGCTCGCTGCGCGCATCGAGCGCCGCAGTCGGTTCATCCAAGATCAGCAACTGTGCATCTCGCAGGTAAGCGCGCGCCAGCGCCATCCGCTGCCACTCTCCTCCAGACAGATCGACGCCGCCCTCGAAGCGGCGGCCTAATTGCTGATCGATTCCACCAGAGAGACGCGCAATCACCTCGTCAGCCAGGCTCATCTGGGCGGCGTTTTCGATCCGGTCCAACCGGTCGCGTTCTTCAATTCGGCCCACAGCGATGTTATCTCTAGCCGTCATCTCGTACCGCATAAAATCCTGGAAGATGACTCCGATCTCATGGCAAAGGTCTTCCATGTCGTAATCCCGCAGGTCGACGCCATCGATGAGGATCTGGCCCTCTGTGGGGTCATACAGGCGTGTGATGAGCTTTACGATGGTGGTTTTGCCCTGGCCATTTTCTCCGATCAGCGCGACCCGTTCGCCGGGGCGCAAATGAAAATTGAAGTCCTTCAACACCAGGCGCGTGGTTCCGGGATAGGCAAATGAGACGTTTCGGAATTCGACGCCCTGTCGTATGGGCCGCGGAATTTCGATGGCGTTCGGCTTGGAGCGGACGGTAGGTTCCATTGCAAAGAAGCCGAGAAGATCGGTCAGGAATAAAGCCTGATCGGCAACGCCAGAGGCATTGACGAAGATTTGTTGCAGGTTTGCGCTCACTTGAAGGATCGCATTGATCAAAACGGCGAGGCCGGCAACTGTGAATTTTCCTCGGATCGTGTCCAGTAAAACCAGCGCATAGGCGCTGTAATACCCGGCGGTTGCCAGCAGGGAAAGAAGTGAGCCGGCAACGAGGCGGCGCTTCGAGAGATCGACATTCTGATAGAAAATTGTGTTCGCCATTCCTCGAAAACTGCCGACCAGGAAATCCCGCAATCCAAAAAGTTTCAGTTCTTTCGCTGCTTCTTTGCTGCCTCCCAGGTCCCGCAGATAATCCATCTTGCGGCGCAGCGGCGTCTGCATGAAATTCTTGGCGTAACCCAGAAATGCGAAGTGGCTTTCTCCCAGCAAGGCGGGGATCGTTCCGGCGATCAGCAGCAGCAGCAGCCAAGAAGAAAAGCTCGCGATATACAGAGATAAAAACAGCGTGGTTAAGACCTGTTGGATTAGAGTGCCAACCATTTGAATCATGGCGATGCGGTCCGTGGCCTGCGCCTTGGCACGCTCCAGACGATCATAATAATCCGGATTTTCAAATGCCGTAATGTCGAGCTGCGAAGCATGCTCCATTACGCGAACGCTAATATGTTGCAGGTAAAGATCGCCCAGCAGACTGTCGCAAAAGCCAACCCCGCGGCTCAAGATGGCGGCAAGCGAGGCCAACCCGAACTCCAGGCCTACGACCCACCAGAAATATGGCGGCAAGGATGTGTGGTACCGGAAGCCATTGACGACTGCCTGGATGAGCCAATAGGACACTTTCAGAATTGCCACAGGGGTAAGGGCCAGCGCAATGCGAAGAGCTATGGACCAGATAACTGTCTTCGGCCCGCACTCCCATACCATC
>JAKAAZ010000117.1 GCA_021802085.1 Acidobacteriota bacterium
CGCGGTCCGTCCGCCTTTCAAGTCCCAATGCTCCTATATCATTCCCGCATTGCGTTTATCGCAATTGTATCCATCCGTCGCGTTTCGCTCATCGCCGGCGGGGAATTGTATTCTCGCATGTGCAGCAAGACCAACAAGGAGTGGGCCTCCGCTCCGGCGGACCGGCCTCCATCCGGGCTGCTGAAAACTTAGAGGCCAGATCCAAAAAGTGATCCAGTGCCGGGAACAAATCGGGAGGCGACGCCTGCGATGTGTCGCGAACGGACTGACGAACGTCGCCTAGATTCCTGTTGCGATGCGAATGGGAACGCGGTAAATTTGACATTCCCCGGTTCGATTCGGTTTCGCGCGACGAGGTTCTCGCATGTCCGATCAGGATTTCAAAGCCACTCCACGCTCAGCGAAGTTTCACTACGGCAAAGCAGCAACTCCGGAGACAACGCACGTTTCGGTACGACTGGGACTGGTATCGGAGGACGGCCAGCGGGTTTCGCCGGAGACGACGGAACGCCCCGTACCGGTGGCCCTGCTGGTGTGCCACGGCATGGGCGAGCAGGTGCGGTTCGAGACCGTCGGCCAGATTGCGGCGTCAGTACTGAAGGAAGCTGCGGCTCAGGGCTGCACTGTGACCCAGTCCGGGGTGAATCTTTCGTTCCAGAACGAGAGTTTTCTGGCGAGGGCAGAACTCAACTGGACGACGCCGCAGGGGAAGCCGCACTCCGTGCATGTGTACGAGGCTTACTGGGCGCCGGTTACGGAAGGTCAAGTGACCTATTGGGAGACAATTAAGTTCCTCTTCTCGGCGGCGTGGAAAGGCTGGAGGTCTTCGAAATTCTTCGAGCCCTGCGTTTTCCAGCGGTACCTGTTCGACAAACTTCGCGACATGACGATTTACTCCAGCACGAAAGCGGCGCTGATGTTTGTGGCGCTCTTTCTGGCCGCCCAGGTCGTGGCGATCGCGGTTGTTCTGGCGAAGCTCGCCGACCAGGTAAAGCAGTTGGAGACCGCCCATTTTGCGATCAAGCAGGTGGTACAGATTCTGCTGCCCGGGGTCCATGTGCTACGGTCTTCGGTTACTAGCCCAGAGCAGAAAATACTGGTGGCGCTCGCTCTTCTCGGCTGGTACTTACTGGTGGCCGAGATTCTCGCGGCTCGCTACTTTCTTATTCAATATGTCGGGGATGTGGCGGCGTATATCTCGCCGTACAAGGCTTCTAAGTTCGAAGATATCCGCAACAAGATCCAGGCGATCGGGCTGGATATAGCGAAGGTGATCTATGGGTTTGAGAATACGACGGTCGTGCCGGAGTATGAGCGAGTCGTGTTTGCGGGACACTCACTCGGATCGGTGCTGGCGTACGACACGTTGAACGCGGTAATCAATCTCGATCTGACTTCAGCGACGCCGGGATCGAAGCGTGTGGTCGAGCGGACGCAGAAGCTGATCACGTTCGGTTCGCCGCTGGACAAGACTGCGTTTCTGTTTCGTAACCAGTCGAACCATGTGAAGGACCCGCTTCGAGAGCAGATGGTGAGTGCCTTTCAGCCGTTGATTCTGGACTATACAGCTTTCAGGAAGCCGCATTTCTGGACGAATCTGTGGTCTCCGCTGGATGTGATCTCGGGAAGCCTTGAGTACTACGATGTGCCTGTGCTGGAGCCAGGTGCGGTCTTGGATCCGGCGGATCCGTTGGGCGCGAATTATCCGAGGGCAAGCAATGACCCTCGACGGGTTGAGAATTTGAAGGACCCAGCAGCAACGATTCCGCTTGCCGCGCATGTGCAGTACTGGAAGGGGGATTTGCTGGCGAAGACCCTGTATGCGGCGGTCCGGTAGGCAGCGGGTCGAGTTGAAATCTCCGGTGCTTCAGGCGCGAGTTTGGGATTCGCGCGCGGACCAACTCGCATCGACATACGCGTTGCCGCAAGCGCAGCTTTGCCGACCACCTGGAGAGTTACATTTTGGAGTCAGAGAGTATTGTCCGAAGACTACACTCTCACCAGCAGCGGAACCGCCGCCAGCGATGCGACGTCCCGCCCATCCACCAGGGCCCGCGATCCGCAGCCATCGAACCGGTACACCATTCCAGTTCCTGCTCCCACAGCGGTAAGCCGCGTACGGCCTGTGTACTGAAACAAGGCGGAGTTGTAGACGGATGGATCCACACGAACGGCGCCAGCGTGGGCCTGAGGGTCCTGAGTTAGTAGTCTTCTTCCATTTCCGCAACACGACATGTCGACATCTCCTCTTGAGTTGGTTCTTCGTAGAACCAAGCGCCTTCCGGTTCTTCCTCGGCAAGACGGTTGGTAAGAATTGCGGCCCCGGAAAGCGCCAGCCAGAGCGTTAGTCTTTCTTCCCAATGCGATGCCAGTACCATTGCGAATGGAGCGGCCACCCACAGGCTGAGGCAATAAAAGCAGTCCGTGACGCCGGAAAGTGACATTCGCCGCAGCCAGGTTCGGCAGCGAGCAAACATTTCTAACGGACCATCCTCAGCCTGAAGCAAGTGTGTTAGCCGCCACACCGCAAGGGCAGCAATTGCAATTCG
This sequence comes from Acidobacteriota bacterium, assembly GCA_021802085.1. Lineage (GTDB taxonomy): Bacteria > Acidobacteriota > Terriglobia > Terriglobales > Acidobacteriaceae > JAKAAZ01. Next base: position 2,550 of record JAKAAZ010000117.1, read on the forward strand.
TAGAGCCGCCATGGGAGCCTCGTGGGTTTCCAGCCCGGCGCGTGCCGGGCTGGAATGTTAGTTGGCAATGGAACATCTACAGCGAGCTCAGCAGGCAGAAGCCGACCGAGGCGGGCATGTAGTTGTGCGAGTTAGGTGAGCTGTCCACAATGCTGCGGTCCCACACGTTCAATTGAACTACATAGCCGCACGGTGGCAGCGACGATGTGTCGAGCGTCCATGCGTTGCCCGCAGAAGGCAGCGACGCCGTCGGCACAGTTCCGCTGGAAGGCGAGACCGGTCCGGCATACGGTTCCGAGCCCATGCTGAATGATCCAAAGTGGATGTCATAGGCGACATAGTGTCCATTCAACACGGTGCCCACAGCAAACCGACTGCAATCCAGGTTGTTGTCCAGATGCACAACTGCCTGCGGCGCCGTGTTGTCGAGCTGGATCAAGTGCGTATCCGGCAGCGACCCAGAGATAGGATTATCCGACATATCGGCGATTTGCAGCGTGATCTGCCACAGGTCGTCGCCGCTGGTATCCCACTCGCCCAGCAATGAGTCGATGTTTAGGGTGGGATCCACATAAGTAAAGTACCCACTCGGATCGGGCGAGCTTGTGTAGGTGGTCCCGTCCCAACGGGTCAGCAACAACGGAGTCATGAGCGTGATCGGTGCGCCGCCGCCCGTGTCCTGCACAGTCAGCTTGTACTTGTACCCCACAAACAGTTCTCCCTGCACGGACACTTTGCCGCCGAACGGGCACGCGCGTCCAAGAGAGTCGGCCGCCGTGTTCGTCAGGGCAAAGACTGCGTTCCAGGTCGTCAGGCCCGTGGTGCTGTCGATCATGCTGGTTGGGATTCCACCGAGAATGCTGATGGTGGGCGTCAGGTAGTTCGGCTGCGAGCCTGGCTGGATCTGCACGTGAGCATCCAGCAGATTGCCCCAGTATGTCAACGCGTTCGGATCGGTCGTCGAGGGTGGAGTTGCCCACGATAGTACCGCCCGGACACGGCCGATCTTGGGCGTGTTGCACGGATTGCGGTGGTTGCTCAAGTTCACCGGCAGCACAGCGGAATATACGAGCCCACCTGCCGGAATACTGGCGATGTCATGCACTTGCACTCCCACCGTTCCCAGGTAGCTGTATTCGCAGGTGTTGTCCCAGTCCGCCCAGAACGCCACATATTCTGTGCTGCCGGCGGTGCACAGTCCTCCGCCGTAACCGGAGGGCCGTTTGATCAGGAAAGTCGCGACCAGTCGCTCCAGACCGTAGCCGCCTTCGAGTCCCAGGCATTCCAACTGTTCGTAGCTTACGTCGGCGTTAACTTCGCCCAACGAAGCGAGCGCCGACTGCCAGTTGAGTCCCTGGTTTTTCCATTCCGCAATGTTCAGTTCAATCGCCGTGGGATCGGCCGCCTTCGCATTCAGCGCCTGCTGTAATTGCGCAAAACCAAAGCGGTGGGACGGCACTGCGCTTTCCGCCGCGCTGGTTTTTTTTGCCGTCTGCGGTTGATATAACTTCGCGAGTTGCGTGAGTGACAGCGGACTGGGGTCGGGCAGCGGAATCGGAATCTGCAGCGCCTGCTCAATCTCTTCTGGCGGCAGAACCTGCTTCACCGCCTCGTTGACGTTTGCTGCAATTTCCTTCAGGAAAATTGGCCGGGGACGTATCTGAATCTGCGCATCCAGAGTATTGCCCCATACCGGCGTATAGGTTGGATCACCCGCCGTCGGGATCGCATTCCAGGACAGAATCGCGCGTGCCTTTGGCAGTACTGGAAAGAAGCACCAATTCGCCTGCGGCGTCAGTTGCACCGAGGCCGCGTAGCTGAGCGGCTTTTCTGGATCCTTGTGGCAGTCGTTCTGTTCCGGAATATCGTGCACATTGACAGCCGCCAGGCCAGCATCTTCCCATCCCGAACCATAATCCACAAAAAATCGCACATACTCGAACGATCCGTTCTGACAAAGCGAGCCGTTGTATCCATAGGACTGATTGACCTGCACCACCGCTTCCAGCAAGTTGGTGAGCGGGTTGAAGCCAAGGCACGTCACCTGTTCGTAAAACTCGTCGTTCGCGATCGAGACAACAGGTTGGAATTCGCTGTCCTTCAGGTTACCGAAGTAGTTCGGATTGCCCGCAAGCAGTTCAAAGAAGTTAAGCCTGTGCGTCTTCACCGCCTCGAGTGCCGCCGTCTCATTGTTCGTGGATTTCGCCATTTCCTTCTCCTTGTGCGCCGGTAAAAACCGGCGAGGTGTAGTGAATGAAAGAGTCATACGGTAAAGAGCCAGCGACCCCTACCGGCCCCGAGTCATGCGGGGCCGCCCGCAAGGGCGTCGCCGAAGCGTTGACAGAGGAACGTGCGGTAGCCACATCAACGTTGCGATCTGGCGTGAACCCGGACCGTACGAATCGTCAGCAGAACCCCGTCCATAACAATGGTGCAAAAACATCGCCGCGCGTTTCACTCACAAGGGATAATTCTTCCGATCGCGCCTGGGGAACATACCGGAATGGATTGCGGGATGATTGTAGGGTCGCTTCGAGGAAGTCGCGGGTATGCAGTGTGAGCGCGTGCGGGTCCGGCTATACCTGCAAGAGCGGCGAGTGCGCGATGGAGAAGATGCTTCCTGCTGCCTTACTCTTTCAGCAAATGATTGGCCCGTGCACGGGACGATGTTCCTCAGTGGACATGCTTACCCACCGGCATACAGCTGAAAGGCTGCCCAGTAAAGCGGCTTACGGTAGACAGTCTGGGAATGGATCAGCGACAGCTTTGCATCTCGGAGAGCTTTATCGGGGTCGCTACCGGCCTGGATTCCACTATAGAGCCTGTCCATCAGCATTGGTGTTGAGGCATCGCTTGCCTCCCATAATGCTCCGATCACGTTATGCGCTCCCGCGCGAAGAAATGCCCAGGACAGTCCCACGAGTCCCTCGCCGGCATAGGCGCGCAGGCCCGATCCATAACAGGCCGAGATTGTTACTAGTCGAGCGTGGAGAGGTTGGTGCACGATATCTCGCGCGTACAACCTGAAGGTGTCAGGATCCCCTGCCGATGCGGAAAGTACGACAGCGGAATCCAGGGGGCTCAAACGACTGGCGGTTCCATGCGCAACAAAATGAATGTAGGAAAAGCGATCGGGTCGAATCGCTGTATATGCCGCGGGTACCGCATTGGCCCTCGTCAGGACGACTTCGTTATCCATCTGAAAGTGTTTTTCAACGCTTTGGATCTCTGCGGATGCGTTAAAAAGTCGTGGGTAAGCGGGTCCAGCCGGGATTGGATCACCAATCAACAACAGATTGTTTGCATTCTTTCCAGGACCGCGCGAGTCCAAACCGGAGATCAATCCTATCGCATTGGTATTCAGGACGGTGACGTCTTCAATCCAGTAGTGGAATCCGATTCGGCCCGGAACGAGAAGGGTCTCAAAATTCAACGCGTCCAGGCTTCCATCCGGGATCAGAACTACCCTTGAACCCTTGCGGATGATCGACGCGGCTGGAGCAACGATAGAGTCATAGAGATATCTTGCGTCCGCGTTTTCTTGGCGTAGCGGGTCAGTCGATCGCAGGATGGCCTGTTGATACTTCACCAGGTGAGATTCGATTTCCGATCGTCCAGGAAGAAAAAAGAGGCGAGTGCGGTTGCGATTGATCGCCCATAAGTAAGACCTTGTGGGCCCAAGCGCATAGAACAGGATCGTTGCGTCGAGTTTACGAGCGACTACCTGTGCGCTCGTTGTCCGCTCCTGCGACGGATGAGCCGCATTGCCTGTTAGTCCGAGGCCTTCCTGCAGCGTTCGTGCGCGACCCAGGTCAAGTAGCTGCAAGGCTTCAACCGATCTATTCGACGCTATGAGAAATTCGGCGTAATCCTTGTACAGAGTATCGGCATTCGCAAAAAATGGAAGCTTCATCTCATCATCTTTGAGTGAGGAGCGTTGCGCTTCGAACGTAGCGATGGACTTCTTGTACCAAACCTCGGCCAATTCCGGATTGTGGTTCTGGGCATATAGCTTCGCAATCGCATTTTCCACTTCCTCGCGAAGAGACGGCATCGTAACTGGATCTCGATAGACTTGCAACAAAAGATGTCTCGCTTCAAGACCATTGTTGCGCCGAGCCGCAAGGATGCCCTGTAGAAACAAGGCGTCGACCGCGGCGGATTGGCTGCCCCAGGAACGTGCGGCCAGGAGCGCGTCGATGCTCTGCTTCTCCGCCGAGTCGAATTGATGCCGTTGAAAGTATAGAAATCCAAGCTCTGTGTGCGTATCGGCGATCCATTCTTTGTCATTGGCTGCCTGCGCAGCCTTCAACGCTTTCCGATAATTCGACTCAGCCGCTTCCAGGTTTCCAAGTCGATAAAAAGCAAGGCCGGTATTGGTCCACCACACCAGCTGATCGTGAGCAGAGCCTAAATCCGTGGCCGCTTGTTCCGCACCCTGGAAGTCGAACAGTGATTTCTCAAAGTCGCCTAGTTTGTAGTAGGCCCAGCCGGCATTGCCGAGAGCCAATTCCAAAGCCAACCGCGCATGAATCGATTGAGCAACCAGAGATGCAGCGTTGAACCTGTCCAAAGCATCGCCATATTTTTCAGTGCGCAGCGCGACCGTACCTAGATTCAGAAGGTCACTTGTTTCCAGGAATTTATCTCCATGCTGCTGGGCAAACTCCAGACTGCTTTCAAACGAATCTCTTGCATTCGCAAGCAGGTCGCGATGGACTTCAATCAGTCCCTCCGTCTGCAACACCTCTCCCTGCAATGAAGAACGGCTTACACTGGAAAGCTCTTGCGCCGCGTGGAATTCCCGATCTGCCTGTTGCGATCGATTGAGGCGGGTGTGGGCCAAACTAAGGAGTAATTGCCGTCGGATTTCCGCATCACCGACTGCGGGATAGAGCGAATGATCGCCGCTGAGCAATACGATCACATCCGGACTGTTCCCCTGGTACGTAAGGATCTCTGCTTCGAGCAGGCGAAAGTTTATATCCAATTTTGAGCTGCGTCCTGAGAAGTCTTTACGCGCTTTCTCTGCATCCTGCTGCGCCATGCCCAGATCGCCGCTCAGGAATTCCCGATAAATATTCCGGTAAACAGCATCTGGAGCCTGGTGCCTTGAAGGGTGGCATCCGAAAAGGACTACAACGGACAGCAGTGCGCCAGCTACGAAGGAGGCATGGTACTGCCGTTGATACTTACCACCGATGCACTTATTTGCGCGTGCACGTTGCAGCCTAGCTCGACCCGAGCCATTGCGAGTTGAATCGAACTTGGAAAGACAATAACCTCGCCCAGGAATATCCTCCCAAAATCCTGAATTTCGACGAAGTGACCGATTGTCTTGCCCGGAACTGTTCCTTCGACGCCATCGACCAGCGAACATAGAACACATCCGTCTTTTTTCAACTCACGCTTCGGTTCCATCCACCCGTATCGTTGAAGCGCCCATTCATACGCGTTTCCGCTGGTGCTCTCAGCTACGCTTCGGACGATTGCCCGGGCTTGCTCCTGGCCTGTTTGCAGAAGGGCGGGCCACATATTCCGCATCTGAATATTATCCGCTCCGGTGCCTGCTCCCAACAAGGTCGAATTCAGCACAGGGCAAACATCCTGCCCGCCCACCCGAAGGCCTTCGAAGTGTGAGCCGGCAAAAGAAACTTCAGCAGGCCCACCATCTCTCGGATGCTCGACAGATATTTGAGCCACAATTCTTTCTGCGGTCACAATTTCCAGAATATTCAGCCCTTCGACAACCGAAGTCACCAGCGTGGACCATGGGCCATCTGTTTCGACCGTTCGCCAAAAACACGCGTATATGTGGAGCGGCATGAGACGATTTCCTTGAAATTGAAGGCCTCCGACCGCGCAGTTGTGTATCCGCCCACCGAGGGCAGGGAAGCGGACGCCTGGGAGGGCACGATCTCTTGAAACGATTTTTCGATGAACCCGCCTAGCGAGCTCGCGTCTGCATGATAATAAAAGACTTTTGCCGCATCGGATCGCATCATAGCTCCTTAATGCAGCGATTTTAGTTCTGACTTCTCAAAGCAAAATCGTAATGGGCAAGATCGATACTAGTCCCAGGATGAGATGCATCCAGGTTTCCTTGCACGAGGAGTGAATACTTGCCATCCATCCTATCGACCGCTGGGATGCGGATGGAGATCGTGTCTTTGGCCTGTTGGGAAGAAACCTCAACCTGCCAGGTAAGTTTTCCGGAAGGGGAATACAGGGAGCACGTGTAGGTCGAAAATCGGTCTTGCGTGGGGATGTCCAAAAACAACAAAAAGGGCTGCGCAGTTCCTACGGTAAGGGAAGGCATTTGGCCGCCGCGGCTGTTGCCGCCGACGAGAGAGATGGAAGGCAAAACCTCTGGAGCACTGGATTGAGAAATTTGATGGGTCAGGCGCGGATAGACCACGACATTCTGATACGCAATGACGAGCAGTGATGCAGCTAACAGAGGCATAACGAGCGCGGGCTTCCAAAGCAATGTGAAGCGCCGCTTTGTGACCTTAGCCTGCGAAGTCCTGGAAGAAGAATTGGCTTTCAACTCCGCCTTCGTCGCATCCAGAAATGCTGCGGTTGCGCGAAGGTCCGCCGCGCACTCTGGACAGTCGAAATAGTGCTCCTCGAAGTCGTCGCGCAATTGAGCGGGCAGCTCATTCAGTAGATACTTTTCGACCGCCATTAATTGCATCGCCTTTTGATGGTCCATCGAAGACATCCCACTCCCAAAGTGCCGAATCTATAAATAGCGTGCCATGTATTCGAGCTACAAGGGGCCCTGCTCCCCCAAGTATTGCACATACAATGATTTAAACGACTGCTTCGCCCGGTGGACTAGCACCCTCAAGTATTCCCGGCTGACCCCAAACTCAGCACAAACTACATCCTTGTCGCGCTCATCGAGCAGCACGGATTCAAGTAGATGCCGGTCCCGTTCCGTTAACCGATTCAATATCTCCCGTACCACCCTCGCCGTGTCCTTGCTCTCAAGAACGGTCAGCGCGCTCGGTTCGCGATTGACGTAGACGGTCTCCGGTTCATCCTCGAGGCTCGATTCCCTCACAGTCTTGGAGCGATAATGCTCAAACAAGACATGGTTGCAGATCGAATTCACAAATGCTCCAAGCCGATCAGCCTGTCTGACGCCTCCCTCGGCGCGTAACAAACCAATCACTCTGACAAATGTTTCCTGTCTGATGTCTTCGATGGCTTCATTGGAACTCAATCGGGAACGCAATTTCAGCCGAATGAGTTCGCTGAAATAGCTCACGAAGTGAGCTTCGATCCGAGCGTCACCCGATCGAAGTTTGTCAACGTAAGACGCGTCAAACGCGAAAAATTGCACGCACCGTTCCTCCGTCGTAGCTGAAGCTTAGGCCTCATATTACACCGGGAGGAACCTCTTACGATATGTGTGTGCATCGAGTTCCGCCTCATCCTCCGTTCCAGCCGTATCGCAGATTTGCTGTATTCGTGCAAAGGTGCGCACATAGCTGAGTTGTCATCGAATCATCGGTCGCTGGTGATTTCATTGGCGCCTCGAGTAGTAGCGGTTCATGAAATTCATCACGCTATCGAACAGCGTAGGGCAATCGAAACAGACCCGCACGTTCGACTCATCTCTATCAGCGTCGCTCCCGATAAGTCGGCAATCCGCTCTGGATTCACGTTTGTGCGGCACGAAGTCGTTCTCCGCACCCGCAAACGTGCGACTCGACAGATAGTTTTCTGCTGCCGGCTCTTGCGCCACAGCAGGCGGCCTTCTATCGAGTCGCTCGCCATTGCTTGCTGAGAGAACCGAGGAAGAAGATGTTCCAACCGGTGCAAAGTTGCGGCCATTCTGAATTGTCCGCAAGTGGCGAATACTGGTTTTCTGCGATTGCATGCCAACAGCCCTCTACTCCCTGATAGTGAGGGTGAGATCGAAAACGTTACAAAACCTCGACCGGACTGTACCTGTACAGGCGTTGCGCCACGAGAAAATCGATTTTCTCATCGGCGAGGCATGGTCTCCGCAGCCGAGTGCGGAGTTGTGCGATAGATCGATTCCCAACCTCTAAATAGTGCCAGGAAATCTCCATTTTCAAAAAAGATTGGTTCGCATGAAACGGTTTCACCCTGCGATGCACTATCTGTTT
>JAKAAZ010000118.1 GCA_021802085.1 Acidobacteriota bacterium
AATCCGTTCCGCTTCTTCAGCGGAATTGTGTTCGATGGCCTCGATGATCTGCAGATGTTCTTCATAGATGATCTGCGGTTCGCGGGAAGCTCGAACTGTCATTCCTAAAACTCGATATGTCTCAGCAAGCCGCAGCAGAATGGCATTGCGCGATAGCTCAATGATGTGGAAATGCAGGTTGCGATCGAGCGATCCCATCTCGTCTGCTTTGTTTTCATGGGCGAGCTTGAAAATTTTCTCTGCCATGGATCGCAACTCTGTGATGTCCGAGCGGCCTGCGTGCTCGCAAGCCAGCCGCGCGGCCAAACCTTCCAGGCACTCTCGAATCTGGTAGGCCTCGCAAATACGACTGGCGTCCAGGTTGCCAACGAATACTCCCAGATGATCGACCGATTCCACGAGTCCCAGCCACTGGAGTTCGAGCAGAGATTCTCTTACGGCGCCCTGGGCGACACCAAGTTCCTTTGCCAAACTCTGCTGGCTGAGTCTCTCTCCGGGTTTACTTTCGCCGGACAGGATGCGGCGCTGTATTTCCTCACGAACGTGATGTCGAGCAACGCGGGATTTCATTTGTTCACCCCCGGACATACTGTTTTCAAGAATTCAGCATTTCTATCCATCGCTTAGCGGAGCGCATACTGCTTGAATCGTCTCTAAACTATCGTAATCGATAACAATCCTGACCGTTGCCTTGTCGAACTGTTTTCAGAGGAATTTTAAAGCATTTTCACTATTACCATGAACTCTCGAAACTCAAGGAACAGCAGCTTTTCTTGACGGAAAAGCTGCGTCCACATCGCCGCTTCGGTCTACACCAATAGTGAAAATGCTCTAGTCGTGCCAGCGAACTTGCAACAGTCTGGCAAGTCGCCGAAACGTCTCTGCATACTCTCCAAAAAGGAGTGAAACATGATGAGGCATGCCCGCGTGGAGAAGCGCGTCGAAACGCCGCGGAACATTCCGGTCTGCCACTTCGACCAGGATGCTGTTGCCGGTAACTTTGCGGCGCGGTGGAATCGAGCGTCCTTCAAACGCGGTCATGTGGTACTCGTTATCGCAGCGCCAGAGGCGTGTAACCGTGACCGGCTGACCGGGTCGAAGCTGACCATCCACCACGTAGGGCTTCACGATATTAAAGTGAGATCCGAGGGTAGGACCATCTTCCGAACCGATGGCGTGGCACATATCCAGGGGCGCCATGCCCGGATGCCAGAAGAAGATAGTCGAAGTGTCATGTTCGAGCCAGTCGGTGAGGAACCCTGGTCCCAGCCCAAGGGAAGAGCTCATCAGGCTGCCGATCGATCCATCCACATCGCCTTCGATGGAAACGGCATGGCCGGCGGAGCTCAAACGCGAGATGGCCAGGTACGGCCATTGGCCCAGCATGTTGGGAATCTCTGGCCAGCACTGCAAGGCAAGTGCATCCAGACTTTCTTCCTGCATGATGTCGAGCATGGCGAGGTAGCAGCGGGAATTGATGTCCAGGGCATCGTCAGTGACATTTACGGGGCGCAGCCCAAGGGCGCGCACTTGTTGTATATCTTTCTCGACAGCATCTTCGGCGACCGCGCGGACACGGTCAATATATTGTGGAAGGCTGAGCGGGTGGAGTTGAATGCCAATAGCGCGGCGCAGCAGGAAAGGATCTGCCGCAAGGTCGATAAATCCTGGGACGTGGGTACCGATGACGCCAACCTTTGCATGTCGCAGGCGGCCAAACGTGCGACAAAGAGCAATGGCGCGAATCAGATCGGCGCGCACCGCGGCATCCGCTGAGTCCCCATAGACGAATTCAAATGGATGGCCCGCCTGCCGTAATACGGAGGCCCACAGGTGCTGGCCGACGAGAGAGCACGAGCTGACCTTTCCATCCGTGGGTCGTTCCGGAGTGGCCCACAGGACGACCGGGTCTGCCCAATGCTGCGAAATCGTGAGAGCAAGCTGGCCATTTCCGATGGAGGGCTGCAGAACAACCAGCGCCTCGCATTTGGCGGAATGAATCTTCTGCAGGGTGACGTGGAGCGTTTCATCGTCCACCACGGGATTGTCCGCTCCCACGCAGGTAAAGCCAAGCTCTTCGAGCGCGGCGAGACTCTGTTGATATACGACCTTGTTCCATTCCTGATCGAAGCCGGGCCGCTTGCGCCCGAGCATTACGACGCCGATGTTGCGGGGAGCATCTTGACTGGTAGATTTCTGCATACTATGAAACTCCAAAAGGGTCCAACGAAGGTTTGAAGTGCGAGTGATAGACCAACAGGTCGCCGATCAACGGACGAACGTACTCGAGAAACCCGTCGTTGACGGATGTTGGCGTTGATGACAGCCACGCGGCAGGAATCGGGCGGTCCTTCCCGGCAACAGCACTCAGCGGAACAATGTCATATCCTGGCCCTCGGGTAGCCTGTACGGGGCGAAGAGCAACCATCTCCTGAGAGTGGCCTGCGAGCAGGGCACGAACGCCGGCTTGACCTACGAGCTCGGCATCCACCAAATCACGAAGGGAAACATGCAGCATCGAAGATCTACCGAGCAATCCTGGTTTTTCAGCGCGACAACGAATTTTCAACCGGTTTGCGACGGTCCCTGCCAGGAACTGACCGACGCCGCCAGGAAGAGGACGCTGAAGCGCATCCGCCTGGGACGGGTCGCGTGTCTCGTAAACAAGATTTCCCGAAGAATTTCGCAGACCCTCTGAGACTACGACAACAGCCCAGCCTAGCCGGACGACGACGCGATCCAGGTCGGAGAGAAACTTTTCTGTATCAAATGGCTGTTCAGGGAGATAGACCAAATGCGGTGCATCGTCTTCGCTGAGCCTGGCCGCAGCGGAGGCAGCCGCCAGCCAGCCAACGTCTCTCCCCATCGTCTCGAAGATCGATACGGGCTGGGGAAGTGAGTGGATATCCATGCCCAAGTCGCGCGTCGATTGGGCGACATAGCGGGCCGCGCTCGCGTAGCCAGGACAGCGGTCGGTCACTGCAATGTCGTTGTCGACGGTTTTCGGAATTCCGATCACTTGAATATCGTAAGCAGCGTCCCGGCAGAATTGGCCGATGACTTCTGCTCCGCGCATCGTGCCATTACCACCAATCAACAGCAGGTGGCGCACGTCGAGACGCCGCAGATTTTTAACGATCAAATCCAAGTCGCTTGGGGATGGTTTGGACCGAGAGGACCCCAGCGCCGCTCCGGGAGTCATGCGAAGCTGATCCAGTTCTGCGTGAGGCACATGGCCAAGGTCGATGATTTCGCCTCGCGCAATGCCCGCCACGCTTGATTTGGAGCCGAAGATTCGTCCGATTTTGTTGTGTTGGGAGGCTTCCTTCAGAATGCTGGAAAGCGTGGCATTCAAGACTGGAGTAGGACCGCCACCCTGGACCACGAGGAGATTTTCCAAGTTCATTCCAGGCCGTTCCACCCTAAAACCACACCGCTAATGATGCATGGGGAGTCGCTCAACATAATCCACGTAACCAGAGTTTGCAATGCCCAACGAGATACCGCAGGCCTCGCCCTTGTTGCTTTTACGGACATCGATTCGGCAGCATAGCAGGCGCAAAACGCAGGCTCGTTCACCTGCGAAGCAGTCTTAATGGCTAATCTCCAATCCACCTCACCCTATAATCTTTTACCATCGATTGTCAAGACTTAGCGAGACAACCGTAATCCGTCGATAAGATTTGGTAGGGGTTGCGGCGGGGGGAATTTGGATCGCCGGCAGGAGTTTATGCGGCGCATCCGGTCTGCGAACAGGCTGCAACGGCCGCCGTCTCCGGTCGCTGGTCAACCACTCCAGCGTCGCTTCAAGACATAGTTCCACCTTGGTCGGTCAAAATCGGCTCAGGAAAATCCGTCGATACGCGTGCCGCAGCCTTTTCTCATGTAGCGATCGGCCGCCGCCGCATGGCCTCCTTCCATAGGGCGATGCGCTCTTCCAATGCGGCCAGCCGCCGCCGCATTTTCCGCGCATGTTGTACCAACAGCCCCGCCGTGTTGAAGATCAGAAAGCGCAGCCGCTTGGGCCGGGCACGCAATAATTCCGCGGGCAACTCGATGCGCTTGAGCGCCGTCAGCACATTGTGCGCGATCGCCGCCAGTCGCAGCCATGCCGCATTCCACCCCACGGCATTCGCGCCAAAATACTTGCTCGGCATCACCCCGCCGGCCAACTCGTTCTTCAGCACGTCATGCACCGCTTCAATCATCCCCGCCTTCTCCCGATGCCACTGGATCAGCCGCTCCGGCGTCCACTCCCAAATGTTGCTCAGCACGGCAAAATGCTTCTCCCGGCTGCCGTCGGCAAAGAACTCTTCCTGCCGCGGCCGAATGCGAATCGCCACGTAGCGCTACGGCTGCGTGTCTTTCTGCTCGGACATTTCTCCCGGCACAAAATCCACCTCCGCGCACTCGCGGATCTCCTTGCCGTCCGCCTTGCCGTAGGCTTCTCATCTCGCAGCCAGCCGAGCAATTCCTTCTCGTGGCTGGCCGGCACGCCCAGAGAACGAAACGCCTGCACCACCAGCGGCACACCGCCCCAGGCAGTCAGGGTTTCTTGCAGCGGCTCATCGTCAATCTCAAACAACAGCGGAGATTCAGTCGGGAGAAGGCTCCCGGGGCGGGATCATGTCCACATCGTAACCGCTGCGCGCACCTCAAAGGTGCAGGAAAAACGATGCCAGACACTCCTCATTCAACCCGCATCCTGCCACTCCACGCGGCTTTCTGGACATCGCATCAACTTGAACGCAATGTTATCCACGGATCAGGGGTGAACAATCTAAACGAATTACATCAACAAAGGCGACCCTGTCCACCGCATCTCCGCAAGAACCACGCAAACACATGCAAACCCCAAACAAGAAAATAAAACCGCTAAGGAAAAATTCAATGCGAGTTTTTCCGCAGTCTGTTCAAGCCCAGTGGGAACTTTTGCGAATTGACGAACCAGTCGCCAAGTCCGGCGCGATCCGAATTGCGTTCGCCAAACCAGCCGTTATCGATGACGAAGCGCTCCACCCCGAGGCTTGCGGCCTCCCTGGCGAGCGCTTCCTGATTTGCCATATTCACGTTGAATCTGGTCGCATACCAGGAGTTGTACAGAATGGGCCGCGTACGAAGGCCGGAGGAATCCGGCAGAATCTCTGTGCGTTCAAATCGATGCAGCAAACGCGACGCACCGCCAATGCCGCCATCGGTATAACCGGCATAAAACGGCGGCGTAGTGAGCGATTCCCCGGGCGCCAAGTGGTAAGCGAAATCAAACGTGTTGTATCCCCCGGTGACTCGAACCTGTTCGAAGGGAGTCTCCTCCACGTCGATGCGCCAGTTTCCGCTCCAGCCATGTGCGCCGAACCAGGCACTGCCGTGCTCAGGATCGTGGTCGCCCGGGTGGTCGAGCGCAAACCATGGATTCGCATAATAGCCCGTACTTTCCGGTGCGACTCTCCAAGATGCGTGATCCGGGATGGATAGGCTCCTCGTTCAGCTGCCATTCACCAGCCCATTTCCCCGTAAGATAACGGAGCCGATACTGCTCTCCTTGCGGCGGATACCATGTCCCGGACTGGGCGCTTTCGATGATAATCGGACCGCCGGTGCGGTTCTCAATCACCGCATCCCGGCGAAGAATACCGGTTGCCGGATCGATCTTGTAGTGGAGATTTACAAATACTGCTCGCTGGATGTCCTTCAGCGTCACCGTCAATTCGTTGCCGGCAAGATCGTGCCCGAAATAATGCAGGACCATATCTCGATTGCCGTCCGGAAATGTCACTTTCAGGCAAGGCTCGAAGTAGAGACCATCACCCCAACCTGCAAATTCCCGATCGGCGGCCGTTGGGCTTATGTCGATCGGCGCCCCGGCGAGTGCGCGGCAGCAAGTTCTTCGTCACGCCAAAGATGAGGTCCCCAATAGAGATGTTGTAACTCCTCCCGCTCGTTGACTCCGAAAATATAAGTGGTACTGGCGGAGCCGAGAACGAACAGCTTTTTATCTGCGAAATATCGGACCGAGGCCTGCGAAAATGAGCTCATGCCCGGCGCGATCAGGACAAGGAAAACAGCATAGAAACGCAGCGCCCTAGCCATCGGAGTCCAATTCTTTCTACCAGCCGAGAAATGCATTTTCTTTCCCTTCGCTGCTCCGCTAAGGGCAGTCGATTGAAACGTCGTTAAATTGCACGCGGTTCCATCCGGTGCCGACGCCGAACATGCCGTGAGTGTGCGTGGCATCCTGAATGGAGGCGAGCACTTTGCCATCGAGTGAAGCCGACACTCGATGGCCTTGGAAGACAAGTTCCATTTTGCGCCACCCGTTTTCGTTCTTCGGAAATCTGCCGTGGGCCATGGTGCGCGTGGGCTTCTTGTATTCGGCAGAGAACAGAGACCATGCGCCTTCGGAGGTGATCTGGAAGACATAGGCGCTGGGCAATTTCGCCTTTTGAGCCTTGAACACGTCGGCTGAATCGATGCGCCCGAGCAGCATGGCACCGCCGCGGCCCATGAAATGGACCTCCGACCTGACGCGATAATCTGTCCATTTTTCATTTCCGGCCAGCGTCCATGGATCGGGCAGCGGTCCCCAGGGGATCGGCTTTTGCGTGATGACTTGCTCCAGGCAATGTCCAGCGCGCTCGATACACTTCTCCACTTCAAAAGCTCCATCCTGATCGGACAGAAATGGAGATGTGCCGTGCAGGCGTACTTTCTCGAAGTCAGCGCGCCAGGGAAACGGAAAATCGGCCGGCGGCGGGGGAGTGACATTGCCTTTTCCCTGCCTGGTGGTCGTGGTGAGCGAGTAGAGCGAATCCGGGTCGAAGGTGTAGGAAAACTTGTCGCCAGTCGCAGGTATGTCCGCCACGTGCTCGAAAGTCTTGGTGTTGTTGGTTTCCCATATATGGATGACACCTGTTTTCAGTCCGCCCTTGATATGAAAGTCGACCCGCTGCGGATGCTTCGCATCGATAGTTTGCAGAATGACGCTCCAGTCCTTTCCATTGGGAGATTTCAGCGCAACGTAGTCGCCCATTTCCGGCAGATAGCCGCAGGATTGGTCGAGATACTGCCACCCCGGCTGCGTGAATTGCGTCGTGTGCGCCGTCGCCCAGATCGCGCCCTGCACATCGTAGTATCCCGACCACGGCGTGTTGGCATACATCAGTCCGGAATTTGGCGCGGCCAGGATATCGTAGTACGAGGTAATGGGACTCCATATCTCGGTCGCGGTAAAGCCGCCTTTTAAATAATTGTCGTTGTAGAGCTGCGCCAGCTCTCGCCCGCCTATCTGCCAGTCGCGAGAATGAATGTGGCCCGCGCTCGATGCCGGCTGATCTTCACTGGACCATAAAGGCCTGCCGATATTTCGTGCGTCCGGCGGGGTCGTGATTTTGCCATGGATGCGCGGGTAGTGGACCGAGACCACTGCGATGGCCGCATTCAGCGCCGGGTCCTTCCGCATGGCATCAAGGATTTTCCACTGTCCGCCGCCTTCTCCAGGATATTCATCACAGCAGACGATTTTCGTCTTCAGTCCACGCTGGTCCAGGACTTCGCGCAGGGTCTTTACATAGACCGCATTGAACGGGGTCTCATTCCAGTCGCCGGTGTACGCGATATCAAGGCGGTAGGTTTGCTTCGCTCCTTGCAAGAATCCAGCCATGTACTCCGCAGTTTTTCCGGAGTAAAACTTTCCCACCCAGCCGGGCGCGCCCCAGGCAAGCGAGTCCAGAACGATGTTCGGATTGCGCTTTCGCGCCTCCTTCATCAGCCACCATTCGTAGCCGCGGGTAAAGTTCCAGTTCGTCGGAGTGTGGGCATAACTTGGCTCGGAGCCGTCAGTTGAGTTCACGTCCGCGCCGATCTCCACTTTCAGGTGCTGCAGGGCCGCGCCATAATTCGGCTTGAATAAATAATCGAGAATCTGGCTGCGCTGCGGCTCGGGATAATCGATCAGCAGGCGCGAGGACGCACCGGCGCTCACCGCGCCGATACCGTCGAAGATGTGTCCGCTACTATGGCCGTCAACGACCACGGATTTGGTTGCCATCTGTGGCGCGGAACCTTTACAGCCGGCGGACAGGACGCAAACTATCGCCATTGCTCCCAGGAAAATTGTCTTTTTCACTTGTCTTCCCCACGTTTCGCAGATGTCATTGGCCCCTCATCGCGGCTCCACAGGACCTCGATCTCTTCGAGAGTCTTGCCCTTTGTTTCCGGCGCTAACCGCCATACCAGCAAAAATGTCAGCACGCATAGAAAGCTATAAAGGCAAAATGCGCCGGTGATAGTGATCGCGCGCGTCAGCGACAGAAATGTGAATGTCAACACAAAACTCGCAATCCATAGCGCCATATTGGCGATCGACATAGCGCGTCCGCGAACCCGGGTGGGGAAAAGTTCCGCCATCAATACCCAGGTGGCGGGCCCGAGTCCAATGGCGAAAGCCGCCACGCAGAGCAGCATAGCACCTAGCGCCAGAGGGGCGGGCGGCGGATGCAGTAGGAAGGCGAGGCCCAGCATCAATTGACAAACCGCCATGCACGCGCTGGAAAACATCAGCACAGGCCGGCGGCCTAACCGCTCGATGAGCCAAAGCGCCGCGATCGTCACCAGGAAGTTGACCGCGCCGATAGTGGCATTGGCTCCGATTGCGGCGGAGGCGCAATGGCCGCCCAGTTCGCGCTGCCAGATAATGGATCCGTAAAAGAGGACGGTGTTGATGCCGGTTATTTGCTGCAGGACAGCGAGTGCGACTACAAGAAAAAGCGGTCGTCGCAGAGCAGGCGCCAGCAGGTCGCTGAACGTGCTTGCCTCCATCTGCAGCGATTCGCGAATCTGGACAAGGTGCTGGTCCGCCCTCTCCGGCCCTTCCACGCGGCTGAGGATCAGACGGGCGTCCGCTTCGCGATTCTGCTCCATCAACCAGCGCGGACTTTCCGGCACGAAAAACAGTCCGAAGAATAGTCCCAGAGAAGGCACCATCGCCGCCGCGAACATCCATCGCCAGCTGGACTCGCCAGAAAACGAAAGCGCCCAGTTGATGAGGTAAGCCAGCAGGATTCCGGTAACCACGGCCATTTGATTCAGAGAGACCAGTCGCCCGCGAATGCGCGCCGGGGAAACTTCCGCGATGTAAAGCGGTGCCAGCATGGAAGCAATGCCGATGGCGATGCCTCCGATAAAACGCGCTACTCCAAACTGCACAAAGTCTCGCGGCAGCGCCGCGCCCAGGGAGGAAACGGCGAATAGCAAAGCCGAGAAGGAAAGCACCCGCTTTCTTCCATAGCGGTCGCTCAGCTAGCCGGCCAGAGACGCTCCCGCGATGCAGCCGATCAGCAAGCTGCTGACCGCGAATTCGGTTTCAAAGTCCGTCAGGCGAAACTGAACGCGCAGGAAGACGATTGCTCCATTGATGACCGCGATATCGAAGCCGAAAAGCAGGCCCGCGATGGCCGCCACTCCACAAACCAGCCACGCATAGCTTTGGCTCACATTTGTTTCTGCGGAGCTTACGTATTTTTCTGAACCGTGGACGCCGGGAATGTATCCACTAGGCACCGGTTGTGTCCCGCATACTCTGTGCTTGCTTCCATTGCGAGATCTCTTGCCAGGCGTCGATATTGCTTGGTTCCATCTTCAGGACCTCGAGAAAAAGCTCCCGCGCATGCACCAATTGCCCCAGGCCAAGTTCGGCATAGGCTTCGAGAAGCAGGCATCCGAGCAGATTTCGCTCTTTCAAATCATCCTCGAAGAGAAGAAAATTCGGCAGCGATGTGGCGAAATAGTCGATCACCGGCTCATCGTTCCGGTGCTGTTGGGCATAGGCTCGAAGTTCTTCCAGGGCCGTCCGCGCGTCATCCTCGCGTTCCAGATGCCGGAGTGCAAGAGCCCGGTAATAACTATGGATTGAATACGCGGACAGCGGAGCGGCAGCAGCGCGGTATAATTCCTGCGCGCGGACGGTATCCCCGGAGCTCTCCAGTGCCAGTCCCTGCCAGTAATCGAGCTGCCGCTCCAGCGTGAGCAGATGCTTGCCTTCTCCGAGATTTTGCGGATAATTTCTGGCTTGCTGGAAATGCCTCGCCGCGCGCGCGAAATCGCCATCATCGATGGCCGCCCGTCCCAGCGCGGTATGAGCATCCACATACCGACCGGAGACCAGGCCCTCTCCACCCTCCCAGGGGCTGAACCGACGACTGAGAAGAATGTGCAGAGCCCGCTCGTGCTGCCCGGTAAGGTTCAGCAGCGCGATGCGTTCGATGCTCAAATCATCGCGCTGCTCGACTAGATCACTCCGCGCTTCTAGAGCTGCAAGGCGTTCCTCCGGCTCGAATCCCAGGCGCTTCTTCAACTGATCGAACTCGTAGAGCAGGCGCGCATCCGCCGGGTTCGTCTCAAATGCTTTTGCATAGGCGGCAAGCGCCGCTTCCGGATCATGCCGCGCGTTATATTCGGCGATCCCCAAGTTTCTCCACGGAATGGAGAACGTCGGATCCAACATCACCGAATCCCGCCAGCAGGCGACGGCTTCCCCGTAACGCTTGCGATCGTAGTAGAGATTTCCTAGGAGTCTGTCGGGCATAAGGGTTTGAGATTTTGTAACCAACATAGAATCAACAACATACCAAACATGGTAGATTTTGTAGGTTGTTGATTTTAAAGGGTATGAAATCTATGCCCGACAGGC
>JAKAAZ010000119.1 GCA_021802085.1 Acidobacteriota bacterium
GTGGAATCGTCGATGCCGCAGGTCTGAGGATCAATACCGTACGGCACTCGGTTCCCCTGGCAAAGAAAGCGGCTGTCAGTATTGAGCCGACAGCCGCCAGTTCTGAGGATTTGTTCGCGAGAGGACTATCTATGTCCACCGCCGCCGTGACCGCCACCACCACCGCCATGGAATCCACCGCCACCGCCGTGGAATCCACCTCCGCCGCCGTGGAACCCACCGCCAACGCGTGCTCCGCCGCCATGGAATCCTCCACCGCCGCGGATGCCGCCTGCATAGGCCCGTCCGCCACCGTATCCACCGCGTCCGCCGTAGCCACCCCGTCCGTAGCCACCACGTCCGTAGCCTCCGCGGCCGTAGCCTCCGCGCCAACCATCACCGCCGCGCCAGCCATCACCGCCGCGCCAGCCATCACCGCCACGCCAGCCATCACCGCCACGCCAGCCATCACCCCAGCCGCGTCCCCATCCGCCATCATCACCCCAGCCGCCGCGATACCATCCACCGCCCCATCCCCAGCCGTACCATGGGCCGACACCGAGGAAGATGCCGTTATTGAACCACTGCGGACCATAGTATCCGTAAGGTGCGCAGGCATAGGGATAGTAGTTGTAATATCCGTAGGGGCAATCTGGCTGGGCATAACCGCCATCGCCATAGACCGGCCCGCCAAAACTGAGTCCGAATGAAACCTGGGCCCGCGAATAGGAAGCGGGAATGAGCAGAACCCCGAGTAAAGCGACATAGCGTAAGAAGCGCATTCTGAACCTCCCTCAGCAAAGCCCTGTAAGCCTCTGCATTGCTGATTGTAGGGGATTCAGGCCAACCGGTGGGGTCCAAATTCCTCTGCTACTAGGAACGCATCTTCAGAAGAAAAGTTGCGCGATTATTATTCCGTTGCAAGCTTTGGGCTTCCGGCAGCAGTTTTTGCATCGTTCATCCACTTTCACCACTCGATGAACCCGCAAGCCGCCGTCCGAAGGAAGTCGAGCGGGTGGGTTGACTTGGGTGCGGATTGTGGCAAACTCGATACGGTTCATTCTCGAAGCAGATCGTGAGCCTAAGCTTTTCCTTGTGTCAGATTCATTCCATGTCTGTAAATTGATGGAATCGAAAATACCTCCTCCCCGAGTTTCTTGCCTCTCGAGAAGAAACCAATGGCCAATAGGTGTTCTACGATAGCCTTCCATTCCGACCCAAGAAGTATCTGAAGCGCAGCTGAGTTGTAGTCAGTCTTGCCCCCAGGAACTTTCCGATGTCCTTCCAGAGATGCGGAAATTCGGCTTCGAGATAAGTCTCTCGTTTGCGTTTTGACAGTTCCTCGAACCCGTATTGAATTGCGGCTGCGCCAATGACGTGGTCCGATGTACCGTCTGGATCTGCGGCATACATACATATAGGTCTTGCTGTCGTTGCTTCGCCCGAATTGACAAATCAAGGATATCTCGTGGGGTTACAACCCCACGTCCATCTGCGCAACGATTGCATATCCATCGAATAGTCGGACTCTGCCTGGACCCCCTGAACACAGTGGGAGGAAATATTTTCCCGAATGCGCTCTTTCTATAGGAGTGCATTCGCCTCGAGCTGATCGCGACTTATTTCCAGGTAATCTGCAAATTCTTGATTGGCAAAGAATCGCTTCACGACCATGGCCAGAATCTGATCTTCTGTCCAGCGGAGTGTGTCTGCTTGACGTGCTGTCACATGGGTAAGCGCCGTAAATCCTTCAGCGCTTCTCACTACTTGTTCCAGCATGTCGTCTCGCAGAAATATCATGACCCTGATACTGCTAGAAGCAAAATAGGGACTGAAAGAATCCGGGTGCAATGCCGTCATCCGCGTCATTGACGCCTACATGCATCGGAACAGCTGCTCCGAGCGAAAATGTGGTGCCGGTTGTGTCCACCCGCGCCTGCCGCAATTGAAAGAACCACAGAACATCTTGCCACTCTTTCGGAAGTCCAGGATAAGGCATTAGTGAGATGGAAACCGGGAAAGAGTTTCTATCGTCGTCGGCTGCATCTTCTCGCCCTGCTCTTGCTCGAAACCGGCTGCCGAATCAGCGAGGCACTCGCGTTGCACGTATCAAGCTGCACAGAACAGATCTCATCGGCCAGAGGAGAGTGTGATGTCCCGGATGAGAGCTGCGATCGAAGCGGGTCTCAGATCATTTTCTGAAGCAATAATGGCGCGACTGGAACGGCTTGCTCCACTGGAACGGTTGCCAGCGGTCCTGAATGGCAGAAACCGGGCTAACGGTACGCCGGATTCCACGTCCAAACGGTATCCAGAGAGTGAGTAGAGCCTCTCTGAAACAGGTTCGTGGCCGCGAATTTTGGATGCTTGGCGTTATACTGAATGAAATGCCCAAATACTCCGTCGTTGTTCCTTTCCATAACGAGGAAGAAAATGTTACCGCCCTCTATGACGAGCTGAAAGCCGTGATGGAGCAGGTGGGAGAAACATTCGAGTTGATCTTTGTCGATGACGGGTCGCTGGATCGCACCTATCGGCTGCTGGAAGAAATTACGGCCGTCGATAGCCGCGTGATGGTGGTGAAACTGCGGCGCAATTTCGGCCAGACCTGCGCCCTGGCTGCGGGATTCGATCATGCGCAGGGAGATTTCATCCTGGCGATGGACGGCGATCTGCAACACGATCCCACGGAGATCCCAGACTTTTTGGCCAAGCTCGAAGAAGGCTACGATGTGGTCAGTGGCTGGCGGAAAGAACGCATCGACAACTTCGTCTTGCGTCGATTCCCATCCCGCTGCGCCAACTGGCTCATGGCCAAGTTGTCGGGCGTGGACATCCATGACTTTGGCACCACCTACAAGGCGTATCGCCGGGAAGTGATTCACAATATCCCTCTGTACGGCGAAATGCACCGCTTTATCCCCGCGCTAGCTTCCTGGTATGGAGCGTCCATCTGCGAAATTCCAATCCGGAACGTGAATCGGGAGCGCGGAAAATCGCACTACGGAATTTCACGGACGTTTCGTGTGTTTTTTGATCTGATGACGATTCGCTTTCTGCTGAAATACATGTCGCGGCCAATGCATTTCTTCGGCTCTCTGGGCGCGACCAGCATGCTTGGCGGACTGGCGCTTTCCATGTGGCTGCTGATTCTGAAGCTGTTTACGCATCAGCCTGTCATGGATCAGCATGGTCCATTGTTCGTCGTGGCTGGCGTAACCATTTTGGCGGGGATTCAACTGCTGGCCATTGGTTTGATAGGGGAACTGCTGGTGCGGCATTTTTATCAGGGCCAGTCCCGCGCGCCGTACACCGTGGACCGTATTGTTCGTTTGAACAGCCCGGAAGAGCCAAGCATCCTGCGCGGAGAGTAAGCGCTCGCGGCGCGACCGGCTCGATTCAACCCTCAGCAGAGGCTGCCTATGAAAGCCATTCAGATTGCCCATACCGGCGGCCCGGAATCCTTACATTTTACTGACGTCGACCGTCCCGTTCCAGCGCCGAATCAGGTGCTGGTAGAAGTCCGCGCCATCGGCGTCAATTTCATCGACATCTACTATCGCGAGGGGGTATATCCAGCTACGCTTCCCATAACTCTGGGCCAGGAAGCGGCTGGGGTCATCGTTGAGGTTGGCAAGAACGTCGAACACTTCCGCGTTGGCGAGCGAGTCGCCTGGTGCATGTACCTGGGCGCGTATGCGGAATACGCAGTTGTCGCAGAATCCCACCTGGTTTTTATTCCAGCCAGGCTTACATTTGAACAGGCTGCGGCGAGTCTGTTGCAAGGCATGACCGCGCAGTATCTGAGTTCCACTACATTTGCTCTGAAAGCGGGAGACACAGCGTTAGTCCACGCCGGTGCGGGTGGGGTGGGGTATTTGCTGACGCAGATGGCTGTCCAGGCTGGCGCGCATGTCATCTCCACCGTTTCGACAGAAGAGAAGGCGGAACTAGTTCGCTCCGCCGGTGCGCACGATGTCATTCTGTACACCAAGGAAGATTTTGAGCCCGTGGTGAAGCGCATCACAGGCGGTCGAGGCGTGGACGTAGTGTACGATTCCGTCGGTAAGGAGACATTCGACCGATCGTTGAAATGCCTACGGCCGCGCGGCATGATGGTGCTGTTCGGCGCGTCCAGCGGCGCGGTGCCGCCTGTGGATCCTATCCAACTGTCGCAGGACGGCTCTTTATTCTTGACCCGCCCCAGTCTGGCGCACTACACACAGAGCAGGGAAGAACTGGACGCGCGCTCGGCGGATATCTTTCAGCGGCTGGAACGCGGCACGCTGCAATTGCGCATCCACGCAAGCTATCCGCTCGCCGAAGCGACCAATGCCCAGATGGAATTGCAGTCGCGACGGACAACAGGAAAGCTGCTGCTGATCCCATAACCGGTTCAGGCGCGCTGGGAACGAGCAATCTGAGTTTATTCGCGACGGAACAGCGACCACATGCCGCGCTTTTTGGGAGCGGCGGATTCTTCTTCAAACGCTCTCTGGGGCTCGGGCTGCTCCGCCAACAGTTCACCTAGAAACACAGACCGTGGATTTTGAACACACAACCGCTCCGCTTCCTCGGCGCCGTAGTGATACGAGATAAATTCGTAGGCCTTGCTCATCACTGGAGGACGGGACGTGATATTGTGCGCATCCGTGGCGATGATGTGGACCCAGCCCCAATCGAGCAGTTGCCGGGCGATTCGCAGCGGCCCCTTGCCAAAGCCGCCTACGAGGGAACCGGCGGTGACCTGCACCAGGCAGCCCATACGAAGCCATTGCGCCAATTTCTCCGGCTTTTGCATCAGCGTCAAGTTGCGCTCTGGATGGGTCAGGATCGGAACCATTCCTGCGACCGCCATCTCGTAGAAGCTGGACGAAATATTTTTCGGAATGCCGAAATCCGGAAACTCGACCAACAGATATCGTTTGCCATTGATGGAATATTTGGTCGGGTGCGCGAGTGCGTCTTCAATATTGTCGTAACTTAGGTGGAAGTCGCAACCCAGCCCAAGCGTCAGGCGATCGCCGATCTTTTCCTGCAGTTCTGCCCGCAGCGCCGCATTCTTTTCCGGAAAAAAACTGTAGTCGTTATTTGCATGGGGTGTACAGGCGATATGAGTGATGCCATCGCCGATGGCGATCTTCGCCATTTCAAGAGACGTCTCCAAGTCCCTGGCGCCGTCATCGAGCCCGTACAGCAAATGGTGATGAATGTCGATCATAGGTTGTGGATGAAGCGGCGTTCCTTTTCAATCTTGCGCTGTCAGTGTCGCCACCATCGACTGGAAGATGCGCAGACCGTCCGCCGATCCCAGGATGGCCTCGCTCGACCGATCCGGATGCGGCATCATGCCCAGCACGTTGCGCCCCTCATTCAGAATGCCGGCAATGTTCGCGAGCGATCCATTCGGGTTCGCCTGCGGTGTAATTTCTCCTGTCGCCGTCGCATAGCGGAAGGCGATGCGGCGCTCGGCCTCCAGTTGCTTCAAGGTTGCGGCATCGCAGAAGTAATTTCCCTCCATGTGCCCGATCGGAATCTTCAGCACGTCACCCTCGCGCAGCAGGTTGGTAAAGGGAGAGTCATTTGTCTCCGTGCGGAGGTACACCTGCTTGCAGATGTACTTCAATCCAGCATTGCGCATCAAGGCGCCTGGCAACAGGCCGCTCTCGGTCAGGATCTGAAATCCGTTGCAAATCCCCAGCACCATGCCGCCGGAAGCGGCGAACTTCTTCACAGTCTGCATGATCGGCGCAAAGTGGGCGATTGCCCCAGTGCGGAGATAATCTCCGTAGGCAAAGCCGCCTGGCACCACGATCGCATCACAGTTTTCGAGCGTAGAACTCTCATGCCACAGAAACACGACCGGCTCTCCGACAACCTCGGAGATGACATGATAGGTATCCTGATCGCAGTTGGAGCCGGGGAAAACAAGCACGCCAAATTTCATTTGCAAGTAGTCTAGCAGCCGTGGCGTTCAGACAAGAATCGATTGCGCAAGGGAGCACCATCCGATGAACGTGCCAGACAATAGGCTTGCCACTGTCCGATCGGCGAAGGCGGACGCCAAGCCCTTGGCAAAAGCCGGGGGAGCCCTGCTGAAGTGGTGGCGCGCAATGACGCTCGACGCCTTGCTGATTGGACTTTTGTGGTTCGCAGGCTTATGGCTGCTGCATGTTCCGCTGGCGCCCATGTGGGCAATTTTGGGAGCGCTGGCGCAATTCATTCCAAACATCGGCGGCATGCTGGCGCTGGTAGGTCCCGCGCTTAGCCTGCTGTTCGCCGGTCGTAACTGGGAACAATTTGGCTTGCTGTTGTGCCTTTATGCCGCCATCGTGTTGATCGACCAGCTTGCCCTCCAGCCATGGCTAATGAAGAGGATCGCGAAGGTTCCCATCTGGGCGTCGATTTTTGGCCCGATTCTTCTTGGCATTCTCATTCCATTCTGGGGAGTTTTACTGGCGCCGCCGCTGCTGGCCGTTGTCTTTGCCTTCCGCAAGCCGAAGCCGCGCAGCCATTGGCCGCGAGCGTGATAAAATCGGGATTTGCACGGCTGTTTCGTAGCCGCAAAGTTCAACCGATTCCTTCCGAAAGCACTCCACGAGGTTCTCCATGTCCGGCCATTCAAAGTGGGCCACCATCAAGCATAAGAAGGGCGCGACTGACGCGAAACGCGGCAAGATATTCACGCGCCTCATCAAGGAAATCACCATGGCCGCCCGGGCCGGCGGTGGAGATCCCGACGGGAATCCTCGCCTGCGTGGCGCGATCGCCGCCGCCAAGGCGGAAAACATGCCCCAGGACAACATCAAGCGCGCCATCCAGCGTGGCACGGGCGAATTGGAAGGCGCCGCATACGAGGAGATCACTTTCGAGGGCTACGGGCCCGGCGGCGTTGCGATTATCGTGGAAGCGACGACCGACAATCGCAACCGCACGGTCAGCGAAATTCGTCATGGGTTTTCAAAGAACGGCGGCAACCTCGGCGAATCGAATTCGGTTTCATGGATGTTTTCCAAGAAGGGGCTCATCTCTGTGGCCAAATCGTCCGCGGATGAAGACAAGCTGATGACGCTGGTGCTGGAAGCGGGCGGCGACGATATCCGCGATGAAGGCGATTCCTGGGAGATTCTCACCGAACCGGCGGCGTTCGACGCTGTTGTTGCCGCGCTGAAAACAGCAGGCGTCGAAACGCAGATGGCGGAAGTGACCTTGCTGGCTTCGACCTACACCAAGCTCGAAGGCACGGCGGCGGCGCAGATGGTCCGGCTGCTGGAAGCGCTGGAAGATCAGGACGATGTGCAGAACGTGTATTCAAACTTCGATATGGATGCCAAACAGCTCGAAGAAATCGCGGGCTGAAGCGAATCTGGAAAAGTATTGTTCTGCACCTAGCGAAGAATTCACAGATTCTCCTTTAGTCGGGGACAGTCGTTCTCCATTGCGAACGATGAAGCTCCCTGGATTTACAGGATCTCTGCCCGCAACTGACCGCGGCAAGTTGGAGTGCCCTTGAAGAAGCAGATTGTTGTGTTCGGTGTTGTTTTCCTCGCCCTGGCCAAAGCCTCTTATTCCCAGACAAGTTCTTCTTCCATTTCTCAGGGTACTTTTCATTCCTCCTCGGCCCAGGCTGCTGCCAATGGAGATTTTGTCCACACCTTGATGCAGCATGATCCGTGGGACCGTGCCGTTTTCATGGACGGTGGGTTCGGAACGTCGGGAGAAACCAGCGACCACTTTCTGAATGCAGGTGTTCGGCTAGGGAAAGTGCTCACCGATCCAGCCCTCCCCGGTGTTCTTCGCGGCCAATTCGAATATGCGATTGAATTGATTCCATACTGGCAGGCCTTCACTCCAAAACAGACATATACGCTCACCACCGTAAATCCGCCCCGGTTGGTCACTACGGGCGGAACCTATCCAGGTCTGAGCATGACGCCCATTATTCTGCGCTGGAACCTCGTCCGCTGGAAGCGAGTCATGCCGTGGGTGCAGGGCGCGGGCGGCCTTATCTGGACCAATCATAAATTTCCTCCGAATGGGTCCCGAGGAACCAGCGTCTGGAACTTCGAGCCTCAGTTTGGATTGGGCATCCATTATTTTGTGAAGCCTGGGCAGGCGATCACTTTTGCCGCGAATGCCGTGCATATCTCAAACGCGAGCCTGGGAGACGCCAATCCCGGTATCAACGCGACCGTGCAGTTCCAGCTTGGCTACACATGGTGGAAATGACAATCGTGCCGGAATGAACAACAAAGAGGCCATCATCGAGTGCGTGCCAAATTTTTCCGAGGGGAAGGACCCCGCCGTGGTGCGGGAGATTGTCCATGCCATGAAGGTCGATGGCGTTTCCTTGCTGGACTACTCGCTCGACGCCGATCATAACCGCTCCGTGGTTACCATTGCGGGCGCGTCCGCGCCTGTCGTTGAATCGGTCCTTCGGGGTATCGGCAAGGCGGTCCAATCGATCGACCTGACAGCGCAACAGGGTGTCCATCCCCGAATCGGCGCCGCCGATGTTATACCGCTGGCGCCGATTCGCGGAATTTCATTGCCGGAATGTGCCGCGCTGGCACGCCAGCTGGGCCAGGAGATCTGGAAGCGTTTCCAGGTTCCGGTGTATTTTTACGAGGCTGCCGCGCTGCGCCCAGACCGACGATTGCTGGAGGACGTTCGAAACGGTCAATTCGAGGGGTTGCAAAAAAAAGTCCAGCAGGATGTAACGCGCCGTCCGGATGTCGGTGGTCCTTCGCTGCATCCGACTGCGGGGGCCAGCGCGGTTGGAGCGCGGCAACTTTTAATCGCCTGCAACGTTTACTTGAATACAAGCAATGTCGGAACCGCGCGCACCATTGCCCGAGAGATTCGAGGATCGAGCGGTGGGCTTGCGGGATTGAAGGCGATGGGGGTTCTGGTCCGCGGGCGCGCTCAAGTTTCGATGAACATCACGGATTTTCAAGGGACGCCGGTCAGTGCAGCCTATCGAGCGGTCAAAGAAGCTGCCGGTCGGCTTGGGGCACAGCCGGACATGGTGGAACTGATCGGGTTGGTGCCGGAGGCAGCCGTCGAGCCGGGCAGTGAGTGGATGGAACTGGCCACCAATTTTTCGACCGCGCGAACGCTGGAGCGTAGACTGGAATCACCTCTCACTTGGCCGTAGGGCATGGTCGCAGCCTGGAAAATCCGCTCTTGGGCGGGCCTGGACGCGACCGCATCCAGGGTGAGACTTAGAACGCAGTCGCGCGTCGAAGATTGAGGGTGCCTGGAAACAATCCGACGGCGCCGAGACACCGTAACCCAGATACGAGGAGATGTACATGAATCGCTGGAAAAGAGCATTAGGTTACAGTTTGGGTGCGGTTGCACTGGCTGTGTTTACCCTGTCGGCATCGGCGTCGCAGTTGGCAACCGAGTCGCAGGCCGCTGTCCCAGAAGATGTACAGCAACTTATCGTCGTCGACTACCAGGCAATGGAGAATTCCGATATTGCGATGAAGCTGCGGGCCAAGGTTCTGCCGCCGGAGTTGAAGCGGTTGCAGGATGCGCTGCAAAGCTCCGGGATGAATGTGAATCAGAGTGTGACCCAGCTTGCGTTCGCTTCCTACCGGGTTCCGGGCGATACTTCTTCGCGCATTGTCGGGATCGCGTCGGGCCAGTTTCCCGTGCAGGAGTTTCTCGATAACTTCAAGAAACACCACGTCAAGGGAACGCAGGTACGGAACGAAACCATCTATCCGATGGGAAATACAGGATTGAGCGTGACATTTCTGGATCAGACCACCATGATCTTCGGCTCGTTGGATGCGATCAGAAATTCGCTGGACGCCCGTGACGGGATTACTCCCAGCTTCCTCACCAATACCGCGATGCAGAACCTGATGCCAGTGCTGCAGAACGAAGCTGTGTGGAGCATCCTGGACCAGAAAGGCACGCAGGAGATGATGAAGTCCGTTCTGGGGCAAGCCGCGCAGGTGGCCGACTTTAGCACCGTGAAAAACAGTCTGATCGGCTCACGCTACACCATGGACTTCAACCAGGGCGTCAATTTCTCGCTGGATGTAGTGACCCCCGATACGATGACGGCGGCGACGATGTCTTCCCTGATGGGTGCTGCGTCTCTGTTTGAAAAAATGAATGCGACGCCAACCGAGCAGCAGGCGATCGACGCGACAAATATTAATTCCAGCGGAAACGTTCTCCAGGTGCGTTTCGCCGCTTCCGACGACCAGTTCGCATCCTTGCTGAACTCGCAGCTGTTCCAGTCCGTGATTCACTAGGTTGTCTCTTTTATCGCGAGAGTCTTCAGGAGTTTCTGGAGCCTGCCCGGTTGATGGGCAGGGACGCACTCCGCCGCCCGTGATGGGGATGTGTGGTTCACCCGCGACCGCCTGCCCTCTACAAGCATGCGGCGATGGGTTCCGGCGGTGTGATGTGCCTTCATTGCCCGAGTACCTTCCCAAAGTGGATCAGGGTTCAGAAGATGTTCTTGCTGCGATTGTCAAGACGGTCCCTTATCCCCCTGATCCGTGGATAACATTGCGTGCAAGTTGATGCGATATCCAGAAAGCCGCGTGGAGTGGCAGGATGCGGGTTGAATGAGGAGTGTCTATGGTCTATTTTCCTGCACCTTTCAGGTGCGAGGAACGGTTACGATGTGGACATGAATCCGCCCCGAAAGCCTTCGC
>JAKAAZ010000120.1 GCA_021802085.1 Acidobacteriota bacterium
AGATCAAACCGCGGAGCAGGATCTTCTGCAAGCCGGAGCGAACGAGGGATACAGAGTAAATTCCACGTTGAGCTTACTGTCCAATCTCGTCGTTCAACCAACTTTTGAAGATACAACCGTATATGTACTGGACTCCAAGCTGGATCAGCCGGTGCCGGTGCCGCCGAATGATATATCTCTTCTTCCACCGCTTCGCCACTCCCTGGTCACCCAGTGGACCGGCGCATACCATCTGCATTTTGGAAACTTCATCCCCTCCAGCGGATTCTTCCAAATTAGAAACGCGCGCGGCCAGATATCCGTACCCGCGACCAGTTCGATCGTCAACCGCAATACGACCGATTACATCCTGAGTTATGGAGCGAATCCTTCGATTCGTCTGGGCCGCAATGTCGTGACCTTGAATAGCGGGATTCAGGGAACCATACGCCGCGATTCCCTGTCTCCGGTGCAAATGAATCAGAATCTGTTCCGAGCGTATACATACGCATCCACAACTGCATTTTTCAATGCGGTGTCCGCTAGCGGCTACGCGATTTACGAAGTTGGTCCTTTTACAGAGAGCAATATCCATTCGAGAGCGCTATCCGGGGCAGTGGACTTGCGTGTGGGTAGACCATGGGGACGGAACGCTTTATTGACTGGATGGGGTGCGAACGACCAGCAATTCACCCCCGTTGGAATCGAGGATTACTACACGTCTTCCTACATTGGCTTCTCGCGCCGGTTCTCGGACCGATTTAACGCGGAAGCTGTCGTGGAGGACCTGCGGGCATGGCGAGTAGTAAGCCCATACTCAGGAATTGCGCAAGCTCTACGCCTGGCCGGAACCATCGACTTCTACCCGACGCCTTCCTGGGACCTGCAAGCATCGCTTGCTTACGAAAATACCAGGAGCTTCCACGCCTACGACGCAACCCAGAACGGCATTTCCATCTCCTATACAAAAGCGCTCCGCCACAAGATCCATGATGGAACGGGAGAAGTCGATGCGCAATATCCGCTTCAGTTTTCGGCGGGGTTCGGGCAGGAGTCTTTTTTTAACTTCACATCTGGGCAGAATCAACAATTCCTGCCATATGTGAGCATCACAATCTTTTGAGGTAAGTATTGATGAAAATTTGCCTAGTTGGAGCGTTTCCGCCAAGCGGACGGCAGTTGAACGAATATGCATTTCATGTTGCCCGGGAACTGCAGCGCAATCCCGACGTCAGCTTAACCATTCTTGCCGACGAACTGACCGACTATGCATTTGCTACGGATGCAAACGGTCATTCGTTACACGCCCAACAACAACCCGAATTAGCGGGTTTCAACGTGGTTCGCTGCTGGAAGTTTGGGAGCCTCGCGAATCCGGTGCGCCTGCTGAACGCCATTCGCCGGTTGAAACCCGATGTGGTGTGGTTCAATCTAGTATTCTCCAGCTTTGCCACGCCCGAGAACCCTTTCGCTGCGTTTTTCGGGCTCTCCGTACCTGCTCTTGCGCGAGCCGCCGGCTTTTACACGCACGTCACGCTACACCACATCATCGAACACGTCGATTGCAACGCTGCTGGGGTACGACAGGATCGGGTCCTGCGCATGGGCTCGTATGTCGCCACGAGGGCTTTACTCAAAGCGCATTCGGTCTCTGTCCTGCTTTCAGGTTACCGGCGAACTTTGATGACGAAGTATGCTGCTAAGAACGTTCTGCTGGGAACGCACGGAACGTTCGCACCCAGCCCCAGTCCCCCAGATTTCAGTAAACGCGGCAACCCTGAACATCGCATTCTGGCGATCGGACATTGGGGTACCTATAAGCGGCTGGAGACGCTGATGGAGGCTTTTCCCGCAGTTTTGAAGAAGATCCCCAATGCGAAGCTCATCGTGGCCGGAGCCAATCATCACACGAAGTCGGGCTACTGGGAATCGATACGCGAGGCACAGCCGAAGGATTTGCCGATTGAATTCCGCGGATACGTTCCGGAAGAAGCCATTCCTGAACTGTTTCGCACAACTACGGTCCTGGTGATGCCATACGACTCCGCAACTGGATCGAGCGGGCCGGCCCATCAAGCATGTGAATACGGAGTCCCGATTGTGTGCGCTGACATCGGCGACTTTCGGGAAATGGCGGAGGACGAAGATATGGCGGTCAGCTTCTATAAAACAGGCGATGCGGACGATCTCGCCGAGCAACTGACTGCCATTTTGCAATCTCCAGAGCTGCAACGCAGCATGGCTGAGCGTAATTTTGCTGCAGGAGTCCAGATGACTATGGACAGCGTTGTCCGCAACTATCTTCGCTGGTTCGAACTCATGCGATGCAAAAAGGAGATACGGGACGCAAGACTCTTTCCAGAACTCCGCCGTATCTGGCCGCGTTCCGTATTTTCAAGTCCGGCCGCTCCGTTGCAGTCAGGTCCCACCGATGAATTGGCTGCAAGCAATGCGCTCTCCATCGATTTCGCGCAATCCCTTGCTTGGCGCAAAGTGGAAACGCCGAAGGACCACCCGGATGGAGATGGGTATCTGGCGAATTCCACGCTCGAGGGCGATTATTGAGTTTAGCCTACGATTCCCATTCTGTAACACACGCGGGACCATATGAATCTCTCAAGGACGAAGTATGAAGGTACTTCTCCCGAACTGTGGCGATGGTTCATGCGATTGAGAATGGATATACTTGACAAGATGCACCCCTGAAGCTCTGCGTCCACTTTTCAGCGTGGCTTATCGCCCGAGCCTTCGGCACGTGCAATTGAAACGAGAATACATATGCAACAATTGCGCGCCCTTTGGCTTTCGTCCCACTTTCTTAAGCCAGTTGCACTGTTGTCCTGTCTGGCGTTTCCCCTGCTGTTCACCGGATGTGCCAACAACCGTCCAAGCAATTTCGGGAGCCCGACCCCGAGTCCGACCCCGACCCCGGCGCCGACCGTCAGCATCACGGCTAATCCCGCGTCGATTGCCTCGGGGAGTTCGTCCCTTTTGACCGTAACTGCGACAAACGCCGCTCAAGTGACTGTGACCGGAACGGATGGCAGCACGTATACCTTGCAGCCTAGCGGCGGGACCCAATCTGTGCACCCAACCGCGACAACGACGTATACCGCCACCGCTACTGGAGCGGGAGGAAAAACCTCGGCCGCAGCGACGGTAACTGTGACGTCCAATCCGGCGCCGACCGTCAGCATCACCGCCAATCCCACTTCCGTCACCTCGGGAAGTTCATCCATTTTGACTGTGACCGCGACGAACGCCACTCAAGTGACGCTGACCGGCACAGATGGCAGTACGTATACTCTGCAACCGACCGGCGGAATACAGGCAGTCAGCCCGGCCGCGACAACGACATATACTGCAACCGCAACCGGGGCGGGTGGAAAGGTTACGGCGACTACTACCCTTACAGTGACGCCGAATCCGGCACCGACCGTTAGCATCACCGCAAACCCCGCCTCAATTGTCTCGGGAGGTTCGTCCACTCTGACCGTGGCAGCGACGAATGCCACCCAGGTGACGATAGCCGGGACAGACGGCAGTGCCTACACCTTGCAGTCGACTGGTGGAACGCAAACAGTCAGCCCGACCGCGACAACGACATATACTGCCACCGCGACCGGACCTGGCGGCAAGACCCTGGCGACTGCGACCGTGACGGTGACACCGAATCCGGCGCCGACCGTCAGCATTGCCGCAAACCCCACGACCATCGTTTCGGGGAATTCCTCCATTTTGACAGTGACCGCGACCAATGCCACTCAGGTGACGGTGACCGGGACGGATGGCAGCACATATACGTTGCAGCCGAGCGGGGGAACGCAATCCGTCAGCCCGACAGCGATGACAACGTACACTGCAACAGCGACTGGAGCGGGTGGAAACGTCTCGGCAAGTACGACCGTAGCGGTGAAGCCGCCAGGTACCGTTCAATCCATTACCCACGTCATCTTCATGCTGCAAGAGAACCATACGTTCGACAATTACTTCGGCATGCTGAACCCCTACCGCCAGACGAACTCGACGGGCAAACAAGCTTGGGACGTCGGCGACAATGGCGTGATCTATACGGTGGATGGCCTGGACGAAAATGTGGGTCCGACCAGCAACCAAGACGATCAAGGCACGGTGTATCCGCTTTTCAAGTTCAAGAGCACCTGCATCGACGATGAGAGTTCGAGCTGGCTGGCAAGCTACGGCGACATCGAGCGCTACGATTTTCTTACTACACGCCATATCCTGATGGATGGCTTTGTACACAATGCTGAAGGCTTCGCTCAGAGCTGCCAGAGTTCCGGCACATGCTCCGGCTCATACACCGATCTGACCGGCCAGCGCGCGATGGGCTACTACGACCAGGGCTTTCTCAACTACTACTACTACATGGCATCCCAGTTCGCATTGTCCGATCGTTGGTTCTCGCCGGTGTCGAGCAAGAGTATTTCCAACCGCATTGCGACCTTTACCGGAGGCACGACCCAGGGTCTGGTCTATAACCCAGGCAATAACGATCATCTCCCCCAGCTTGACATACCGAACATCTTCCAGGAACTGGACACTGCAAATGTGTCGTGGAAGATTTACTACACCGTCACCGACGGCTTTTGTTTCGCCGGCAGTTCCTGCTCCGGTTCGCCGTATCCGGCGACCGATTTTTCGTCTCTGTCTTACTCGTATCGGTACTTGTACCAAAATCCGAGCGGGGCCGCCTGCACTTCTCCCACTCAGCCGTCCAGCGTGGTGGGCGATTCTTCGAACTCGTTCTGCATCGATCCGACCCATATTGCCCCTCTGTCGCAATACTTCACCGATCTCAACAACGGCGCGCTTCCAAGCTTTGCATTCATAGAAGCCGGCTTCGGCAGAAATGACGAGCATCCAGGTTCGGCCCAATCGATTCTGGAAGGTCAGGCGCAAGTGGCAAATATCGTGAATTCTCTCATGAGCAGTTCTGCCTGGAAGGATTCCGTCTTCTTTCTCAGCTACGACGAGGGCGGGGGACCATTCGATCATGTCCCACCGGTGCCCGGCTCCTCCAACCAAAACACCAATACCTCGCTGGGAACGATCCCGGACATCTCAACCATCGCGGTGAATCCGGATAGTTACAACCCCTGCTTGCCACCTGGCGGGACCCCTACGACCCATTGCGATCTTCAGTCGGGCGATCCCGGAACTAATCCGGGCGATGCGCCCGCTGTCAATGGCTTCGCCGCACAGCTTGGCTTCCGGTTGCCGAACATCGTCATCTCGCCATTTACCCGGCGGCATTATGTTTCGCACATTCCAATGGACCATACGGCAGTGATCAAATTTGTCGAGAATCGCTTTATTGGCCCGAACGCGCATTTAACGGCGCGCGATGCCGCCCAGCCCAATCTGCTGGACTTTTTCGATTTCAACAACATTCCATGGGCCACGCCGCCCACGCCGCCCACGCCCGTCAGTTTGACCGATCCGTCATCGCCCGGCTACAACACGTGCACCCCAACCAGCATGGGGCCGTGAGTCCATATGTTTCCCGACTGCTGCGCTCCGCAGACCAGGGACACATCTGACTTTCGTGTACTGGCTCGGCCTTTTGCTGCTGATGTTTCTGTCGGGAGCGGAGAACCGGGCATCGTGTTCGCCGGCGTTGCGTTCGATGCAGGCATTATCAGCCGGAAATTCTACACAACCCTTGTCTTGGCTGCTATCCTCACATCGCAAGTTGCTGGCTCATGGCTCGAGTACGTTTTGTGTAAGGGCTGGCCGCTACTCAGTCCTGCTGCTGAAGCCAGGCCGGCAATTCTCTCCCCGGTTGAACTTCCTCGTGCATCCTGAGGCATTCTATATGAATCGGACCTCCGTTGAGGCTAGTTGATCTTGATGGCGCTGGCTACGTAGCGTGAACCGTCGAAGTTGGCGGTCACTGTCACATGCGCGCCTTCATGGAGATTGCGGCTCATGGGAAAATCGGCGGGATGAAATGAGATCTTATAACTGCTATTGTCGCGTGGGTCCATCAGCACCAACAGGTCGGAGTGTAAATCAAGAAATACGACGTTTCCGCTGAATACAAAAGCGGACCCGGGAGTGGCCAGGATCGCAATCTGTCTGGCAATACCCTGGCCGTTGTCGCCGGAATCAAATTTGACCGAGATCAGAGTCCCCTTGACCAGATCGGACGGGCCGGAACTCGCCGACGAGGATGCGGCCTGACCCACGCGAAGGACGGACGTGCCTGCCGGAACGCGCAATTTGATGGGTTCATGAGAAAGAGCTGCGCTTACTGTCAATTCACCGTTACCTGCATCATAGTTCAGTACCTGACCCTGGCACTCGCCTTCAAGCGATTGCGACAATATGTGAATGCTGAGAGCAAAAATGTTTGTTCCATCCAGCACAGTCTCCACCGAAGCACGGTCGCCACGGCGCAAATCGCGCAGAGAGGTTTTGACTCCGTCACGATAAGCGCGAGTGCGTTCATCGAAGAGTATTTTCACCGGCTTGCCGCCGAAAACGTTCAGCGTAAGCTGGTCGCGCACGGGATCCACATCGCGAATCAGGCCGCCTTCGACCGTTCCTTTCCCACCGGGCACGGGCGGTAATGCGGGCAAACCGCCTGACGAACTTTCCTCCATTGACGCGAACTGCGAGTCGGCATTTTTTGCTGGCTTCGTGTCCGCAAATGAAAATTGGGCAATTGCTATACCGGTAAACACGATTACTGCTATAAAACGCCCCATCCAGCATACCCTAGCCATTACATGATTTTTCAGCAATTCTTTTTGATGACGCCAAGGCGCACTGGGTGGCCTGAAGTATTTTTTATCCAATAGAAAATTGCCGGGCCCGGCAACGCATTCCACGATTCCGCAATCTTAGTTAAGTACTATCTGCTGCCCAAATGACCTCGATGTCGGGCGGGAAGGTGAAAATCCGCAATGTTCGCTACCAGACTCGGACTACTCGCAGCACTTGCGGTCATTACCGGCTCGGGATTCCCTCATGCCTGGGCAAAAGACCTTAGAATCACGGTCCCCAAGCACAGTCATCTGACCCCCGTGCAGCGCCTCAACCGAGAAGGGGTTGAGGCCGTGCGGAAGCACGAATACGAAAAAGCCGAAGCGATGTTCTACAGGGCATATCTCTATGACGCCTCCGATCCTTTCACCTTGAACAACTTGGGGTACATCTCCGAACTACAGGGCAAGCTGGATCGTGCTCAAAAGTTCTATGCTCTGGCGTCGGAACAAGATTGCGATGCGGTGATTGATCTCAGCAATGCGAAGCGGCTGGAAGGAAAGCCAATGTTGTACGCCCTGAATGGCCTGAATGACACGCCGATGCGCGTGAATTCCATGAATGTTCAGGCGATCGAACTTTTGTCGCAGGACCGCAACTTCGAGGCGGAACTTCTTCTTCGACAAGCCCTCGCCTTGCAGCCGCAGAACATTTTCACGTTGAACAATCTGGGAGTCGCCGAGGAAGCCACGGGAGATTTCGAGGCTGCGTTGAAATACTATGACGCTGCTGCTGCTCTCCACTCCTCGGAACCTATCGTTGTCGCATTGAAGCCTTCCTGGAGAGGAAAACCCATCAGTAAAATGGCGGCACAGAGTGCCAGGCAACTGAGGAGCCGGCTGCGGGAAGTAAGCATGGCGGAAGTACGTGCCAGAATGTTCACAATGCATGGAGTATCCGCGGTGAATCGAAACGATTGGCCCGCCGCGAAGCAGGATTTTCTCCAGGCTTATTCTCTCAATCCCGACAACGCATTTTCGCTCAATAATCTTGGTTACGTCGCGGAGAAGGATGGCGACCTGGAGACAGCCCAGTTCTACTACTCCAAGGCCCAGAAGGCCGACAACGCCAGCGCTCGGATTGGACTGACGACGCTAAGTTCCGCTGCAGGCAAAAAGTTGGTTGCCGTGGCCAGCGAGAGCGACCTGAAGGTTGACGGAGAACTAGAACAGTACAGTCGGGCTCAGCGCCAACAAACTGGCCCGATTGAATTGATACCACGCAATAGCACTTCAGCGGAGCCCAGCGCGTTGCCCAACCAGCGGGCTGTGCCGGCTTCGCCAAATGCCACGCCACCGGCACCTACTACACACTGAGATATCTATTCCAATATGCCTAAACCAATTGCTCTGCCCTCGTCGTCTAAGTCGCTGATCAGCCTTTCTCGCCTGCTGTTTCCACCCAGCCGTGGCGATGCAGCTCCGTCAGTTGCTGAAGGGCTGAATTCAGGAATTGCAGGTATCAACCGGAACGACTTCGAGGATCTGGTGGCACTAGCAGACTCGAACCATGTATTGGTGCGCGCTCTGGATGTCGCTCTCAAAAGCGGGAGCGAATCACTGGACAACACTCGTGCCAACTGGATGCGAGCGGCGCTGACGGAAGAGCGTGCGCGCATCAAAAATGCCACGTCTTTCCTGCATGCGATTTGCGCCGCCTTCGAAGAGGAAGGGCTGGACGTGACGGTGATCAAATCCCTAGATCACTGGCCTGATCTTGGCAGCGACCTGGATCTGTATACGAATGCAGATCCAGCAAACGTAGCCCAACTGATGAAGCGGCGCTTCCAGGCGCAAATGGCGACCCGAAGCTGGGGAGATCGCCTGGCATGCAAGTGGAACTTCCTGCTACCGGGGTTGCCTGAGTCCGTCGAGATTCACATGGGCCGCCTGGGCCAGACAGGGGAGCAGATCATCCTCGCTGAGCGCCTTCCGGGCCGCGCGCGATCGGTTCAAGTTGGAGAATACACATTTCGCGTTCCGGCAGCATCGGACCGTCTGATGATCTCCACTCTGCAACGGATGTACCGCCATTTTTACTTCCGGCTATGCGACATCGTCGACACCACGGAACTGTCAGAAGCGGGCGCCATCGATTACGAAGATCTGCGGTCCTCGGCGAATGCATCCGGAATCTGGGAAGGAGTGGCGACGTATATGGCTATTGTGTCGGACTACATGAAGCAGTATCGAGGCATTGGCCTCAATCTCCCCAGTTTCGTAATGGATGCCGCGCGGTTCGGCGGCGATGAAGTCTACTTTGCGCGGGGTTTTTTGCGGGTTCCAATTTTGCCGCAATCTGCGCGTCTCTATGGAACTCAACTTACCGGCTTGCTGCGCAAGCGGGAATTGCAGAGCAGCGCCCGTCTTGGTCTTTTACCGTGGCTTGCGACAGCTGCCGCAGTGGGGCAAAAGATCACGGGAAGCGACAAGGGGATATGGTGATTGGCAATCGCAATTCCGGCGAAGCAATCGGCTTACCAGGCAAACGGTGGCTGCAGTTGACACACAACCTGTTGTTTCTCTTGAAGGAGATGCCGGGATTCCTGTCTCTCGGCGAATGACTATGGGCATATTGACAAATCCTGAGCTGACATCGTTCGAGCCATCGACTCGCAATTCTGGTGGATCGCTGCAGGAAGCGGACGCTTCCATCTGGTCGTCGCCCGGCTCAAACCGTCGAGATGCGATGCCCTTGAGGAAGCGCTCAAAATTGCATTTGAGTTCGACGGTCGTCCCCCTGGGAGGAACCTTACCTGAGGTGTCGCTCTGGAAGGGGCTCTGCAGCAATCTGCGCGACGCGATCTTCCCAGAGAAATTGCCGCCGCTGGAATTGACTTCCCAGCCAATAGCGGTTGCCGATCCGCTGGCAATCAAGCGCAGCCCCGCATCCAGCGCCATTTCATTCGTCATGCATGGCGCGATCCTTGCGTTCATTGTGTGGTTCATGCTTCAGGCGCACCGGCAGATCGTGGTACCGAAGCAGGTCGCGACAACTCCGGTCTACGTCCCACCCTACATTCCCCCGGTTACCTTACCGGCTCCGAAGCCCATGGGCGGAGGCGGAGGCGGAGGTGCGCACCAGTTGATCGAAGCAAGCAAGGGGCATCTGCCGCCAGTTGTGAAAACACAGACTACTCCTCCTCAGATCCTCCAGGTCGATCATCCGAAGCTGGCGGCGCCGCCGACCGTAGTCATGCCTCAGCACATCGAAATCCCAAGCAATAATATGCCGAACCTTGGGGCGACCCAATCGTCTCAAATCGTGCTCGCCTCAGAAGGCGGCGGCAGCGGCTCCGGCTTTGGTCAAGGCGCGGGCGGCGGTATCGGTTCTGGCATCGGTTCTGGCGTCGGCTCTGGTACCGTTGGCGGCTACGGCGGCGGAGTGATGAGCGTGGGCGCAGGCGTCATCGCACCGCGGGTGATTCACTCCGTTGAGCCGGACTTTACGGACGCGGCGCGGCGGACGAGGTATCAGGGCATCGTTTCGATCGGCCTGATCGTCGACACACAAGGGAATCCGGAAGACATCCACGTGACGCGTCCTCTCGGTATGGGATTGGATGAGAAGGCGATCGAAGCGGTGAGGCAATACAAATTCCGGCCGGCAATGTATCAGGGACATCCTGTCCCGGTACAGATCGTCATCGAAGTGAACTTCCACCTGGATTGATCGTCATCATGACAGCGCGGATCGATCAGTACAGGCTGGCATCGCAACTTCCCGCGCCTA
>JAKAAZ010000121.1 GCA_021802085.1 Acidobacteriota bacterium
AAACAGCTTGGTGAACCTCTCCATCGGTCGCCTCCCTTTGCTCTCGTCGGGATAACAAGATCATCGGACAGGCGACCGCTGGTTTCAAAATTTCAAATATCTTTGGCTAGTGCTTACTCTTAAATAGTGGGCAAAGCTAAAAAGTAGAAAGGATTCTATGATCGACGCGGAAGTGAATATACAAACGGAGTTCCTGGAGAAAACATTGGCTGAATTGAATGTAGAACTCAGCATGAACATCACGATTTGCCAAGGATATATATCTGACCGCCTCGTTTCTAATGGGAACGGCTCAGGTTACAAGCTATGCAAATTGGGAGAAATACCCCAGCGAAGGCTGAATCTAATCCTTGACCGATACACTTCGGATGGCTCGCAGGATCAAGAATTCAAGTCAGATCTCAGGTCTGCGATCTTGATCTTTTGGGACAAAAGCAACACCGCCTTCAGTTGGACGAAAACCATCCTATATTGAAGATCGCTGGGGGCCGCGTTCGTCTGAATGAGATATTGATGACAGAAGGTGGGGTTTTATGTCTTGCAATTGTGGAGATAAGTACCAGAGGGTTTTTCCGGCAAACAATAATTTCAGTGTACGTTTGTCAGTACATCCGGCGGCTACGCCGCTGATTTGGAAGACGGATAAACTCTTCGTCTGCATCGAGTGTGGAGACGTAGCTGGCCGTGTGCCAGATGACGTGTTGCTGGTTTTCAGGAAGAGTGATGGAGAACCTGCGTCATAATTTCTGCCGCTCACCTCTTCACTTCATCTACGAGGGCGAGCACCGCATTCATGAATTGGGCGGACGCTAGCGGAGGGTGACCTCAGACAAGCAGGCCTGCGCATCTGCATAACCATTAGCAGCAGCTTTTCGGAACCATGCTACTGCTTGGGCTATATCCTGAGTTACACCCTCGCCGTCTCTGTACCAACAGCCCAGAATGTACTGAGCATCCGCATTGTCCTGATAGGCAGCCTTCCGGAACCATGCAGCCGCCTGACCTCGATCTTGAGGGACACCTGCGCCTTCGGAATACATCCAGCCCATTTTTAATTGAGCGTCTACGTAGCCCTGATCGGCTGCTTTGCGGAACCACGCCGCTGCCTCAGTTAGGTCTTGAGAGGCATCCTCATCTAGCAAAGAAATACAGCCAAGGCTGTACTGTGCGAGTGCATTACCCTGATCAGCAGCTTTGCGGAACCACGCTGCTGCCTCGGCTAGGTCTCGGGGTACCCCTTTGCCGTCTCTATACATGCAGCCCAACATGGACTGCGCGAAGGGAGATAAAAATGCATCCAGTTGGTCGGCAGCTTTGCGAAACCATGATGCAGCAGCGCTGAGGTCTTGGTACACACCTTGACCTTGGTGATACATGCAGCCCAGATTCCATTGTGCTCTTGCGTTACCCTGATCTGCAGCCTTGCGGTACCACATCGCAGCCTGAGTTAGGTCTCTCGGGGTACCCCGTATCCCCCTTGATATGCTACGCCCAGCCATTCCATTGCTTCTGTGTGTTGCGGGTTCAGCGCCACAGTATGCTGCAGACATTCAAAGGATTCTTCAAGGCGTTCCTCACCCTTGGCCTTCTTGGCCTTTTCAAACCACGCTTCCGCGCTCTCCAGCAGTTGCAATTCGCCCAGCCCGCGCTTGGCAAGTGACGCGGAGCCTCGTATGGCGATGGCGCTGGATTGGACAGGAACGAGAGCGGTGTTGGAATCCGATTGGTTCATCTGTCTGAGCCTCCGGCCAAATCCATCTCAAACTGCTGTCGGGTAACGTTAATACGACCTTGAACACTGGTCGCCATCTCTGCGAGCAAATCCCTTCCCTCCGAAACAGCAACCTCTGCCTTTGCTTTTAGCTTGGCCAAGTCGTTTTCTGAGGTGTTTGCAATTTCCAACTCAATGGCTGCAATACGATCCCGAACCTGTTTCAACTGGCGCAAAACGCGAATCAGGTCGGAGGCGACACCTGAACCCTGCACCGCATCGGGGCTGGCATCAAGGTCAGCAAGAATGCGTCGCAGTGCATCCTCATCGCCCGCCGCATACGCAGCGTTGACCTGTTGCATCAGACGCTCTCGCCGCGCACGGTCAGCTTCATCGGTCGCGGTATCAGGGTGAACCCTTTTTGCGGCCTCGCGATAAAGTTTTCTAAGTTCTGGAGATGCCGTAAAGGGCGGGGTTTCAGATGCATCACCGTGGGCTGCCGAATAAGATTCCTCAGCCTGAGCGCGGGCCTCGGTCGCTTCCGCTTTTGCCACAGGTGTCCCGGCCTGCTCCGCGCGGAGTTCAGCGAGGCGTGCGTTCCATTCGTCGAGTTCGGCGTAGAGAATCCCTACCCGTCGAAGATACAGACCTTCAAAAGCTGCCAGCTCTGCTTTTAGGCTGGCAAGCAAAAGCTCCTGCTCTGCAAGCTGCGCTTCGAGCCGCGCCAACTCTTCTCGCTTGATAGCAAGTTCTTCCTCTTCCGGGGATAGGCGGCGCATCACTTCAGTATTCATAGAAACTTCTGAAAATCATTCTACTGATCCGCATCACAACGTGAAAATCAATCCGTTCAGCAGCATGTTACCCGGCTGGCTGTTGCTCTTGAGTCCGAGGCAAAGCCAGTACAAGCAAATTGAGTTTGGGCACAGTTTGGGCACAGAAAAACGCATCCGAAGAGGCATTTATTCTGTAAGTCATTTATTTAATTGGTGCCCGGAGGGGGACTTGAACCCCCACGACCTTGCGATCTGCGGATTTTAAGTCCGCTGCGTCTGCCGATTTCGCCATCCGGGCACGTCGAATCCACTGTTGCAACCCGATTCTATCGAATTTTGTGCTGGATCACGTTCTTAACGACGAACCGTAGCGCCGCCAACGACACCGGAAAAACTGCGGCTACTGCTGGATGGGATGACCACCGCTCGGGCCGACGTTTGGATTCGCGGCCAAGTGGCTCGCCTGGCTGGCGCCTCCCGCTGTGTACAGGCGGCGATACATTTCCTGGTTGCGCAGAATTGCCTCCACATATTCTCGCGTCTGGGTAAATGGGATCGACTCCACAAACTCCGGCAGGCTGGCGTAGGGCCCATTGGCGAGCCATGCCTTCACCCGGTCATCGCCGGCATTGTAGGCCGCCAGCGCATATTCTGGCTGGCCGTTGAATTCATCCATCAATTCCCGAAAGTACGCCGTCCCCAGTTTCAGATTCACTTCCGGATTCAGCAGGTATGCGGTCCGATAGGGCCGCAGATGTTCCTTGCGCGCCAGCTCGCTGCCGACGCGCGGCAACAACTGCATCAATCCCCATGCGTTCGCATACGAGACAGCGCCCGGATTGAATTCCGATTCCTGGCGGATCAGCGACGCCACCAGATACGGATCAAGGCCCTGCTGCTGCGAATCTCTTTGCAGCATTGCCCAGTAGGGTTGCGGAAACAAAAGGTCCCAATAGCCGCGCGGAATCGAATCCATCGGCGCGGAAAGATAGGATTGCACTTTTTGCTTGAGGATGTGGAGCGCCTGCCAGTTTTCTCCATACGAGCTGTAGAGTTGGGCCTCCGCATAGGCTCGCCAGCTGCTGCTGTCCGGGCTGGCGCTCATCTCCGGCACAATATATTGGTTCAGCCCGGCATTCGCCAGCAGTTGCGCACGCTCCACATGAATGTCGTCCTCTGGAACCTCGGTGGTCA
The DNA here is from genome assembly GCA_021802085.1 of Acidobacteriota bacterium. GTDB lineage: Bacteria > Acidobacteriota > Terriglobia > Terriglobales > Acidobacteriaceae > JAKAAZ01. The sequence goes on from JAKAAZ010000121.1 coordinate 3,682, forward strand.
GATCGGGCACACTGGGATCGTCGATGCGCGCCAGTACCGGCAACGTTTCCGGCGCCACAGCGCCGAGGCTGGCCATCCTTCGTTGGGCCAGTTCAGCATAGTAATACTGCGGAAATGTGGCGATCAATTTCCGATAACAGGCAGCCGCCGCGGCTGGATTCTTTTCGTACTCCTCATACACCACCCCGCGCCAATAGACGGCGGCCGACACATGCATATCGTTGGGGTACCGCGCAATCTGCTCGTCGAACATCTGGCCCGCTGTTTTCTTGTCGCCCAGTCGATAGTTCAACCACGCGGCATGCCAGTGGCTGACCGGCGCCATCGCGCTGTCAGGAAAACGCTGCGCCAGATCGCCGTAGTATTGGATCGCCGAGGGCAGATCGTTGGCGACCAACGCCATATTGCCTGCGGAAAACAGCGCCTCCGCCGTCCATCGGCTGCTGGGAAAACGCTGCTCAATCTGCGCGATCAAGGCCTTCACCTGCGCAACGTCCTTGGCATCGCGAGCGGCTTCCACCATCAGATACAGTCGCGTGGCTCCGGCGTCGTCCTCGGTATCCGATAGCCGGGCCAGCTGAGAGGGATCCACGTGATGCATCTGCTTGAAAGTCGCGACGGCAGCCCGCGCCAGCAGCCCGTTCACCGCTGCGGTGCCCACCACTGCCGGGTCCCCAGCGAGCGATTGATATTCCGCTGCCGCCGCCTCATAGCGTCCCGCGAGATACAATCCATCCGCATGGCGAGTCCGTTCAGCCACACTGAATGGCGGACTGATTCCCATCTGCTGCATTTGTCCTGCAACTTGACTTGCCTCGCTGCTGGTCGGATCGCCCACGTACAGGCGAGCATACAGTTGTTGCGCCTTCTCGCGATTGCCGGCAAGCTGGTTCGCCTTTGCCAACGCGAACAGATATTCCGAGGACTTCGCCAGCGGGCTGCCCTCCAGTTTTGCAAGTTGTCGCAGCGCCGCCTGCGGGTCGCCCTCGCCAAGCTTGACGTTGGCCAGCAGGAGCGAGGCGTGATCGATCAGAACGCTGTCCGGATGGCGCTCGGCGAATCCGTCGAGCAGTTGTTCGGCATCCGCATATCCCTGCTGTGCGAAGTCCGCCTTGGCGCCGAGATAGTCCGCGTAATCCGCGAGGGCCTGCCCCATTTTCCCCGCCTGTCGAAAGGACGCCACCGCATCCGGATATTTTCCGTCGGTAAAGTATGCCTCCCCCAGTGCCATATACGCGGCCGACGATGCCTCCCCGGTATGCGCGCGCGCATACCGGCGCACTCCGGCATAGGCCTCGGGCGTGCGCTCCTGTCTCAACTGCTGCGCCATCGGACGCAATTGCGACGACGCTACGAAAGCCCGGTGAAGTTGATGCACGCGCGCCAGCGTCCGCGCACTCACATGGCGACGGGCGCGGCGACGACGACTGGAACGCGTCCGCTCTGCGCTGGTGCGGCTGCGGTGAGCGCTGGACGCGCGACTGCCATGGCTGGGCGTTTCTCTCCGCTTCGTGTGGGCCTTGGATGCCACGGCGCGGTGATGAGCGCGATGGCCGGCGGATTTAGCGCGCCGATGCGTGGAAGACGCCGTCGCGTGGGTTTTGTGATGCGTCGCGGTCTCAGTTTGCTGGGCAGCGCCTGGGACCGTCCCCATTGCCGCAAAGGCGAGCAGAACGCACAAGATTTGTCGGCGCCAGGCAGGCTTTTTCAGAAAATACAGCAAATCCAGCGACCCGGGGAAACGCGGGCCAATCCAGGCAAAATTGAAGAACTGCATATATCTATGAATCTAGCGGGATATCGTGCAAAAACAAAGTGGCCCGGCGAATTCCATCCTGCCATGACGATTTGTTCGCAACCGCCAGCCCGGTCTACCATCTAACTAGCTGCAACACAATTGTGATTTCGGAGCCCTGCGTCCGGACGCGATGACGAGCAGCAAGATCGAAAGGGCCGCCCTCGAACCATGGCAACGTTGACTCAGGAAGAAAAGGAAGCAAATGCGCTCCACCCCGACCTTGCGCTGGTTGAGAAGGTCAAGGCTGGAGATTTAAGCGCATTTGAGCAACTGATGCGGCAATACGATCGCCAGATCTTTCGCATCGCTCTTCACATTACGCAGAACCGTGAAGATGCGGAAGACATTGTGCAGGACACGTTCTTCAAGGCGTTTCAGAAAATCAATCAGTTTCAGGGCAATTCAAAGTTTTATACATGGCTGGTGCGCATCGCCGTCAACGAGTCCTTGATGCGACTGCGCAAACGCCGCTCGCAGAAAACCGTGTCCATGGACGATGAAATCCAGACCGAGGAAGGCTCCATCCCGCGCGATTTCGCCGACTGGATGCCGAATCCCGAACAAAATTACAACCAGGCGGAGCTGGCGGACCTCCTTCGCAAAACCATTCAAGGCTTGCCTCCGGGATTTCGCGCCGTTTTTGCGCTGCGAGACATCGATGGTTTGTCGACCGAGGAAACGGCCCAGGCGCTGGGCCTGAGCGTGCCCGCGGTCAAAAGTCGTCTTTTGCGCGCCCGCCTGCAATTGCGCGAACGGCTGAGCCGGTACTTTCGGGTCGCCACAGGAGAACATGCGCGGTGAACTGCACAGAATTTCTTGCCAATCTTACCGATTATTTCGATGCGAAAACGGCCGCAACATTGCGCTCCGAACTGGAGCGGCACATGGGCGGCTGCAACCATTGCCATGTCACCGTCAACACCACCCGCCAAACCATCGAAATCTATCGCAACGACGAGTTGTATGAATTGCCGGATGCCATCCGGACTCAATTGCATCAAGCTGTCCTGGCGAAATGCGCGGAGTCGAAGCGCAAGAAGAAACAGACCAAGGCATAGACGCGCGATCGCACGAATCCAGCTCGGACAGCTAAATTCAACCAGACTGGCCTCGTCGCGTGGTTACATTTCAGGCTGTGGTCTAAGAAGCTCCGATTAAGTCAGTTTTGTATAGCCAGTTTTGTATCAGCCAGTTTTGTATCAGCCAGTTTTGTATAGCCAGTTCTGTATCAGCCAGTTTTGTATCAGGGCACGGCTTTAGCCGTGCCGTACATGGCTGGAAATCTATAGGGCTTTAGCCCCTGAGGGATTTTCTATTAACTGAATCGGAACTGAAAACGCTTCCAAGACAGAATTTTTCGTTGGTCTGTACGAAGAGCCGGGCGCTGCGTTCTTTGGCCCAATTTATAGCAGATATTTTCCGATGAGCGACCCATCGAAGGCAGATGGATATTCCTTGTCCTGCTCCGCCGATTCTGGCAGATCGTCCATTCCACGTGATGTCGAGCACGGATTTCCTCTTGGAAACCATCAGGGTAGGCAATCGGCATACGCCTTTTCCTGCGTGGACCGTCTGCCCACATCCCACCCAATCAGGCGGAAAGTTTGGGCAAATGCTCGCGAAGTTCTTCCGGAAGGCGTTGCTGCAGTGCGCGCGCCTGCTGGCTCAGATAAGTCGGCACGGGAGTAATCAGGGCGATCACGATCCACGCCAGAAGCGAAATCAACAGGCCCAAAACCGCCACCCGTTCGAGGCTGACGACCAGCGACAATTGGTGCATTTGCAGGCTGAGCACCACCCAGTCCCGCAGCGGCTCGATGCGATGCAGGACCAGCAGCGCGGAAACGAACGCGCCGATGGCACACGTCGAGATGCCGATCAGCAGCACATCCACCGTGCGGTGAATACGCTGGCGGGCGTGACATTGCCGGCATTCGCGCAGATGTCCCTCGTAGTCGGTACGCATTTCTGGATGCAACCCGGAGATGTCATACCGCCATCCAGCAAGGATGTCCCCAACCGTGGGATCGATACAACGAACTTTCCGCATAGTCTCCTGATTTCCTCAAAGCCTGCTGCTACCACCACTGAAATCTATTGACTAAATTGTAACGTAAATGGTAGCAGAGCAGCCAGGAATCTGCATCCAGCCCTTATAACTGAATAGATTCAAGCGGCTCGTGCTGCGATGCCAGCAACACCTTGTTTCCCAGCAGGCCCATTCTGCCGTCGAGCGCCCGTTCCGCGGAACTGCGCGCCAATTCCGGCAGATTGTTGCTTTCCGAAATATGCGCCAGTATCACATAGCGCGCGCCGCCGTCGTATTCCGACGCAAGATATTCGCCCAGCGCGTCGTTCGACAGATGCCCCACGCGCGATAATACCCGCTGCTTCACCACCCATGGATAGGGACCGTCGCGCAGCATTTCCACATCGTGGTTGGACTCGATGACCAGCAGGTCAGCCCGCTGCAAATGCATCCGAACGTTGGGCGCCAGATAGCCCAGGTCGGTGGCGACAACAATGCGCATTCCTTCCGCCTGCAACACAAATCCAACCGGGTCGGCCGCATCGTGCGGGATGGTAAACGGCGTCACGCGGATATCGCCGATCTCAAACGGGATCCCTGCCTGAAAGTGCTCGACGCAAGGCAGATAGGCCGGGTCATCGCTGGGTGAGCTGAGGGAAACAGCGTCCGAAGCTGGTGGTTCCTGTGCCGCGGCCGCCAGCGCTGGAATCCCAATGGACGCATCGTCCTGCACGGGGGCAACGGCGCAATCGCTCTCTTCCGCTGCTGCCGGCTGGAGCGACTCTGCCGCCTGTTGGCGGCGCAACTCCAGCCACGCGCTGAAACTCATCCGTGTCCGAGGCGTGATCCATTCGCGCCAGGCGGCATGGGTCGCCTCAGTGGCATACACGGGAACATTCCAGCGGCGGGCCAGCACGGAAAGGCCCTGCACATGGTCCTGGTGTTCATGCGTAATCAGAATGGCATTCAGCTTTTCCGGCTCTTCCCCCCTGAGCCGCATCCGCTTCACGATTTCTCTTGCACTGAATCCGGCATCGAGCGCGATCCGAGTGCGTCCGGTGGAGACGACCGTGCAATTTCCTTTGGAGCCGGAACCCAGAACTGTGACGCGAACCATATGGAAAAGAGTATCGCGTTTAGAAGCGGGCCAAGCAGAAAATCCACAGCCTGCCGCACCAACCAACGAAGCCGACGAGGGCGGACCTGAAGTCCGTTCGCAATGCCAGAAAGTTCCGGGCAAAGCTTCACCGGGTTACGATTACTTACGGATTCCCGGATCGTTTCGGTCACCGCGACAGCGGTATGAACCCCATGTGACCGAATTTGGGAAATTTCCGGCCCCTGAATAGGGTCCGGAAATTTAGTTGCTAAGGCAACCATACCCGCAATATTGGTTGCCTTAGCAACCAATATTGCGAGGGGCAGATTGCAACATTTCTGAGGCAAATCTCCCGATGCGATGAGCCGTTAGTACCGATAAAATCCTCGGCCTGATTTCCGCCCCAGCCAGCCCGCATCCACCATGCGGACCAGCAATGGGCAGGGTCGATATTTTGGGTCGCCGAAGCCTTCCTGCAAGACGCGCAGAATGTCCAGGCAGACGTCGAGCCCGATGAAATCCGCCAGCGTCAGCGGTCCCATGGGATGCGCCATGCCGAGCTGGAAGACCTCATCGACTGCCTCGGGCGTGGCGACGCCTTCCATCACCGCATACATCGCTTCGTTCAGCAGCGGCATCAATACGCGGTTCGATACGAAGCCGGGCGCATCGTTCACTTCCACCGGCGTTTTTCCGAGCTTCAGCGCCAGATCATGGACTTGCTCGTAGGCCTCCTGGCTGGTTGCCATGCCGCGAATCACCTCGACCAGTTTCATCACCGGAACCGGGTTGAAAAAGTGCATTCCGATGACGCGCTCGGGCCGGCTGGTCACGTTGGCAAGTTTGGTAATGGAAATGGAAGAAGTGTTCGACGCAAGAACAACGTCTTTGCGCGTGATCCGGTCGAGATCGGCGAAGATCGATTTCTTGATCTCGAATTTCTCCGTCGCCGCTTCAACGACTAAATCGCATTCCGCAAGCCGCTCGCGATCCAGCACACCTGTGACACGCGCGACTGCTGCTTCTGCTCCGCCCGCGGTGATCTTGCCCTTGGCGGCTTCGCGTTCGAGATTCTTGCGCAACGTTTCCAATCCGCGATCGAGAAAGCGCTGCTCCACCTCGCACAGCAGCACGTCGTAGCCGCTGCGTGCGCAGACATGCGCAATCCCGTTGCCCATCGTTCCCGCGCCGATGATGCCAATCACTCGAATTTCATTCATCACTTTCAGTCGCTCCTTGCCCAGTGCGCAACCCGAGCTTCCAGGCCCAAGCCGCAGGCCCGACGGGAACGCATTCGGTTTTCCGCAAACCATCGCTCTCACGTATCGACCGTCAAGTGTAGTTCCTCGGTGCCTTTTCCACCAGAGGCACTCTTTTCCAGGGTGTGCGGCATAAAAGTGGGAATCATGCGGCCCGGCGACCCTCCCAGTAATCCTCGAATTGGCCGTTGAGATGGCAGCACCGCAGGGCGACGATGGCGTTTGCCCCTCGGACGGTCCAGAACATGCCGGACTGCTTGAGGCGGGAACCGATCACGGTTTTGCAGCCCGCTTCGATGACTCCCGAGCCGACAAACAGGTGCTGGCGACGAAACTTGGGGTAGCGCATGCGCTCGGCATTTCTCTCAAAGTAATTTGTCTCGATGCGAATCTTTTCGATGACTTCAGGATGGGTTGCATCGATGGCGCGAAGCGTGAGGACCAGCTTTTCGATCTTCCCTTTATCCAGCAGTCGCCGCTGGTGTTTCTTCATCCAGGCTTTCTGTTTCGCGGCGTCGTTGGGGTATAACTTGCGCGCCAACTCCCACAGATGT
>JAKAAZ010000122.1 GCA_021802085.1 Acidobacteriota bacterium
CGTGGAAGTGAAGCAGGTGGACCTGCCGGAATCCATGTTGCGGGCCATGGCCCGCCAGGCCGAGGCGGAACGGGAAAAGCGCGCAAAGATCATCAATGCGGAAGGCGAGTTCAACGCCGCGCAGCGCCTGGTTGAAGCGGCAACGTTGCTGGCGCAGCAGCCGATTACCATGCAGTTGCGCTACCTGCAAACTTTGAGTGAGATCGGCGCGGAGAAAAATACCACCATCGTGTTCCCGTTGCCGCTGGAACTTGTCTCGCTCCTGAAACAAGTTGGCCAAACCATCCAGTCGAAATCTGGCGGAGATGTATAGCGATGACAGCCTTGTGCGACCAGGACCTTGACGTTCACGATTCAGTGGAAGTGCACTGGAGTACCGGCACGATCCTGGCCATTTTCTTTGCCGCCTCACTGATCTCCGCCGTGTTTTTTGGCTTGGGATATTCATTCGGCGGAGTCGGAACCTCGAAGCATCCCGTTGCTATCGACTCGGCGCAAACAAGCGGCAACTCGGCAGGACCGGGCGCGGTGCAAACGCCGTCGAACCGCACTGCTGCGTTCAGCGAGTCCGCCGTGGTCGCGGGTGGCGCGGGGAATGTTGGCGCGCATCCTGCACAGCGCACGCCATCGACTGTATCCGCACAGGCCCATTCCGAAGCCGCTGCGCGAACGGCCCGCCCGGCTGGTATGGTTGCCCGTCAACATTCGACACCTGCCGCGTCTGTCGCGCACGTAAAAACAATAGCGAGTGGAGCGAGTGGGCCGCGCATCATGGTGCAGGTGGGTGCGATCGGCGATCGCAAAGACGCCGAAAGGCTGGTGGCTGAGCTGCGAAAGAAGGGCTTCCACGCCGGAATCTATTCGGAGAAACACGATAAGTTCCTCCACGTGCAAATAGGCCCGTTTAAAGATGCACAGCAAGCGCAGTCCAAGCGCCATCAGGTGATGGCGAGCGGTTTCCACGCCATTCTGAAGAGCGCGTCCTGAGCGAATTTACAGATGCTGTAATCGAAATGGAAGGAGTCATTCTGAGCGCAGCGAAGAATTCAGAGAGCGATTGCAGCGTTTACGATGCGGGTATCGCCGCAATTTTTCGCTAGAAATGACCATGCAAACTTATAAATCGGCTATAAGGCAAGCGCCTGGCGCGCGTTCGGCAACCACTTCAGCCACGCATCCATTCCGGCAAGCCGGAGGCAATCGATTCCCGCACAGCGAAGATCAATTCCTCCCGCGTCGCGAAGTCCGCAGCCCGTATGGCTGGATGGAAATATACATGGGCGATGCCTGGAAACACCTGCAGACTGCCCTTTCGCATCATGGTTTCCGTGCCATAAATCGATACGGGGACAATAGGTGCGCCGGTTTGCTGGGCCAGATAGAAGGGACCCTTTTTGAAAGGAAGAAGCTTCCCTGTACGCGAGCGAGTTCCTTCTGGGAAGGCTGTGAGATGCACGCCGGACGCAAGGACCTTCGCGGCGTTGTCGATACTTTCTTTCGCATCTTCCCGGTTGCCCCGGCGTTCTACCGGCACAAAATCGGCCATCCGCATGGCAATGCCTAGGAAAGGGATTTTCATCAGCGTTTTTTTCAGGAAAACAGCAGATCGGCCTGGGATCAACGGCATGAACATCGGCGGGTCGAGGTTGGACACATGGTTCGCCATAAAGATGCATGCTTCGCCCCGCGGAATATTTTCATAACCTTCAGCCTGCACGCGAATTCCTCCCATGCGCAGGCCGGATGCGGCAATCCACATGGAAAAGCGATATAGAAATGTCACATCTCCTGTTATCCAGGTCCACGGAAAACCCAGCAGCGCGCCGATCGGAACGAGGAGCACATAGTAAAGAAGGATTGTTATTGCGGAAATCATGCGCGTCCGGGATTGTTGCGAAGAGACACTGGAAGCCTTTGATAAATCCCATCGAAGCCGCCATTGGACAGGATCGCGACGACGTCTCCGGATCGCAGATGGGTCGTCAGATGGTCGACGATTGCAGCGACATCGGGTAACTGTCGCGCTTTGCATCCACGAGCCTGGAGAGTCTGCACGATATGTTCCGGGTGAAGGACTTGCTCTGCCGGAATATTCGTTGCCTGGTAGACGGCGGCAAGGACGACCTGATCCGCCAGCGCAAGACTTTCAGTCAGCTCCTGCTCAAAAATATTGCGGCGCAGCGTGTTCGAGCGCGGTTCTACAACTGCCCACAGGCGCGAGCCAGGATATCGCAGGCGCAACGCGCGCAGTGTTTCTCGAATCGCCGTGGGGTGGTGTGCGAAGTCATCGATGATCGTGATGCCTTCGATTTCGGCAATTACTTGCAGGCGGCGTTTGACGCTGCGAAAGGATTGCAATGCCGTTTGAATGTCCTCGGCGGGAACACCCTGGCCCGCGGCAAGAGCGGCGGCCGCGGTCGCGTTCAGCACATTATGCTCACCGATCATGGGCATCTCAACCTGCAACCAAGGCTGTCCGTTTCGCACAATATGCCAACGGCTGGAGTTGCCATGGATGGAAAGGTCCGCGATGCGCCAGGTGGAATCCTGCGCAAATCCATAGCGTTCCATCGGACAAAAAGCGCGCGCGACGCACTCCGTCACATTGCTCGATCCATCGAAGGCCACAATGCGCCCTCGACGAGGGACGAGGTTTACCAGGCGCTTGAACGCCGTCTTCACCGATTCCAGGTCCGCGTAGATATCCGCGTGGTCGAATTCGACGTGGGTAAGAATCAGCGCGTCTGGAAAATAGTGAAGGAACTTAGGCCCCTTGTCGAAGAAGGCGGTGTCGTATTCGTCGCCCTCCAAAACAAAGGGCCGCGTAGGCCGCAGGGCAAAGCTGGAACCGAAGTTTTCCGCAATCCCGCCGATTAAAAATGACGGAGACATCGCCGGATTTTTCATCGCGGCGGTTTCGTATATCCATGCCAACATGCTGGTAGTCGTCGTTTTGCCGTGCGTGCCTGCAATGACCAAGGACTCGCGTTCCACAAGAAATTCTTCGTGGATCACCTGCGCCAGGGAGCGAAATGGAATGCGCTGATCCAACACAAATTCCAACTCGGGATTGCCACGCGAAATCGCATTCCCGACAATAACAAGATCGGGACGAGGTTGCAGATTCTCTTCGGAAAACGGCTGTGCAATTGGAATGCGGAGATGCGCCAGCAGATCGGACATGGGCGGATACGCAGCCTTATCCGAACCGGTCACGTGCCATCCGCGCAACTGCAACATGCCGGCCAGGGATGCCATGGCACTGCCGCAGATCCCGATCAGGTGGACGTGCCGGACCGCAGACTCCGCGCTATTTCTCGCTCCATGTTGGACTTCGTTCATCCTCATCCCTCGTTGCAGGTGACCGACGGCTGGAATCGCAGCATGGGCGTACCGGTCAGGTCCAATTCGCAGGAGACGCCAATCGGCAGCGTGATGTTCCGTTCGCGAACGTGCCCGGAACGCAGGCCAATGCCAACGGGCCCGGGGAAATCCTCCAATACGCGTATCAAGACTGAATCCAGCAATTCGTCGGCTGTAGCCGGCTGCACGCAGTCCAACATGGCTCCAAATACGATGCCGCGCACTCGATCGAGCTTGCCCGCCAAACGCAACTGGAGCAACATCCGGTCAACCTGGTATGGCTTCACGCCTACATCCTCCAGAAACAGAATTGTGTCTTCTGTTTGGATTTCATACGGCGTGCCGAGGGAAGCGACCAGCATGGAGAGGCATCCGCCATAGCACTTTCCTTCCGCGTGGCCGGGCCGTAACGTCCGCATATCCGCTTCGGGTCCGAGTTGCCACGGGTGATCCTGCACGAGCGCCGCCTGCCAGCTGGTGAGGTCCACACCATTTTCCCGTGCAAAATCTCCGGCTACCATCGGTCCATGAAACACCGCCAAACCCGTCGCGTCGTGCAGCCATGTCAGCAGGCTGGTGATGTCGCTGCATCCCATGAAAATCTTTGGATTGCGACGGATGAGCGTGAGATCAAGTCCGCCGAGTAATTCCGCCGATCCGTAACCTCCACGGTTACAAATAACAACCTTCACCGAGGAATCCGCAAAGGCGGCATGCAAATCTTCCAGGCGCTGCGCCGCGGTTCCAGCGGAATATTGTCCATGACGAGCGAGTGCATGAGCAGCCAACTGTGGTTCAAAGCCCAACTTGCGCAACGAATCCATCCCCAACTGCACTTTGCTGGGATCGAACCAACTGGCTGGCGAAACCAGCCGCACAGCATCGCCGGTTCCCAGGGCGCCAGGGAGAATCGCAGGCTTCAAAGCTTTGTCCCGGGTTGTTGAGCGTGCGGTCATACGAGCAGGCAATCCCCTTGGGCAATGATTTCGGCCGGTCCTGTCAGCAGCAGGTTCGAGCTCTTCTGCGCCCACTCTACTGTTTGTTCGCCGCCCTCGGCGGCTACTGTGAGCTGTCGCGAGACACCCCGCGTTTCGATACTCGCGGCTGCGGATGCAGAGGTGCCAGTGCCGGAAGACAAGGTCGGCCCCACGCCGCGTTCATAAATACGAAACTCAATCCTATTTGTATCCATCACACGCACAAATTCAACGTTGGTACCTTTGGGGAAGTCCGGGTGGACACAAACTTCCGACCCAATTTGTTGCCACGAACGTCCGAAGCATTCAAAATTGAGCGAGTCGACAAAAACGACGAAATGCGGATTCCCAATTGATACATTGACCCCGCCGATGGATGTCCCATCCTTGAGCGTAACCGTTTGCATCGTGACAGATGGAACGCCCATCTCGGTAGAAATGAGATATTGCGGAGGATTGCGCTCCAGGATGCGGCAGCGGCGCACACCGGCATGTGTGCGAATGGAAAATTCATCGGCATCATCGTCTTGGGCCAGATATGCGGCCACGCAGCGCGTGCCATTCCCGGAGATTTCCGCCTCCGAGCCATCCGCATTGAAGAGCCGAATCGAATATGCCCCATTTCCGGCGAGCGTAAGATACTCGACGCCGTCCGCGCCAACTCCCGTATTGCGGGCGCAGACGATACGGGCCACGTCGGCATAGCGGCTTGCGTCGAGAGGTTCGTCCACGATGAGAAAATCGTTCCCGCAGGCGTGCGCTTTGACGAATCGAATCACTTGATTTCCTCGAGCAGGGATGCATTGTGCGACGCGCGGGCAACATATCGGCGATCTGCAATCGTGTAATTTCCGCTGAGAACGCGGGCAATGGCTTCCGGGTAGGCAATGTGCTCCTGTTCCAGAATCCGCGCGGACAAGGCAGCTTCGTCATCGCCATCCAACACTGGGACAGGGCGCTGCAATACGATGACTCCGTGGTCCAGTTGGTCATCCACGAAATGCACGGTGCAGCCTGTGATGCCCACCCCGTACTGGAGCGCCTGACGCTGTGCATCGAGGCCCGGAAATGCCGGCAGCAGTGACGGGTGAATATTCAAAATGGCTTGAGGATAGGCCACGACAAACTCCGGCGACAGCAGGCGCATGTATCCAGCGAGGCAGATCAATTCCGCGCCGTGTTCGCGCAGACAAGCGATGATTTCTGCATCCTGCTCGGCGCGCTTCCGCCCGCGGGCTTCAATCACCGCGGTCGCCAAGCCGCGCGCCCTGGCTGCGGCAAGGCCAGGCGCTTCCGCGCGATTGGAAATGACAATGGAAATTCCTGCGTTGTCGATCTGGCCGCGATCAATGGCGTCAGCGATCGCCAGAAAGTTGGAACCACGACCGGAAAGAAGAATGCCAAGACGCGTCATGGGGAGTTAGTTATACAGGACATGGCGATCGCCTTTGATGATCTTGCCAATCACGGCGTGAGGCTCGTTCGCGCGGTCCAGCAGCGTTTTCACGCGCTTGTATTTTTCCACCGGGACGACGCAGATCAACCCGATTCCCATGTTGAAAGTCCGCAACATTTCCACCAGTTCCATATTGCCCAGCGTTTGCAGGTGGTCGAAAATTGGCAGCACCGGCCACGAACCCAATTCGACACATGCGGAAACATGTTTCGGCAGGATGCGGGGCAGGTTTTCGGTGATGCCTCCACCGGTAATGTGGGCCATTCCCACGACCAGGTCTGCCGCAGTCAGTTTGCGAATAATGTTGAGATAGCTGCGATGCGTTTTCATCAAGGCCACGCTGGCCTTATCGTGTAGCTCATTGACGTATTGGTCCGGCGTGTATTTGGCCACCTGAAAAAACAGCTTGCGAGCCAGCGAATAGCCGTTGGTATGCAATCCGGTGGAAGGCAGGCCGATCAGCAAGTCGCCTGCGCGGATGCCAGCTCCGGTAATGATTTTTTCGCGCTCCGCGACGCCCACGATAAATCCGGCAAGATCGTATTCGCCGTCATGATAAAACCCCGGCATCTGCGCGGTTTCACCTCCAATGAGGACGCAGCCATTGGCGCGGCAGGCATCCGCCATGCCGGAAACCACTTTTTCCGCCACATCGCCGTCCAGTTTGCTGGCCGCCAGATAATCCATAAAAAACAACGGCGTCGCTGCCTGCACGGCAATGTCGTTCACGCAATGGTTCACCAGGTCCGCACCGATGGTGTGGTGCATGTTCATCTGGAAGGCAATCTTCAGCTTGGTTCCAACGCCGTCGGCACTGGAAACCAGCACAGGATTTTTGTAGCGCGCCGTATCCAGTTTGAACAGGCCGCCGAAGCCGCCAATCTCGCTCAGCACCTGCTTGTTGAAGGTCCGCTGGGCCAGATATTTTATGCGCTGCTTAGTCCGGTCGCCGCTGGAGATGTCCACGCCTGCGTCAGCGTATGTGGTGGCGGGAGTTGGCTTCGATGAAGACTTACTGGGCACAGGCGTCGCGTTCCGGGATGCGGGATATCGGCAGGCTTTGTTCAGAATACTAGGATCCAATCGCCCGAACGCATGTTGGAGGGGGCAGGTGGAGTAGCGAAACAAAACATACCGAGAAGCATCAGTGTAGCATCGCGGCGGGATGGTTCTTCGGACTGTTTACCCCGAAATCGTGCGTCGGCTTCCGGGCGCGGTCTTCTACATCTGCTTTTTGGCCGGGTACGCGAGACCAGCCAACAGAGCCTGCCCGTGTCGTAGGAACCTTGCGGCAACAGCGCCGGCGAGACCGCTTCTATACTGAATATCGATGACCCGATCCGCGCGCACCATGCAGCTTTCCCGTCAGTTCCAGCAGCGGGCCGAAACCCTTTTGCCCGGCGGTGTCGATTCTCCCGTGCGTGCCTTTCGTGCCGTGGGCGGAGAGCCGCCGTTTGTCGTTCGCGCGGAAGGCGCCTACCTGTGGGACGCCGACGGCAATCGCTATCTGGATTATTTTGGCTCTTGGGGGCCGATGATTCTTGGCCACGCCGCTCCTCGAGTGGTGCGCGCCATTCAAGATGCAGCCGCCAGGGGCGTAAGCTTTGGCGCTTCGACACCGACCGAAGCGGACCTGGCTGAGATGGTGCATCGCGCATTTCCCGCCGTGGAGATGCTGCGGTTTGTCAGCTCTGGGACTGAGGCCACCATGTCGGCCATCCGCCTGGCGCGCGCGTTTACTGGGCGCAAATTTTTCGTGAAATTCGAAGGCTGCTACCACGGCCACTCGGACTCGTTGCTGGTCAAGGCCGGCTCCGGCATCGCAACCCTTGGGATTCCCGGCTCTGCCGGCGTGCCGGAGGAAACGATCCAGCACACGCTGGCGCTGCCGTACAACAACATTGCCGCGGTGGAGGAAGCATTCACGCGCTACAAGGGCCAGATCGCCTGCGTGATTGTCGAGCCGGTGGTCGGCAATGCGGGCTGCATTCCTCCGCAGCCGGGATATCTGGAAGCTCTGCGAGCCATCACGGCTCGGGAAGGCGCGGTCCTCATTTTTGACGAGGTCATGACCGGTTTCCGGCTCGCCTTGGGCGGGGCGCAGGAACTCTATGGTATCCAGCCGGACATGACCTGCCTCGGCAAGATTCTAGGTGGCGGCCTGCCCTGCGGCGCCTTCGGCGGGCGCGCGGAGATCATGCGGATGCTGGCTCCCTTGGGGCCGGTGTATCAGGCGGGAACGCTCAGCGGCAATCCGCTGGCCATGGCGGCGGGAATTGCCACCGTCGGATATCTGATCGAGCGCCGCGATACCGTCTATCCGCAATTGGAACAAGCTTCCGCAGCGGTCGCCGACGGCGTGGCCGCCATGGCGCGCGAGGCCGGCGTTCCGCTGACAACCAACCGTGTCGGCTCCATGTTTACTTGGTTTTTCTCGGGCGAGGCCGTCATGGAGTACGAGAGCGCGTCGCGCTCCGATACCAGTCAGTTTGCCGCGTTCCATCGCGCCATGATCGAGGCTGGCGTATGGCTTCCGCCCTCGCAGTTTGAAGCGGCATTCCTTGGCATCGCGCATGGAGAAGAAGAAATTCGCGCGACACTCGCCGCCGCGAAAGAGTACTTCGCTAAAGTGTGAAAATGAGATTCAACTTTCCAGAGATCAACATGTCATTTGGGGATGGAGGCATCGGATGGCGAATACCGAGGAGCTTTTTTATACATAACTTCAACACCCCAGAGTAGTCGTATCTTTTTCCGAGCTGGGCTGAAGCAAGCTTCATCAGCGCAATTTTTTCGGATTCTTCGAATTTTTCGACGACTCTATAAATGCCAAGTCTGTATCGGGGGCACGATAAACCTCAATCGCTCGTTCCACAACGCCACATGTGATGGCTTCCACAATCCGTCCTTGACCATGATACATAGCCGTGTGGCTCCATGTCCCTTGATCAAATTTCGCAATAGCTCTGTTACCGAGAAGACTGAGGGATCAGGCGGCCTCAATCTTCATGCGGACGCGGCGACCTAAGCAGGACACCATATTCACCAGCGCATCCAGAGAGAAACGCGAGATGCGGCCCCGCAGCAGATCATTCATGCGCGGCTGGGTGACGCCGCAGCGCCGCGCGGCTTCCGCCTGCGTCCATCCATGGCGCTTCACCATTCCCGCCACGCTGCGCATCAGTTCCGCCCTGGCCTGAAGGTTCGCGGCCTGCTCCGGCGTGTCGGCAATGGCGTCCCATATGCTGCTGTACTCTTTGGCCTTGCTCATGCTCGTTCCCTCCTGAGTTGCGCGAAGCGTTCCCTTGCGGTTGCTATGTCTCGTTTGGACGTGGCCTGCGTCTTCTTCTGAAATGCGTGCAGCACATAGACGGCATCGGCAAACCGGGCAGTGTAGATGACCCGGTAGATGCCGGAATCATCCAGCACGCGAATTTCTTCCACGCCCTTGCCAATGCTGGGCATGGGCTTGAAGTCGTCCGGCTGCTTGCCGCGCTGTACCTGCTCCAATTGATAGCCTGCATTGTTCCTTGCGTCCTCTGGAAACTCCCGCAGGCGCTCCAGAGAATCGCCAAGGAACCGGACAGGCTTCATTACGCGAGTATATCCATACAGATATACTCTATGCAATATATCAGGGTGGGGCCCCTGATCCGTCGATAAGGTAGCGGACAGGCGAACACAATGGTCGTTTGGCCGCCGGAGTGGGCTTTCTATCGACGATCTGACTTCGCAGACCGGCTGAACAGGCTGCGGAAAAACCCCTGATTCCCGCCTCATTTTGTTTGCTGGGCCAAATTTTTCGCCATGCTGGCCTTGTTTTGCCGCAGTTTTCTCGTTTTGTTTTGCGCCTGGAGGCCGTTTTATCGGCCTCCAGGCGCACTTCGGCTCTGATATGGAGTGACCCTGTCAATTCCTGCGAAACTGTGGGGTTGTTTTTGTCGTTGTCGTTGCATTGGTCGTTTTCCGAGGACAGGGCGAGCAGCAGTCGGGGCAGATTTTAGCGACGATTGATCAGTCTGATATTCGCGGGTCGAAACCGCATAATCTTGATCCGTCGAGAGCTGCCTCTGACTAGTGTCGCGAGTCCGGCTGGGCCTGTCGCATAGGGCATACGAGGATTCTCCTACGTGCATGCTCCGGCTGCTGCTGGCTCTGTGCTCGAATAGGTTGTCGTGGTTCATGGGTTGGTTTTTTGCTTTTTCATTCTTGGGAAAGTTTTTGCTCTTGTTGTTGCTTTTCGTCAGGCCGCTATTCGCTGCCTTGCTGGCCGCCTCCGCCTTGGTCCCGATGGCCCAGATGAAGCCCAGCAGTTCACGCCCCACCGCGGTGACGATCTTCTTCTGGTCCTTGCCTGCCGCCGACAGCCGCATATAGCGCTTGTGCAATCGGTGCTGCGCTTTCCAGGCGATCTGATATGGAGTGGCCCTGTCAACTCCTGCGAAACTGTGGGGTTGTTTTTGTCGTTGTCGTTGCATTGGTCGTTTTCCGAGGACAGGGCGAGCAGCAGTCGGGGCAGATTTTAGCGACGATCGATCAGTCT
>JAKAAZ010000123.1 GCA_021802085.1 Acidobacteriota bacterium
GGCTTGAACCCAAATATCTCAAGCAGGGAAGCAGAACCGGCATTCGGCATCGTATATCCGCCGACGATGCGATGAATGTCTTCCTGTGCAATTGCCTGAAACAGGGCTGCAAACAATATGCGGCCAATACCTTTGCCAACAGCTTCCGGAGCGCAATAAATGGTCGCTTCCACCGTGGTGTCATACGCAGCCTTGGCTCGAAATCGCGAGGTCCCGGCGTACCCGACGACGATGTTGTTCTCCTCAGCGATCAGCAGCCGGTGCCGCCCAGTAAACGCGAACTGGTTCAACCATGCTGCACGCTCTTCCACCGTATATGGTTCGAGATCGAACGTGATTGGAGTGTGAAGAACATAGTAGTTGTAAATCTCGGTCAAGCGAGGTAAATCTTGCGTTGTTGCCGCGCGGATGCGAGTCTCGGCCATGGTGTCTTTCCTTTGTCTATCTTGACTTTATAAAAGCAGAGTACGCGCTGTAAGTCGAACTCTTCCAGTGATATCATCCAGCGTGCCGGGTCCTACGCGACGCAGTCCTGCCCCGGCTGCTGCTGGCTGTGTCCTGGAACAACGGCAAAAACAACCCTACAGATGCGCAGGAATTGACAGGGTCACTCCATAGCAGAGATACAAGAATGACGAGCGTAATTATTACGAGCCGCCATCGGTGATTCCGCTACGAAAATTTACGGATGATGGCGAGGACGCGGCCTTGAATGGCGACGCGAGCGGCGGGCACGACGATGGGCTCCATTTCGGAGTTGGCGGGTTGCAGGCGAACCACATTCCCCTCAAGAAAATAATGCTTCAGGGTGGTCTCCGAGCCGTCGACCAGCGCGACGACTATCTCGCCTTGGCGAGCGGTCTGGGCTTTTTCGACCAGCACATAGTCACCATGCATGATGTGGTCGTCACGCATCGACTCTCCGCTGACTTCAAGCGCAAAGACGGATTTGTTGTCGACAATATCGTTCAGCGACAAGCTATCGCGATATTCCATCGCCTCCAACGGGCGACCGGCGGCGATGCGGCCCATCAAGGGAATTTCGAGGCGGGCGGATGCTTTGCGCTCGGGCAGCACATCGATGGAGCGGCTGTGATTGTGGGCGCGACTGAGCAGACCTTTTCGCTCCAGGTTGGAGATGTGTTTGTGGACGGTGGCCAGGGAACTGAGATCGAGCCCGGAGGCAATCTCTTCAAAGGAGGGCGAGTAGCCGCAGCGCTCGACGAAATTCCGTATGAAATCGAGGACTTCTTTTTGTCGCTTTGTGATTGCCATGGTGGATGCAGTATAGCGAATGAAAGGCGAACTTGCAAGAAATTTGTAGGGAGTTTCGCGGTGGCGTAGTGGCGGCAGGGCAGCATCTTCGCGTCGAAGTCCACGGCACGCTGGCGAAATTTGCGCGAAGTGTAAAGGATGTCCAGAGACAATGGGTATAGGGATGTCATGGAACTTGACAATGCGAGGCGTGGAGCACCCGCTGTTGTTCTGGAGGCAAAATGAGATGGGACCAGCCGCGCCGTCTCCACCGCTCTTCAATACTTCTTATACGCCGGATTGAACTTTGGCCGAGGCTTGGTGTGGATGTATGCCGAGACATCGTAGGCAGCCTGCGGAGACAAAATGCCGGGGCAGGTTTGCGGCATGGTGTGTTGCACGAAGCGCGCCATCTTGGAAATATCGTTTATGCCTGCGCCGTCGTTGAAAGAGTCTGGGCCCCACAGCGGCGGGATCAACGGGGGGTGCCCTGAACCCTCTTTGCCGTGGCAATTGGCACATTGCTCGGCATAGACTCTCGCGCCGTGCTTCGGGTTCGGCTGTAGCGCCGGCAAATCGATCAGCCCGCGGCCAGTGAACGGCTGGCGGGCGGGTTCGGGCTGCGACAGCCACTGGATGTAAGCCACCAACGCATTCATTTCACCGCCCTTCTCGGGCGGCGGTGTGCCATTTTCACTCCGGGTGAAACACTCCTGGATGCGCTCTTCTATCGAAACGACGTGGCCCGCCCGCTTGCTGTACATAGGAAAAAGCGCAGGCAGCCCGACCATTGGCGAGGCGTACGGCACGATGCCACCTTCAATATGGCAGTCGCTACAGGCAAGTTTATTTCCGGTGTATTGGGGCGCGTACACAGGCGTGCTGTTGAATAGTTGAATGCCGTAACGAATGCTGTCCCCGGTTGGGCCGGCTGGGATTGTGTTTGGATTGGGCGCTTGCCATGCCGACCAGGTTGCATGCTTCCCAGGACGCGGAAACTTCGGCAGTGGAATGTGAATCGATCCCAGTCCAGGCAGGACCGCCAGGGCATAGATAACTGCAAGGGAGAACCAGAACGCGAGATGACTGCGCAGCTTCACGACAAGGCGAATATACGCCCGGCAATGTTGCGCTCAAAGACACTTCTCTTAATCTGCGATAAGCGCATGTAATCGATACATGCGGTCCATCTTCGGCTGAGTTATTGCTCCACGGGCTGACCGCCCGGCTGCGGTTCGGGTTGTCTGTGTGCTTCTTCCGCCAGCTTCTTGAAGCTGTTGTAGACGAACGATCCGAGATACCAGCCGTCGATAAATTTGTAGGGAGTTTCGCCGGTGGTGTAGTGGCCGCAGGGCAGTATTTTCGCGTCGAAATCGACGCCGCGGGCGCGAAATTCTCGCAGAACGCCCTCGGAAAACTCGCGCAGAAAGGTTAGATCGTAGGGAGCATAAATCACACGCACCAGCTTCTTCGGCCATCCGGGGATTTGCTGCTCCGGCGCGATGCCGGCAAACCGATCCATGTAGGTCATTGGACTAGCGCCGCTCCATAGCTGGACCAGATCGTTGTGTGTCAGTCCCGCCTGCTCGCAGGCCGCGCGAACATGCCGGGTGCTCTGGCCGGTCCACACCACATCGCCCGTCCACAGCGATGCATGGTTGAAGGCGTTGACCCGCAGGCGCGCGTCGTGGGCGCTGGCAATGAACGCATAACAGGAGCCGAGGCTGGTGCCCAGCACGCCGAACTGTTCGTAGCCCTGCTGCTGCAGCCAGTCGAGGCAGCTGCGAATATCGACTACCGCCTGGCGGCAGGCGGCCAGCGTCCGTCCAATGTTCGAGCTGACGGCGTAGTCGGACCGCTCCAGTTCCGCTGGACGGCGAATATCGTGAAAGGGTTTGCTGAGCCGCAGCGCGGAAATTCCAAAGCGATTGAACAGGGTGCAGAGCGCATTGTGGCTGAAGGCATCGGCATTCCACTGCGGCATTACCACGATGGCCTGTTTCGGCTTGCCCGCTTGCTTTTCCGGCGGCGCGGGATACCAGCGCGCGTTCACCTGGTCGTTCTCTGGGTATGGCGTGCGCAGTGGAGAGGTGAAGCGCAGAAACTGCGCCTTGGGCAGCTTGCCTTCTGCCGCCAATCGCTTCAGCTCCGCATCGTGACGCAAAGTCTCCGGGCGCACATTTGTTGGGAACAATTGCGGATGACGTTCTTCCAGACGAAAATCGGTGGGGGTTTTGTAGCCGTAGAACTGCTCGGATTCGGCGATGATGCTTTCATTGACCGCGAGCATCGCCGAGTGCAATTGCAACGGATCACCGCTGGCGATGGCATCGTGGATGGGAAGATTTCGCAATGCGATCCAGTCTTCCAACCAGTCGAATCCCCATTCCAATGGGCGAACAATGCGGTTCGTATCGCGCGTGGTCAGTTTTGTCTCCCACGCATACATCCATTTTGCGTACAGCTTTTTCAGCATTCTTCTTCAATGCTAGCAGCGGGGAGTCTATTCGCAGGCGACGCGGGGCACGCGCGTGCTGATGGCGCATAGAATTTCGTAGGGAATGGTTTCCGCCCAGCGCGCATGATCGTCCGCCGTTACGCGCAGGCCATTCTGCTCGCCGAGAATCACCACTTCGTCTCCAGCCGCCGCGTTTGGAATGTGACTCACGTCCACCACGGTCAAATCCATGGACACGCGGCCCACAATCGGAGCTGGCTCTCCATGGATCAGCACATGGCCGCCAGAGGACGAAGTCGTGCCCGACAATTTTCGGTTCAACCCATCCGCGTAACCCACAGGTAACAGCGCCAGCCGCATGGCTGCCGGAGCGACAAAGGTGGCGTCGTAACCGACCGCCGTCCCCGCTGCCACGGCGCGTGTGGACACGATCGCTGTCTTCCACGCCAGCACCGGTTGCAGCCGCGCGCGCGCCTGTTCGGCGGCCTTGGCCCGCTTGCCTGAAAATGCAGGCGCATATCCGTACAATGCAATTCCGGGGCGTATCAGACCCTTGGCGCCCCATGTCTGCGCCAGCCCACACTCGGATTCACGCTGCTGCGCAAGAATGGTCGCCGAACTCCCCGCATGGATCCATTGCGGATGGAATCCAGCGGCGAAGATCTGTTCCAGCGCCCGCCGAAACGCGGACCTCTGCTGCCGGTTCTGTTCCGCATCCAGCATCTCGGCGGAAGCGAAATGTGTATAGACGCCAGCCAGCCGCAGCGTGGGCAGATTCAGCAAGGTATTCAGAAACTTCGCAAGGTCCGCTACGCCTACCCCCTGGCGGCTCATCCCGGTGTCAATCTCCAGATGGACTGGAACGCTTCCGAAGGCGAGTGCCCGGCGCTGCGCTGCTTCTGCCAGCCAATCGAGCTGTGCAGAGTCCCAGACCGTCGGCGTCAGCTGCGCCTCCATCAGCGCCTCGGCTTCGTCGCACAGCAACCCGCGCATCACCAGAATGCGGGCTTTCGGGCAAAGTCGCCGAACGGCCACGCCCTCTTCCACCGATGTGACGCCCAGCCATTTTGCACCCGCCTGGACCAGCCATGGCGCGCACGGCGAGAGCCCATTTCCATATGCATTCGCCTTCACCACAGCAAGCAATTGGCAGCGTTGACCGGGTTCCCCTGGCGCGGCATGCGCAAGGAGCGACCGCAGATACTCAAAATTTCCGATAAGCCGCGAGCGGGAGATTTCTGCCCTAGTAATTGGGAATGGCGGCATCATCACCCTTGTATGGATTTTCAAATCGAGTGAACTCGGGCATATACATCAAATGAACAACACCGGTTGGACCATTGCGCTGTTTCGCAATAATAATCTCCGCCTGATTCTTCGATTCGGGATCTTCTCCGCCTTCATCGTCCCGGTTGTAATAACTGTCTCGATGAATAAATGCGACTACGTCGGCGTCCTGCTCAATCGATCCAGATTCGCGCAGGTCGGACAGCATGGGCTTCTTGTCGCCGCCGCGTTGCTCGCTGGCGCGGCTCAGCTGCGAGAGCGCAATCACCGGCACACGCATCTCCTTCGCCAGGGCCTTCAATCCGCGAGAAATCGTCGAAACCTCTTGCGTGCGATTTTCTGGCCGCCGCCCATTCGGTCCGCCGCTGCTGGCGTTCATCAACTGCAGGTAGTCGATGACGATCAAGTCGAGCCCGCCTCCCTGCTGGCGTAAACGCCGCGCCTTGGCCCGCATTTCAGCCAGCGAAATGCCCGGGGTATCGTCAATGAACACCTTGGCCGCCGCCAAACGCTCCAGGCCGCCGACCAGTTTATCGCGATCGTCGCGCGTCAAAAATCCGGTCTGAATATGACGCATATTCACCATGGATTGCGACGCCAGCATGCGGCGCAGCAATGCCTCCTTTGACATTTCCAGCGAAAACACTCCCACCACTTTGCCGTCCCGCACCGCCGCATTTTCCGCAATGTTGATGGCCCAGGCCGTCTTGCCCATCGAAGGCCGCGCCGCGATGATGATCAGCTCTGACGGTTGCAGCCCGCTCGTCATGCGGTCGAACTCGTGGTAATGCGTGGCCAGGCCGGTAATTTCGCGGCCTTCTTTGTAGAGATTGTCGATGGAGCCGAAGGAGCCCTTCACGATCTCCGGAATGCTGGAAAATCCCTGCGTGATGCCGCGCTCGGAAACCTCCAGGAGCGCAGTTTCGGTTGCATTCAGCACGTCCAGCGCGTCTTCGCTTTGGTCGGCGGCCCGCGCCTGCGCCGTCGAACATATCCCCATCAGCTGCCGCAGAATGGACTTGTCTTTGACGATGCGAACGTAATCCTCAATACTGAGGCGCCGCGGAAGATTTTCCGTCAGCGAAAAGATGTACGCCCGGTTGCCGATCGACTCCAGTTCCTTCTGGCGCTCCAGTTCTTCGCTTAATGTAATGATGTCGACGGCGCGATTGGCGTCGATCAACTCCCCCATCCGCGCATAAATCCTGCGGTGCGAGTCCAGCGAAAAATCATCGGCGATCAGACGTTCCGCCGCCTCGCTGTACGCGGCATTGTCCAGCAGGATGGCGCCCAGAATCGTGCGCTCCGCCTCCACGCTTGCAGGCAGTCCATGTTCCAGAGAAATTTGGGATAGAGTGGCCACTGTCTATGAGTGTAGCCTTGGCCGACTTTCATCGGTCTCGGCAATCAGCCGTGGATATCCTGTACCAACAGTGGAAAAAACGCACGCGCGCAGTATCATATAGGAGTGTCCAGCAACAGAGTGAACCGACAGGGTTCCCCGATCCGTTGGCCCCATTGCGGCACGAGGAGACTTTGATTTGACAATGCAGCGTTTTCCATCTTTTCCTGGCCTGTCGATTTTGTCCACTGTCGTAGTCGGATTCGCTCTTCTCTCTCCGCTGCCATGTCGCGCTCAATTACCCATTGACACCGGTCAGAGCGGATCGGCAGCGCTGATGTCGCAGCAGATCGCGGAGATCCAGAGCGTGATCGACCGCTGGGACGAGGCTGTCACCCAGCACGATCAATACGGGCTGGAGCTTGTACTCGCGCCTCAATACATCGACATCTCGGACACCGGCCAGGTTACCAATCGCGATCAGCAGATTTCTGAAATGATGATGAAGGACGCGCCGCGTCTCACGTTCACTCAGAAGGTAGTCAGCGTTCGTATCGTGGGAGATGCGGCGGTCGTCAACGGTACCTATGATCGCGCCTACCAGGGTAGCCGACTGAGCCGCATCAAGCCCGTAGAACAGAAAGGCGTGTTCAGCCAGGTCTACGTCCGTGCGCGGAACACCTGGGAATGCATCAATTCTCAGCGCACCATCATCCAGGAGCCGATCCTCAAAGGCAAAAAGAAGTCAGCGGGCGAGTCGACCGAGAAGCCGCTGAATCACGATCTCGGTTTCCATCTCCCCGGCCTGCATCACAGTTCCAGTTCGGATGCGCAACCGCAATAACATTGAGCGCAGAGTTCTCTACGCCGTCGCCGCTTCCGCCTTACGGCCCTGAATCTCAATGTAAATGTGGATCAGAGACAGGGCCGCCGGCGTCACTCCGGGAATGCGGCTGGCGTGGCCGATGGTTCCCGGTCGAACGCGCACCAGTTTCTCCTGCATCTCGCGCGACAGCCCGCTGACCGCCATGTAGTCGAACCACGCTGGGATGGTGCGGTGCTCGGCGCCCTTCATTCGCTCAATGGACTTTCGCTGTTGGTCTAGATAGCCGGCGTACTTGATCTCCGTTTCAACAGCTTTCCATTCATTCCGTACATGCGCCGGCGCATGCTCGGCAGCCATCGCAGTCCGGATCGTTTCCAGATGGATCGTGTCCACGCTCGATGCATTCGAGATTGCCTGGTCGATGCTGCTGGGTAAGATTCCCAGCAGAGATTCGATTGTCACCTCGGGTCGTTTCATCAACTGTGCATAGGTTTGACCCACGGCGCCACTCAGCTTGTCTCCCAGTTCCGGCGATGCAGCCGCCAGCCGCTCCAGGTCTGGTTTTTGCGTGGCCAGCATCTTCGCAAATGCCTGCATCCGCGTCTGCTTGGCCTCGAAGTCACCCCATGCCTGGTCATCGATCAGCCCAAGCTTGCGCCCATAGGAAGTGAGCCGTCGATCGGCATTATCAATGCGCAGATGCAATCGATATTCCGCTCGCGATGTGAACATGCGATAGGGCTCGTTCGTTCCCTTGCTGATCAGATCGTCAATCAGGATGCCGGTATACGCCTCGCTGCGGTCCAGCACAAAGGCCGGCTCATTCTTCACGTGCAACGCCGCGTTGATACCCGCCATCAATCCCTGGCACGCCGCCTCTTCATACCCGGAGGTTCCATTGATTTGCCCCGCGAGATACAGCCCCGCAATGCTCTTCACCGCCAGCGCATGATCCAACTCCGTCGCATCGATGGCGTCATATTCAATCGCGTACCCCGGTCTCAGCATCTCCGCGTGCTCCAGCCCAGGGATGGAGCGCAGCACCGCGGCCTGCACATCCATGGGCAGCGAGGTGGACATGCCATTGATGTAGACCTCGTGCGTGTGTAGTCCTTCCGGCTCCAGAAACAACTGATGCTGCAATTTATCCGGAAAGCGCACTACTTTGTCTTCAATCGACGGGCAATAACGCGGCCCCGTGGCTTGAATCTGTCCGGAATACATCGGCGATCGATGTACATTCTCGCGAATGATGGCCAGCGTTTCCGGCGTGGTAAATGCGATGTGGCAACTGATTTGCGGCCGCGTAATCGCTTTCGTGCGAAAGCTGAACGGTGTCGGCTCGGCGTCGCCCGGCTGCTGTTCGAACTTCGACCAGTCGATGGTTCTTCCATCGATGCGCGGCGGCGTTCCCGTCTTCAGGCGACAATTGCGCAAGCCCAGCCGCTTCAGAGATTCTCCCAGCAAGACGGCTGCCGGCTCCCCGCTGCGCCCCGCAGGATAATGCTCCTCGCCACAGTGGATCAGGCCATTCAGAAATGTTCCCGTGGTGATAACCGTGGCACCCGCGTAGACAATGCGCCCGTCGCGCAGCTTCACTCCGCGCACGACCCGATGCGCCTCTCCGGTCTTCGCGTTCGGCACGTCTTCCAGCACCACATCGACGACTTCCGCCTGCTTGATGAACAGGCTCGGCTGCGACTCCAGAACTTCGCGCATCTTCACACGGTACTGCTGCTTGTCGCACTGCGCCCGCGGCGACCAAACCGCCGGACCACGCGACGTATTCAGCAGGCGAAATTGAATGCCGACCGCGTCCGTCACCTCGCCCATTACGCCGCCCAACGCGTCCACTTCCCGCACCAAATGGCCCTTGGCAATACCGCCCACCGCCGGATTGCAGGACATCTGCGCAATCAGGTCCAGATTCAGCGCAAACAGTGCCGTCCGCAGCCCCATGCGCGCGCCCGCCATCGCCGCCTCGCAGCCCGCATGACCGGCTCCGACGATAACGAGGTCGTATTGTTCCGTAAAGGCCATAGACCCTTGATTGTATCGTGTGCCCGGAAGGGAATCGAGAAGCCAGCCTCTGCCTCTGTAGCCGTTAAGATGAGCGATTGGGCAACGTGGCTTACGTCAGGATGGAGATTGTCCGACCGGCCTCTTGGCCCGATCCAGCAGATCGCGTACTTCCGCATCGCCGATTTGCGAGAAGTCCCGATACCACTGGCCGACGGCATAAAATTCCCGCGGAGTATAGAGGCAGACCACCGCATCGGCTTCCTGTTCCACGTCCTTAAGTGCGGCGGATGAGGCAACCGGAACAGCGACGATGATCTCCTGCGGTTCTTTCTGTCGCAGCGCCTTCACCGCAACGCGCATCGTAAACCCTGTGGCCATGCCATCATCCACCAGGATCAAGGTTCGCCCATGCACATCCAACGCGCTACGGTCCCCACGATACAGATGCTCGCGCCGCTCCAGTTCCTGCGCTTCTTTTCGAGTGATTTCGTCGATCTGCCGGGGCGGAATGCCCAGAATGCGAACAGTCTCCGCGTTCAACAGACGCACGCCACCGGAGGCGATCGCTCCCAGCGCCAATTCTTCTTGTCCTGGCGCTCCGAGTTTGCGCACCAGAAACACGTCCAGAGGAGCATACACCGCCTGGGCAACTTCAAATCCTACGGGAACACCGCCGCGCGGCAACGCAAGCACGAGGACACCATCGTGCTTTGCAAATTGACGCAGCCGCGCGCTCAGGACTCGGCCAGCCGCGATTCGATCCGGGAAAACCACCCTGCGCCTCCCAGACGAGGCAACGAGTCGTCTCGCAATCCATCTCTGTCTTCGACTGAGACGCAGGGCGGAACTACTCTAAAATCAGCCTATGCCGACGCATTTCTCTCCGCAAGCCATCCAATTTTTGCGAGGCCTGGCGCGCAACAATCGCCGCGACTGGTTCGACGCCCGCAAAGCCATCTATGAACGCGAACTGAAAGCGCCCCTGCTGGCGCTGATCGAAGAGATCAACGGCGATTTCGTCGATTTTGCGCCGCAGCACATTCGTCCTGCCCAAAAATGCATGTTCCGCATCTATCGCGATACGCGCTT
>JAKAAZ010000124.1 GCA_021802085.1 Acidobacteriota bacterium
GGGGGGGCAGGTTGTCTCCGCAGTAGATGACGCGTGTATCGAGCAGGGAGGAAGGCTTGCGGGACAAGGCTGACATGGAGCACATTGCCTCATACAGGGCGTTAAACAACCGGATTACCGCATGATCTGGTGAAAATCCCAGGTCTCAAAATCGAGACCTGGGGCACCCAGATATCGCTCGATACATCCTTTTTAACAGGGCATGGGAAATTACAGTCCGAGCTTCTTTACTTCTTCCTGATAGTACTTGCGGTAGAGAATTTCCCACTCCTGGCTGCCTTCAGGAATATTTTTCTTGTGGGAGGAGACTTTGAGGCGGGCCGCCTGATCGATCTTGAGTTCGTCGGCAAACAATTTCTCCAGCATCTTGCGCGATTCCTGACGGATGGTATTGCGGTCTTCGCGAAATTCACACTCGTCGGTTTCCGCCAGCGTGTCGGCGATGACATGCGCCAGTTTGTTCAATTTGTCGTGGGAGACTCTCATAGCACCGCCTTATATTTGCGGGCCAATTCCTGCTTTATCTTCTTGAACATTTCCTGGTAACTGGCGCCGGTCCGGAGCATTTCTTCCTGGTAGGCTTCGAGGATCAGCCGAACCTCGTCATTGATGCGGTCTTCCAGCATCAACTCGTCGATGAGGGCTGCCTGTACGCGGGCGTTCAAGACCTCGACTTTGTCGGTCTGGATCATCTTGACATCGATCAAATGCTTGATCGTGCGCCGGCCTAAATATCCAACATAATCTTTTGAGAAATTCATTGTTCCCCTCGGAATATAGCACAGGCAAGCGGCCGCGGATTCCAGCCGCAACGATTTTCAGGTCTTTCGAGGCCGATGTTCGCAGACTTCGGTATGGATGCAGGCATCGGGCAGTACCAACCGCTCCACCGGGCGGCCCGCAACCAGATGCGATGCAACGATCTCGGCCACATCCGCGGCGCAAACACCGCCATACCAGACGGCATCGGGATAGATCACAATGTTCGGCCCATGTTCGCACTGGTCCAGGCAACCGGCCTTGTTGACGCGGACCGAGCCTTTCAAGCCGGCGGCGTCGACGGCCTGTTTGAGCAGTGAGTGCAATTGCGATTTGCCGTCGGCATTGCAACTGGGACGCGCGCTTTCTGGCTCGCGCTGGTTGATGCACACAAAGACATGCCGCTCATACTTTGCCAAGAACGCCGCTCCTGAAGAAAGTCCTGTGGTTCTCTACCATCATAAAGGGTTGGCGGGGCGGCGACCGGCGCTTCCCGAGGTAGTGGCACTCGCGCGGTTTTTCGGCGAAGAAAAAGTTGCGTCTCGTGATTGTTCGGCGGTTACAGGCGGGCGGAACTGCTCTAGGATGGAAGGGATGGATTCCAACAATCTAGCTACGCTGAAAGACGACATGATCGCCTTCATTGAAGGCCATGGCATGCGCCATTTTCCCGCTTTGATTCCGGAGGACACTCCACGGGTGTGGTGGAACGAGCCGGACACAGCCGACACCACGCCGGAGAACACGAAGGAAAGCTGGAAGGACTTTGTCGAAATGGCGAAGACGGCGGGTGCGCCGCTGGTTTGCATCGGCGAGGATTCGGTTGACCGCACGACACTCGATCTGCTGTCGAGCGAACTGGAGGACCTGTCGGACAGCGAGACATCCTTGCTGGAGCGGGACAAACTCAACCAACTCTTTCTCGAAATCGGCAAGGTGGGGCACATCGAGCTGGCGTTTGCTCACCAGGGAATTCTGTTTGTGCATGAGACCCAGACGGAATGGTACCGAGAATATCGGGCAATGGTGAACACGGTCGATGGGCTGCAGGAGTTCATCGAAAATGCGCTCGATGAGGACATCGACGAGGAACAAGAGTGAGCGACGATCTTGCCGCGTTGGCAGTGGCGGCGTGCCCGCCGGAGCCTTCGCCGCCTGTCGACCTCGCTGGTGTGGAGCAAGACGGACTGCGATGGAAGCTACCGCGAAAAATTCTTGTTGAGAGACCGTGCAATGCGTCTGTTCGTGAGGCCTACCTGGCTGTCGGCGTTCCTGCCGCGATTGCAAATTTCCTGGGCCGACGTCTGGATCGGTTTCTCGGCTGGGAATCGCTGACCGCTGCAAAGCTTTCCGACATCGTCGACCCCGGTGCGATTCCTTCGATGGATCGTGCCGTGGAGCGCATCGTCCGCGCCATCCGCGAAGGCGAGCGCATTGTGCTGGCGTGCGATCACGATATGGATGGCACCGCTTCGGCGGCCGTTCTTTGGACCGCGATGGTTGACTGCTTCGGCGTTCCATCCGATCACATCCGCGTGGTTACCAGCCATCGGCTGACGGAAGGCTATGGCATTGGCGATGGGGTGGTTGCGCGTATCGAAGCTTTCGGCGCGCGGCTGGTCATCTCCGCCGATAAAGGCAGCAGCGACGAGCCGAGGATCGCAACGCTCGCCGCAAAAGGAATCGATGTGGTGGTGACCGATCACCACGTGATCCCGCCGGAAGGGCCACCGCAGTCGGCGTATGCGGTGGTGAATCCATCGCGATTGGATGCGGAGTACGACAAGCATGTGTGCGGCGCTGGAGTCGCGTTTCTGGCGATGGCGAAGGTGCGCAGCGCGCTGCTGGAAAACGGCGCATTCGCGCAATTGCCTTCGCTGGCGAGTCTGCTGGACTTTGTTGCGGTTGCGACCATCGCGGACTGTGTGTCGTTATCGCCAGGCGCGAGCCTGATCAATCGAGCTTTTCTGCGTCGCGGGCTGGAGCTGGTTCGCTCCGGATGCCGGCCATGCTGGAAGATTTTTGCGGCGGACGTGAAGGGCGAGATCGACGCCGAGACCATTGCCTTTCGCCTAGTGCCGGCCATCGCGGCCTCTGGGCGGCTGGATTGGGCAGAGGTAGGATTTCGGTTTCTCATCGCAAAGACGGAACCGGAGGCCGCGACCTGTTGGAGTGAGCTGAGGCGTGAGAATGCCGAGCGTCAGGCCATCGAACGCAGGTTGCGCGCGCAAGCCTTTCCGCAGGCGGCAGGGGTTGCAGGACCGGCCATCGTGCTGTTCCTGGAAGACGGGCACTCCGGCGTGCATGGCATCACGGCAAGCCGAGTGGTCGAAGCCTTTGGCAAGCCCTGTGCCATCTTCGCGCCGCAAGGACAGGGGGCGCGATCCACGGCGCCAGGGCTTTCTCAGGGAGTGGGACTCGCCAGCGGATCGTTTCGGTCGGTGCCGGGCATCGATGTGCAACGGGCCTTGAAGGACGTGGCGAGCGCTCACCCAGATCTGTTGGTCGCGTACGGCGGTCACCAGGCGGCGGCGGGCGCGACCATCCGCGTCAGCGATATGGACCGGTTTCGGCAAGCCTTCTCCTTCGCGGTCGCGGAGCAAACCGGGGGAGCGATCGCAACCGGCCCAGAACTCTGGACCGATGGTGAACTGGATGCCAATGCGCACGATCTGAAAAGCATTCACGCGCTGGAGGCGATGGGACCGTTTGGTCGCGGGTTCGAAGCGCCGCTCTACTCGGGAACCTTTCGCGTGGCCAGGTACCGCGCGCTGACGAACGGACGGCATGGCCGGTTGCAGCTGGAACGCGGGGATCTGACTTTGGAAGCGGTATGGTTTTCGATCGACTCCGCGCTGGAACGGCCGCCCGTGGTGGGCGACACGATGCAGATCGCCTATCGATTGACGCGGCACGAATTTCGCGGCCACGTGGAAGTGCAGGCGACCATTGTCGCCGGGGCATTCCAATAATCCTGCATGAGATTTCTGTCAGCGCTCAAACAGACCGGAGTTCGGCTCGCTTACCTGCACGCGTAGACGCGCAACTCTACATTGCCGTAATCTGCATGGCGACAAAGTTGTAGCTGCTGGCGTCATAGAACAAGTAGCCGTAGACCTCGACGTTCTGGCTGTTCGTAACGGAAGTCAGTCCGTTGAGTTGCGTTTGCGCAGTCTGGTATACGGTGACGCTGCTTGTTCCCGTCAGCAGGGTAAAGGCCGAGTCCGACGCGAGGTTGAGCGTGAAGCCGCTGCCGGAGGCATTGCCGACGGTTCCGCTGAGGCCCTGCGGCTCCAGTTCGATGCCGGCCGCAGTCATACTCCCCGTGTTCATGAAGCCGCCCCCGCCCATCATGCCGCTGCCGGAGGACATGGCTCCAGAGCCCGCCGCTGCGATGTTCTGGCCCGCGGCGATGTGGGTGGCGTCGAACTGCGGCGTGAAGGGCAGCCCGGACATCGATACTCCCGCATCGTCAATGCCGTAGGTTGCGCTGCCGCTGAGGTTGACCGTCATGCCATTGGCAAGGAGCGACGCCATCATGCCGGCGCCAATGCCATTGTTGGGAAAGATCGTCATACTGGTCACAGGCGTGCCGGTGGTTGCGGTGATCATGCCGATCGGCATCACCCCGCCCGATCCCATCATGGCCGTAACCGAGTTTGTATTCCACGTCCCACTGGGTTGCAACGTCGCCTTCACTGTCAAAATCTGGCCGCTGCTCATCATGCCCATGTTGGACATTGTCAGCCCGTTCATCCCCTGGTACTGCGTATTGCTGCCTGCCGCAAAGGACATCGACATCCCCTGCAACGTGCCCATGGTAAAGGTGCTCCCGGACAGCCCGGTGACGTTGCCAACCACCTGCATCATTCCGCCCTGTTCCGGCGTGGCACTGGCGTTGCCAGTGGCCGTTTCAGCAGACGCGTCAAACGCCGGAGTAAAGGTGATCGCTCCGCCAGAACCGGTCCCCACGGAAGTGGCGAGATTCAAGTCCAGGTTCATCACCATCGCATTGCTGCCCACGGTGAACGGAGTGCCTAATGGAATCTTGACCGTCATTGGCATGGAAAACACCTGCTGTGCCGGACTATGCGACGATGTCATGGAAATGACGGTCGCGGAGGACAGGGTGACAGAAATCGCATTGTATGTTCCCTGTGGGATGGACTGCATCATGAGTGGGGCCACCGTCCCCCGCAGGTGCGCCAACTCCATGGTCATTGGCGAGGCGATGGTCACTGGTACGCTGGTGCCCGATGTGTTGGTGAAGCTCATGGCGCTAATCGTGACCGCGCATTCCAGAACTGAATCGAAAGGAGTATCTCCCATATTCACCAGGACCGCCGTCGATGCAGCCTGGGGTTGTGTCGTTGGGCTGGTGCTTGAGCTAGAACCGCTGCCGCACCCGATTGCGCCTGCGGTTGCCATTGCGAGGGTCAGCAATATACATCCGGCCCAGTTTCCTGCCATAGATCGTTTCATGGCCCTTCTCCGTTTCACCACTTGCCGAATCCCGAGCCATGAAAAATCGCCGTTCGCCGGCTCTCTTCATCGCTTTCACAAGTAGTATGCCCTTCGTCACACCCTGGGTATGTGATCTCAGTCACGCGGAGCGGCATCCGGATTTCATATTCGCGCACAACGATGCCAGCAGGATGGAGTGGGCCGCCGCGGCAAGCCGCTTGGAGATGCGTTACTGGGCGTGGCCGATGGTTCTGTGGGTATAGGCCTTCTGCATGAGGAAATAGGCCTGCTTTTTCTGGCCCTGGTCCGAGATAAGTCCCTTGCGGTTGAAGAAGTCCTGGATGCCGGGAAGCTCGCGCATGGGGGAATGGAAATCTACCAGCAGCCAAGGGCAGATGCCGCGCAAGTTCTTCATGCCGCGTAGCATCGTCAATTGTTGGCGATATACATTGGCCTGAAATTCTTCGCTCCAACGGGTTTGCGCGTCGGCGTGGAAACCGGCCTTGGCGCCTGCGCCAAACTCGCTCAGCAACAGCGGCTTCTGATAGATGGAGGCGATCTTGATTTTGGCGATGTCGTCCGCCGAGCCTTGATACCATCCCGCATATTCATTGAAGCTGACAACGTCAAGGTACGCGCCAAGCGGGTCGTTCACTTGAATCTCGTTCCCATGCATGGAGGACAGCATGGCTGCCGTGACCAGACGCGTGCCGTCCTGCGCTCGCGCCGTAGAGATCAACGATTGCAGGAATGCATTCCTCGCCGGATTGACCGGCGTTTCATTGGCGACGGACCAGAAGATGACGGACGCCTTGTCGCGATCGCGCCGAATGATCTCATGCAGTTGTTGCTGGGCCTTCGCCAGCACCGCTGGATTGTCGAACTCGATGGCCCAGTAGACAGGCGCTTCTTCCCACACCAGAATTCCCATGCGGTCCGCGAGCCGCAACATGCGGGTGCTCTGCGGGTAATGGGGCAGGCGCACAAAGTTCACGCCCATTTCTTTCGCCCATCGCAACAGCGTCTCATCATCTTTTTCGCTGGGGGGACGGCCGCCACGGATGGGCGCCTCTCCATGGATGGAAACGCCGCGCAGAAAGATCGGTGTGCCATTCAGCAGAATCTTCGTGCCATGTACCTCGATGGTGCGGAAGCCAATCTCGTCAGAGAGATGGTCGCTTCCCTGGCCGTTCCCTGCCTGAATTTCGACACGATAGAGTTTTGGGTGTTCGGGCGCCCACAGTTCCAATTTCGGCACATGCATGGAAATCTGCGCGCGCCCGGATGCGTCTGTGGTGGCTTTCTGCACAATGCCTGCCTGCGGAATGCGCACCACCACCGGCTCTTCCGCGGATGCGCCCTGCACGTGGACGTAGCCCGCAATTTCCGTCGTCGTGCCGCGCTGCAGGTGCAGGTCGTAGTCGTCAATGTATTGCTCGGGCACCTCGATCAGCGAAACGTCGCGGGTCAACCCTCCATAGTTCCACCAATCTGTCCGCAGTGCGGGAACACCATCTCGCAGTCGCGTGCTGTCGACGGCGATCACGACAAAATTGTTGCCAGCGTGGAGCACGCCGGTAGCGTCACAATCGAAGGGAGTGAAACCTCCTTCATGCTGGCAAACCTTGGTTCCGTTGACGAAGACATAGGCGCGATAATTGGCCGCTCCAACGTGGAGAAACGCACGCGTGTGCGGTTTTGGCGTGTAGGCGAAATCTTTCTGATACCAAATCACGCCTTCGTAGAAGAACAGGTCTTTGCGTTGCGTGTTCCAATCGCCGGGAACCTGGAGCGTTGGGCTCTTCGCGAAGTTATATTCGACCAGGTCGCTTTTCGATTTCGGCTGATGGTTTTCGCCATAGCCGTGCTGCAAAACGCTGCCGTCGGAGGCATACAGTCCCTTGCCATACGGATCCACGATGACGTGCCACGCGCCATCCAGGCTGGTCGCAGCGCGGTGGTCCGCATCGACCAGCAATTGCGTGGACTGAGCATAGAGTTCCAGGCCGGTAAGGAACATGGTTGCAAGCACTGCACTACAGTAGAGGCGTGTCAGGGGCAACATTTTCGTGTCCTCATCAATTCCATTGCAGCATACAGGAAAATGCCGCTCCCTAGCTTGGGAGCGGCGGCACAGGAGACGAAACTTCTTACTGTTTCAATGCGCGGGCAAAGGTTGGAGAATTTGATCCAGCAGATCGGGTTTCGAGTCGACGCGCTCCAGATGCGGATAGCGTTCGCCACCGTGGTAGTCGATCTGCACGACGCGATAATAGCCAGTGTTCTCTACGATGAGCTCGATCGGTGTCTGCGACGTTTTGGAATTGCGGATGGCGTCGTACATCAGGGCGTCGGTATATTGGCGTCCATTCACTGCGACGATCGTCATATCCGGGCCTAAATCCGCCTTGTATGCCGGCGAATAGAACAACACATCTCTGAGCACGCCGTTATGAGAGATATGGAGGCCGAGGGAGTACCACGCGTCCACACCTGCCTCCGCTTCACGCGCCTGCTCCATGGAGTTCGGCGTGTCTGTGTAGACCAGACGATATCCGCCATTCTCGATGCCACCGAGTGGCGCATGATCGACCTTGGTAGTTAGCCGATCAGTCAGGAAATTGGCCCAGTCGTAGGGTTGGACGGCATTCAGGTTGTCAACAATGTCCTGAAATGTATATGGCACGGTGATTGGGCCGGTGTTGCCGCCGAGGCCGAGAAAGCGGACGCAGAAATCGTTGAGCGACTTCTTGCCGTGGCTTTTCTGGCGAATAACGGTATCCGCTTCGAGCCAGATCAGTTCGCCTTCGCGATAATAATCCACGTTTCGCCGCCAATTGTCCCATCGATCTCCAGAGCTATATAAGATTTGCGCTGCGGTGGCCGTATCCTGCAGATCGCGCCAGGTGCGGCCGGGTCGATTGTCCATGATCGCGGCGGAGTTCGCCAGCGCTTCGCGATACTGGTCATCAGTCCAAAGGCCGCTACGCGCGGTGAGCACATCGCCAAGGTATTCTGTCAGCCCTTCGTACACCCACAGCAGATTGCCCTTCATCGGCGTCTGGAAGTCGGGCGAAAGCAATCCTTCTGGACGACGATATTTTCCATTCCATGAATGAGTAAATTCGTGGGGTAGCAGACCCGCCTCCAGCGCGTCCATATTCGGATCGAGGAAGGTCTTCTCGGGCACACGGTCGTCGTTGGATTGATGATGTTCCAAGCCGAAATGCGCGACCTGATCGCTGAGCGTCATCAAAAAGTGATAGCTGCCGTAGTGGTGCGACTGGTAAAGAGCACTGGCTTGACGCACCAGATCGTTGAATCCTGCCAGCATTTGCTGCGGCATTTCCAGGTCTTCCGGACCGTCGGCGGCGAGATCGAGATAATGTTTTGGGGAAATCTCCGGCGCCAGGGGAATCTCTCGAAAGTAACGGCCGGAGAGCACGGGCGAATCCACCAATTCGTTCAAGGGGACCGTGGCGAAATGGGTTGTGTTCCCGTCGTGGCCAGTCGCGGTCAGCGCAGTGGCGAACTTCCAGCCTTGCGGCAGGGTGACGGTGGGTGTGACCAGAACATCCTTCGCCGAAGGAACTTCGGGCCACAGCATGACCTCATTCCAACTAATCATTGCGAGGTTTTCGCTGGTCGAGGCCCCGGAGGAAAATCCCGTGGGATCCGCCGTCGCGAGAAAGTCGTCATGGACTTTCAGCTCCGTGACGTCTTGCGGCACATGCACGTGCAATTCAAACATGTTGACGCTGTCGCGCACCCAAGGAAGTGTCTGGCCGTTGGCCTGGATGATGACGCCGGCAAGATTGTCGATGGGGCCGGATGCTTCGTGCTCGCCGGGAATCCATTTCGCGTAGACCAGGGTGAGGTCGCCGGGCTGCACTGGAATGACGAGGTCAGCGTGTAGCATCTTGCGGGGCGCATCGGTGGCATCGACTGTAACCGTGATGGGCGTCGCGGAGGTGGGTTGGGCGGAACTCGACTGAGCGGAACACATGAGCGGGAACGCGACTGCCAAGGCAAACCCGGTCACTGCAAGAGAAGTTGGTGGGCGCATAGATCTCCTGATCTTCTGGAGAATGAAGATGAAACATCAGTGTAAAGCTGCACATCGGAACAATCTTCTAATCGCGTCTAAATTATTCATTTATTTGGTGGGCGCTGTAGGATTCGAACCTGCGACTTCCACCGTATGAATTTACCTGCATTTTGTTTTTCAATGACTTACGACACCGCGGGGGCTGCCAAAGTATGCGGAAGGCGTGCAAAGACAGCAGGATTTGTGGGTTGGGCTGTGGGTTGGAAAAACCTACGGCCATCCAAAGATATTGCAATTATGGAGTAGATTGCCGACGGCAACCGCGTGCAGGGCTCTTTCTGCGGCGGAATTATGTGTGCCGTGACAAGGTGCATTTTCCTCCCCGGTGCAAATCCGGGCCGGCAAGCTCTCGCTCCAGCCGGAAACACTCGGGCCGGATCAAGAGGCGACGAATGACCTGAAGCACTTCGAGAAAAGATCCCTTCAGGGGGTCAGTGCCTGGAACGCGCTCAACTATTGGAAAGTTCGGTTTGTAACATGTCAAATCACCGTGAAAAACGTTGACAGTGCCACCCCTGCTGGATGATGCTTGCCTGCGTTAGTCCCCCGCCTAGAAAACATTGCGCGATTCACAATTTTCTTTGGAGACAGTCATGAAAGTGACATTTTCAGCGTCGATGTTAAATTCTCGTAAAGTGATGCTCGGTATGATTCTGCTGATAGTTTTTAGCTCCACTGTTCTTGCACAGACATCGACGGGCGAGATGTCGATCACGGTTTTCGACCCGGCGGGTGCCGTTGTGCCTGGGGCGACGATTTCCATAAAATGGTCCGATACCGGCAACATCGTCCGCACACTACAGGCGAATGGGGAAGGACTGGCCTCAATATCAGTTTGGAAATTCTGGACGCAATGTGCTGTATGGACCTGGGGTGAACACCCTTGACCTAGGTTTACACCGGGATTTCAGCACGTCGAT
>JAKAAZ010000125.1 GCA_021802085.1 Acidobacteriota bacterium
GTCTGTCGGGCATAAGGGTTTGAGATTTTGTAACCAACATAGAATCAACAACATACCAAACATGGTAGATTTTGTAGGTTGTTGATTTTAAAGGGTATGAAATCTATGCCCGACAGGCTCCTAGAGCGCTTGTTGTCGCTCCTTTGCGCGCGGAAATTTCTACCCTGCTTTCCCTAACGGCGTGAACGCGAGAAACTTCCTGTCCTGTTCTGAAGCCCGCCCATGAATGGTCTTTTGATCGTGAACAAGCCGCCTGGAGTCACTTCGCACGACGTGGTAGCGAAGGTTCGCAAGCTGACGGGAGAGTCGTCCGTGGGGCACCTAGGCACGCTCGATCCCATGGCCACAGGAGTGCTGCCGCTGCTGCTGGGCCGATTCACCAGGCTGGCACAATTTTTCCAGAAGGATGGCAAGCGCTACACCGGTGCAATCCGGTTCGGATTCGCGACCGATACTTACGATGCCGATGGTGCTCCGGTCGGCGATTGCGTCCATCCTCAGCTGGCGCTGGAGGAGATTCGCAAGCTGGCGGAGTGTTTTCACGGCGAGATAGAACAGATGCCGCCGCCATTTTCCGCCAAGAAATTGCAAGGAGTTCCGGCGTATAAACTGGCGCGCCAGGGGAAGCCGGTGGAACTACGACCGGCCCGTATCGAGGTTCGCCAATTTGAAATTCTTGACTACGATCCGCCGAATGCGTCGTTTGCGGTGGATGTCTCGTCAGGCAGTTATGTCCGTTCCATTGCTCACGATCTTGGCCGGCAAGCGGGATGCGGCGCGCATCTGGCGAGTCTTTGTCGAGTGCAGACTGGAGAATTTCGCCTGGAACAGGCGGCGACGCTGGAGCAGATCGCCGAATGGATACAGGACGGCACACTCGAGGAACATATGCCTCATCCACGGCGTTTGTTGCCGCAGATGCCCTCGGTCACGGTTGACGTGGGTATGGCAATCCATCTGAAAAATGGAATGGCAAGAAATCTGCCGGACTACTCCGCGGCGCCCTTCATCAAGATATTCACGAACCAACGCGAACTATTTGCAATCGGCAGGCGCATTGCGGGTACGCTGATGCAGCCAATGGTAGTACTGGGTCAGGAAGGATGATGTGCCGGTGTGTGCGATTTTCCCTGCTTCTGCAGCATCGGCAATAACAGCGGCAGGAAATTCCTGGCCACCTGCTGGCAGCCTTGGGCCGTTGGATGGATACCGTCGTTCTGCATCGATCCCGGCACGTCATAGACGCTCTTCAACATGAAGGGGAGCAAGGGTACGTGGTACTCTGCAGCCGCCTTCTTATAGATCGCATTGAACTGGGAAATATAGTCGCTGCCGTAGTTAGGAGGTAGCGTAATTCCGCCGAGGATCACTTTCGCGTGCGCATCCTGCAGTTTGGAAATAATTGTTCTCAGGTTCATTTCGGTGTCCCGAATGGGGAGGCCCCGCAGACCGTCGTTGCCGCCGAAGGCAACGATGACGACCGACGGATGAAATTGCAGGACCTCGGGGATGCGGAGCACGCCATCTTTCGAGGTGTTGCCGCTGATCCCCGCGTTGACTACCCGATAGCGATATCCAAGCGCATTCAGGTCGCGTTCAAGATCGTCTGGATAGCTTTGTCCTGCATTCACGCCGTATCCTGCTGTCAGGCTATCGCCGAAAGCAACGATCACTGGGCGAGAGTCCGTCGCCGTAGGCTCTGCCGGCGTTGACTGTGATGGCGAAGGGGCGGCCTGGACGGAACGTGTTGCCTGCGGCTTTTCGCCGCTGCATCTCGTAAGCCATGCAATCATCAAGAGAGAAGAGAAAAGAAAGCTAAGATTTGACTTCACGAACACCACTTTAACCAATGTCATTGGAAAATCAAGCCATCATCGCAGTCCGCGGATTGAAGAAGACTTTGCGCAGCGGGTCGACCTCTCTGGAAATTTTGAAGGGAATCGATCTCAGTATTCCGTCACGCCAGTTTGTTGTCATCATGGGGGCGTCTGGCAGCGGAAAGAGCACACTTCTCGGGCTGCTGGCTGGATTGGATGCGCCGAGCAGCGGCAGCGTCGCAATTGATGGCGAAGAGATCGGTCAACTCAGTGAAGATGCGCTGGCACGCATTCGCGCCACGAAGCTCGGTTTCGTCTTTCAGTCGTATCAGCTGATACCGACGCTGACGGCGCTGGAGAATGTACTGTTGCCGCATGAACTGCATGCCGGGGATGACGGAAAGCCACGGGCGCAGGATTTGCTCCGCAGTGTTGGCCTCGAAGAGCGGATGCACCACTATCCCGTGCAGCTTTCAGGGGGAGAGCAGCAGCGGGTCGCGCTGGCGCGCGCTTTCATGCTACGGCCTCCGGTGATTTTGGCGGACGAGCCCACTGGCAATCTGGATTCCGCAACTGGCGCGCGAGTGATGGAGCTGTTGCTGGAATTGAATCGGAGGGAAGGTACGACGCTGGTCCTGGTGACGCACGATGCTAGCCTTGCCGCCCATGCCGAACGGAAAATCCTGTTACGCGATGGCTTGATTGAGGCCGACGATCTGTGCTGGCGGGGCGATGCCGATTATGACGCGAAGGCTGGCGTATGACGCTGGTTTCCGGAACTCTGGCCTGGACCACCGCGTGGAAAGTGGCGTGGCGCGATCTGCATGCTTCATGGATAAAATTCACGTTTGTCGTTGTGGCCGTGGCGCTCGGAGTTGGCTCGCTGACCGGTGTGCGAAGTTTCAGCATTGTCTTTCAGCGAACGCTGCTGGCGCAGGCACGAACGCTGATGGCAGCGGACCTTTCGGCAAGAGATTTTCATCCGTATACGGATCGGCAACTCGCTGCGCTTGACCGGCTGCAATCGCAAGGCGTCGAACATACGCTGGTGACGGAGACCGTCTCGATGGCCACGACGGCTGCGAACCCCGATCCGGTGTTGGTGTCGCTGAAAGCGGTCGACCCGTCGCAATATCCTTACTACGGCAACGTGGGATTGGCATCGGGGCGGCCGCTCAGCGACATGCTGCGAGACGATACAGCCGTGGTCAGCGAAGAATTTCTGCTGCGCATGCGCACGCATGTGGGTGACATACTTCATTTAGGCAACAGCCAGTTCGCTATCGTCGACGTGCTGCGCTCGGAACCGGACCGGATTTCTTCGTCTTTCAGCATCGGACCTCGCGTCATGATCAGCCAAGCCGCGTTGCCAGCCACCGGACTGGTTCGTCCGGGC
The DNA here is from genome assembly GCA_021802085.1 of Acidobacteriota bacterium. Lineage (GTDB taxonomy): Bacteria > Acidobacteriota > Terriglobia > Terriglobales > Acidobacteriaceae > JAKAAZ01. The sequence continues at coordinate 3,214 of JAKAAZ010000125.1, forward strand.
AGCCGGGCCAGCGAGCGTATGTTGTTTCGTCTGCCGATGCCGGACGGCGGCAAGCAGCCACGCATGGATATCGGGGAATTGCGGCAGCGAGTCGAAGCGATTTTGCCGGAAGCGCAGGTAACAGATTTCCGTGAAGCGAATCCGGCGCTTGTCCGTGGCCTCGATCGCGCCACGGCAATGCTGACGCTGGTGAGCCTGGTGACGATGGTGCTGAGCGCGATTGGCGTGGCCATGGCCATGCACGCGCATTTGCAACAGCGCCTGGAAACAATTGCGATCATGAAAGCGCTGGGCGCGCGTTCCTCGCAGGTCATGCGCATCTATCTGCTGCAGACATTGTTTTTGGGAGTCGTGGGCGCGTTGCTGGGAGTGGCGGCGGGTTTCGGAGTGGCGCGCGCCTTTCCCTATGTGCTGCAGCGCCTGATTTCATTGCCCGTCGAGGGGAAGCTTGCTTTCTCTCCGGTCCTCATTGGATTGCTGACGGGGATTTTGACGACACTGCTGTTCACTCTGCCGCCGCTACTGGAGATTCGAAACTTTCGTCCATTGAGAATTTTGCGCCGCAACGTCGAGCAAGAACAAGGGACCGGTCTGCGCCATATGTTTCCACGCGATCCAGCTCAAATTGTCGCCATTTTGATCATCCTGGTCGGCCTGGCTGCGATCGCCAGCACCCTTACCCAATCTACCGTGGTTGGCGAATGGTTTGCCGGCGGCTTGCTGGTAGTCCTGGTCGTTCTACTACTGGCGGCGTCCGGCCTGCTGGCAGCGGTGCGATGGACCATGCGATTTCAGCGCCAACGACTGACGCCGATGGTGCGACAGGGACTGGTGAATCTGCAACGTCCCGGCAATCAGTCCGCGGCGGTGCTGACAGCTCTGGGTCTGGGCGTCATGCTGATGATGACGATCTACTTCGTACAGCACGCCATCGTACTGGATTTGAACCAAACCAGCGGCTCCTCGAAAATTCCGAACGTCTTTCTTGTTGACGTCAGCACGGATGAACTCGCCGGGGTGAAGAAACTAATTGCTGCCCAGCCGGCGGTCGAGGGTGGGCTGGAAACCATCCCGATCGTTTCCGGGCGCATTGTTTCGATCGATGGAGTTTCTACGGACCAACTGCGCCTCCAGCATTATCCCAGGCGAATGCTGCGATCGACCTCCTTGACCTGGGCGGGCACTGTGCCGGTTGGCGAGAAAATCGTCGCCGGGCACTGGTGGGCGAAGACGAGCGCGGCGTCGGAGGTAGCGGTCAGTGAGGGCACGGCGAAGACATTGCGCTTGAAGATTGGCTCGCAGATCGGTTTCCTGGCCGGGGAACAGAATATTGTAACCACGGTGGTTGCAATCTATCGTTCGGATGGCGAGCATGTGTATTCTCGCAGTCAGTTCATCTTGCCGAGCCGCGCGCTGGCGGGCCAGTCTGCGATCTGGTATGGCGCTTTCCATGCGGATCCATCGCGCGTCGGCGATGTGGAGAAGAGTCTATTCGCGGTCTATCCTACCGTGACGGTGATCAATGTGGCGGATGTGCTGGAGGTGGTCCGCAAAGTTGTGGATCAGATCGCCATGGTCCTTCGATTCGTCGCGGGCTTCGTTCTGCTGGCTGGAGGCATTATTCTCGCGTCCAGCGTGACTGCAACACGGTTCCAGCGGGTGCGCGAGGTGGCGATTTTGAAGTCGCTGGGCGCGCTGCGGAGCCAGATCATCTCTATGCTGAGCATTGAGTTTTTGACGCTGGGAGGGATCGCCGGAGTCGCGGGAGTGGCGTGTGCCCTGCTGCTGTCGAGTGTTCTGCTTCGCAAACTGGAGGTGAGTTTTCATCCGGGCCTGGCAATTTCGTTGTTGGCCATGGCGGCAACCGCGGTTCTGGCCAGCGCTACCGGATGGCTCGCGTCCTATCGCATCCTGCAGCAAAAGCCGCTGGAGGTTCTGCGCGAGGAATGATGCGGGCATTCGCTGTTCGGCGGATTGCAGGCGGGTGGCCCACTCAAGCCGTTCTTTGGCTTGAGTGGGGAGGGATTGCGGGCTAAGCGTGCGGTGTGCCCTGGGGACTGCAGCAATTTCAGGAATCCGAAAATTGCGTTCGGGTGGACGCGGCTCTTCTTCATCCCACCCTAGCCGCAAAAGACGCATCTGGGGCACCCGGCATATCTCGGGCCGAGTTGTCGGCAATCCTGAAGTTGACTCAGGATCGATTCGCCCGCAGCGATTGACCGGAAAGCGCGTGGCAAATATATTCATTAAGGACGCAGTTTTCCAACGCGCGTACTTAGACTGCCCCTTCGTTCAACGGTAGGACAGCTGCCTCTGGAGCAGCATATTGGGGTTCGAATCCCTGAGGGGCAGCCAAACTTTTCCGCAAATCTCCTCTGCCTTTCCGACACACGCGGATGGTAACATCGTTAATCGTCTATCCAGACTCGCATGCCGATTCGACCTCGCGCGCATCTATGTTCTTGCAGCCGATTCTTGAAGAAAGACTGCATGGTTCCAATCGCGAACCCAAGGATGGAGACAACGGCTCCGAACGCTACCCTGCATGTCACTCGGCAGTCGCGCACCATCGTGGCCCTGAAACGTCTGGGGATGGGGTGCGGGTTGACGGTGGCAATTGCCGGCATCGCCTTCGCCATCCTTTTATACCGTCGGCCACTGTGGGTGATGGACGAGGCGATGCGCGCACGCTTGGCCATGGCGGGGATTCACAGCGAATATGTGCGAGTAGGGTCGTACCGCGTGCATTATTTTGTTGGTGGCCAGGGGAAACCTGTTTTGCTGATTCATGGCCTCGGCTCGCGCTCGGAGGACTGGACGCCGGAGATGCCCGCCTATGTAAAGAATGGCTTTCGAGTGTATGCCATAGACTTACTCGGTTGCGGACGGACCGATCATCCCGACATTGCGTACACCATGCGGCAGCAGGCCGATCTGATTCATGGATTTCTGGACGCGGTGCATGTGCAACAGACAGACGTGATTGGATGGTCGATGGGCGGCTGGGTAGCCCTGGAATTTGCTTTGCAACACCCGCGCAGTGTTCGCCGGATGGTCCTGATGGACAGTGCCGGACTATGGTTTCAGACAAGCCTTACGCCGGATGTTCTGGAGCCGAGGACCGTTCCGCAACTGAAGCGCCTGGAAGCCCTGCTGATGCCGCACCCTCCATACTTGCCGGAATTCTTCCAGCAGGATCTGGCTCGCGCGATGCAGCGCAACTATCCTGTGGTCCATCGCACGCTTGAGTCCATGCTCAGGGAAAAAGATGAGCTCGATGGTCGTCTGGGTCAGCTTCGCATGCCGGTGCTGCTGGTATGGAGCGCGCAGGATGAGTTGATTCCGCCCAGTGTTGGGCTGCGAATGCACGGGATGATTCCGCAATCCGTGCTGGAGCTATATTCCGGCTGCGGGCACATTGGTCCCGCGACCTGCGCCGACCGCATTGTTCCCCGAGTGGTTGATTTTCTGCGGGGCCAACCACCCACGGCGGGCGGGATCCATACATACTGAAGTTTCCGCTTCGACGTATGTCTACTGACTTATCTACTGATTTTTCCCGCTCCATCGATAGGCTGAGGTTTGCGGCAGGCCAACGTGCGCCAGGACGCGGCAAACATATTGCCGCACCATGGCCAGGGTGTCGACGGGATGGTCGTAGAAAGCGGGAATGACGGGGAAGATGGTTGCGCCCGCGTCGGCTGCCAATTGCATATTGCGCAGATGGATTTTATTGAAGGGCGTTTCGCGCACGCAGAGGACCAGCGACCGCCGTTCCTTCAGGCAGACATCGGCGGCTCGCGCGATCAGGTTGTCCGCCAGTCCGTTGGCAATCGCGCCCAGTGTTCCCATGCTGCAGGGCAGCACGATCATTCCTTCGCAGGGATAGCTGCCGCTCGCGATCGGCGCTCCGATATCGCCGGGCGCGTGCTGGAGGATCTTCGCGCTCACGTGGCCGAGAAGTTTCGCAACAAGGTCATTGCGTCCGCTGATCTGCAACTCTTCCGCGAGTACCCGAAGAGAGCTTTCCGATGCTATGAAGTGGATGCGTTCGACGCGCGCATCCTGTTCCAGCAGGAGAAGCAATTCGCGTGCGAGCACCGCGCCGCTGGCGCCGGTAAGGGCGACGGTCAGTATTTTTCCGGAGGCCATCGACTTTCCTGCTTCCCTTAAGTGGGTTCCTTCAATACGCGCGCAAAAATGGTATCCACGTTCGTCAGTTGGCGATTCAGGTCGAAGGAGCGCGCCAATTTTTCCAGCGAAAGCAACTTTGTGATCTCCGGATCGTTGCCGACCTGCTCGCGAAAATTCAAATCCTGCTGCCAGGCGCGCATGGCGTGGGACTGTACCAGGCGATACGCATCCTCGCGCGACATGCCGGCTTCGGCAAGCTCCAGCAAGAGCTGGCCGGAAAAAATCAGGCCGCCGGTGAGTTCAAGATTGCGCAGCATGCGTTCGGGATGCACGACCAGCTTGTCGATCAGGCCGGTTGTTTTCTCCAGCAGATAGTCGGTCAAAATTGTCGAGTCGGGCAGAATGATGCGTTCCACGGAGGAATGAGAAATATCGCGCTCGTGCCACAAGGCGACATTTTCCAGCGCCGCCTGCTGATTGGCGCGAACCACGCGAGCCAGGCCACTGATCTGCTCGCTGGTGATGGGGTTGCGTTTGTGCGGCATGGCGGACGAGCCTTTTTGCTTCTCGGAAAAATACTCTTCCGCCTCGCGCACTTCCGTCCGCTGCAGATGGCGAATCTCGACGGCAATCTTGTCGAGCGTTGCTGTAATCAATGCCAGCGCGCCGATGTAAAAGGCATGGCGGTCGCGCTGAATCACCTGGGTGGCCACGGGAGCCGGCGTTAAGCCAAGTCGCTCGCAGATGCGCGCCTCATGCTCGGGCTTGAGGTGGCCGAAGGTGCCGACCGCGCCAGAAAGTTTGCCGACGCGCATGTCCTCTGCAGCCAGCTCGAACCGTTTGAAATTGCGCCGCATTTCGGCATACCAGTTCAGCAGCTTCAGTCCAAATGTGGTGGGTTCGGCGTGGATGCCGTGCGTGCGCCCAACGGTCGGAGTGTGCTGAAACTCAATGGCGCGGCGCTTCAACACTTCCAGAAAGCGCAGGAGATCTTCGCGCAGGATCGCCGAAGCCGCCTTCACCTGGAGAGCCTGGGCAGTGTCCACCACGTCATTGGAAGTCAAGCCGTAGTGCAGCCAGCGTGCTTCCGGGCCAATCTTTTCCGCCACCGCCGTGGTGAAGGCGATGACGTCGTGGCGGACCTCGGCCTCGATTTGTTGAATGCGGGCGACGTCGATGCTGCCGCGTTCGCGGATGGCCCGCGCGGCGTCGGCGGGAACGATGCCGAATTCGGCCAGCGTCTCCGAGGCGGCCGCTTCCACCTCCAGCCACATGCGGTACTTGCTTTCATCCGTCCAGACGCTGCCCATGGCGGCGCGTGTGTAGCGTTCAATCACGACCGAGGTCCTCGCATGCGATTTACTCTGGTGCATATCCGCTGGATTCGGGATTCGGCGACGCCGAGCAATTCCGACATTTCCTCGTAGAGAAATCCGTAGCCGGGTTGGTAGGGCTGCACCCATTTGCCGTCGATGACGAACTGCGGAATGGCGCGCTTGCCGATGTGCGCGATCACTTCCTCGGCGGCGTCAGGAGTGGTTTCAATATCGATTTCGGTGTGCGGAATCTTGTGCTTCAGCAGAAAACGCTTTGCTTCTTGGCAATCGGGACACCAGGAGGCCGTGTACACGATCAAGGTCATAGTTTCATGATAAATGGGAGGGTAGATTTGCAGGGTTTCTGCACACATGTCTCGGACGCGAAACATAATGCACCCAGGTTTTAGACGCAGACCACCCGCCACCGTGCTTGGTTTCACACAATTGTGGTGTCCGGAAAAAATAGGAGAATGGTTGCCAGTTGGGGTCTTCCGAGTCGCAATCCAGGGTCATGCCACAGACTTGATGGTCTTGTCAGGCGTCTGCGCCTGGATGAGTTCGTCGAAGAGCGCGTGGTAATGAATCATCGCGGTCCGCAGGTCTTCCGTGCTGGCTTCGTCTCGGCCAAGCCGCGCCGTGACTCCGTGCGCGGAGCGATAGTTTTCCACCAGGCGAGGATGGTTGACAGAAATGTCTGCGGCTCGCTGATCGAAATCGCTTACAGGATAGCCGCGTGCCTGCATGAGCGAAGATACCAGCTCATCTGCTTCCGTGACGGAACTTTTCGGATGATCGACGAATCGGGACTGTACTGTCTGCCATTCTGCGACAAAGCGTTCCCGCTCTGCTGCTCCCAACTCGCGGATCTTTAGTTTATCCACCCGCGTCTCACGATCCTCAAGTTTCGCTTCGGCCTTGCGCTCCGACCCGTGAGTCAGAACGGCCTGGTCATACTCCGGCCCAAAACGCTGGCGGAGTTCCGCAGTCTTCTTCTTGCGGCTCCGCATGTACAGTGCAACGGCAAAAACGATGATCAGAGCGGCGGCAACCACGCCTGCGATAAATGTGGGATTCATAAGACTCAGATGCATTTCACCCTCCTGGGCGCAGAATGTCTGTAACGGAGAAGCCTACGTTCGAGAACTTATTTGTCCGAGACAAAACAATCCACAGAATGAGTATGGAACGGGTTGGTTTCCAAAATCTGGTCAGAATTGCTCATCGAACTCCACCATCAACTTCTTTTATGTCTGGGGCGACTGGGGAGGGGGTGGAAGTAGGCGGTAATGGAATGCAGGTCCGCACGTCGGTGGCACACACTACGTAGGGTTGTCCTAAATTCGGATTATGGAGCAGAGCGCGTCTTTCGCGGGCCGGCGAACAAGACGAATGAATACGGAGACGCCCTTCGGAAAGCAACAGCTAAAAGCTAGCCAAAGATATTTGAAATTTTGCAAGCTCGACAGCGGAACTGGTGACCGGAAAAAAGTCCCGAGGTGCTCATGCTTAACCTGTTGATGTATTTATGCAATCAGTTGAAACAGAAATGTTTAGCTGGTGATACTCCGCAGGATGCTCGTTT
>JAKAAZ010000126.1 GCA_021802085.1 Acidobacteriota bacterium
ATTCATACGCTCGACCGGATCGATTCTCTGCTGGGGAAGTCGATAGGAACCCGGATCACGTACAAACAGTTGGCAAGTTCCAGCAGGGAGTAAAGTGTATAATTCCCAAATATTTCATGGCGGTGGATGGCGGGTTGGTTTTGTAAGCTGGCGCTGCCGCGGTTGGCGACCCAGCGCACATTTTACCGGGCCATCTGCTACACTTCGCTGTTAGTGTAAACTTCCCTGAGTTGGCTCCGTCCAGTCTGGTCTCAAAGCATCACGTGCCGCTGGGCGCACTAGAGAGCAGGCGCAACCGAAGATGAAGTCACGAGCGCCCAAACCCGTTTCCTCCGCGGAAGAAAGTCCCAGCAAAATAGCTGTCACTCAAAATGCTTCTTTCCCAATCGTGGCAGTCGGAGCGTCCGCCGGCGGACTGGAAGCATACACGGAATTCTTTCACGCGTTGCCGATGGACACCGGAATGGCGTTCGTATTGGTGCAGCACCTCGATCCGAGCCATCACAGCCTGCTGGCGGAAATCCTTTCCAAAGCAACCAAGATGCCGGTCGACGAGGTCAAGTCAGGGATCAGGATCAGGCCCAATCGCGTCTACGTGATTCCCCCCGGCGCTTTCATGGCGATCGAGGACTGCGCCTTTGTCCTGACGCCGCGCAGCAAAGAACCGGGCCAGCATTTATCGGTCAATTTTTTCATGCGCTCGCTGGCGGCGGAGCGCAAGAGCGTCGCAATTGGAATCGTGCTTTCAGGCACCGGAGCCGATGGCACTTTAGGCGTGACCGACATCAAGGCGGCCGGGGGCTTTACCTTCGCACAGGACCCCGCCACTGCGAAGTACGATGGCATGCCGCGCAGCGCCATCGCTTCCGGATGCGTGGACTTTGTTCTGCCGCCAAAAGCAATTGCAAAAGAGCTGGAGCGGATACATCGCCATCCTTATGTGAGTCAGATCAAGGATGAAGCAGACAGCGAACATTTCTCGGGCGGCGAGGACGATTTCAACGGGATCCTCAACCTGTTGCGCAAGGTGAGCGGCGCAGATTTTTCCCAGTACAAGCCCAATACCATTTATCGGCGCGCCATGCGGCGCGCGATGATCCTCCGGCTCGGATCGCTGGGCGAATACGCGAAGCATTTGAGGGGGCATCCCGAAGAGGCGGAGAAGCTGTACGACGACGTTCTCATCCCGGTGACCAGCTTCTTCCGCGACCTAGAGACTTTCGAGGCATTGAAGAAACAAGTCTATCCCGCAATCGTGAAGGACAAGGGCAACAAAGGGACCATCCGAATGTGGGCGCCTGGCTGCTCCACGGGCGAAGAGACCTACTCGCTGGCGATGACGCTGCTGGAGTTTCTGGGTAACAAGGCGGCCAGCTTCCAGGCGCAGATATTCGGAACGGACCTGAACGAAAAAGGCATTCAGAAAGCGCGCGCGGGGCTGTACCGGGAGAGCATCGCAGAGGAGATGTCGCCAGAGCGCCTGCGGCGCTTCTTCGTTAAAGAGGCAGATGGCTACCGCATCAACAAAGCGGTGCGGGACATGTGCGTCTTCGCGCGGCAGAACCTGGCCTACGATCCACCTTTTTCGCAGATGAACGTTGTCGCCTGCCGCAACCTGCTCATCTACATGGGACCGGAGCTGCAAAAGAAAATCATACCCATCCTGCACTACGCGCTGAAGCCTTCCGGGTTTCTGGTCCTGGGAAGCTCTGAAAGCATCTACGGCTTTCCCAACTTGTTCTCCACGGTGGACAAGAAGCACAAAATTTATGCCAAGAAGTCCGTCGCCTCGCGGCTGCATTATAACTTTTCCCAGACCCGCTATCCGGCTGGAAGCGGCGCGGATGTTGCCAACAAGGCGAGCGAGTCCCAAGGTGCGCAGGAACGCAAACTCGACGTAGAGGCGGAGGCTGACCGCCTTGTTTTGAAGCATCACGCCCCGGTCGGAGTGGTCATCAACAATGCGATGGAAGTGGTCCAGTTCCGCGGACGCACGACCCCTTATCTGGAACCGGCGCCAGGCAAACCGAGCCTGAATCTGCTGAAGCTGGCGCGCAATGGGTTGGCGCTGGAGCTGCGATCGTTAATTGGCGGCGCCAGGAAGAAGAATGCGCCTGTCAGCAAAAACAATATCTCGTTTGATGGAAATAGCCACAAGAGGGTCCTGAATGTTTCTGTTTCGCCGCTGGGGGACAAGAACCCATCGGAGGAAGAGCGTTATTTTCTGGTGTTGTTCGAGGATGTTACAAAGATTTCCGGCCCAGGGGAGAAGCTCACAGCCAAGCCTGGCACGGCGAAGGGCCGGGAATTCACACGCCTGAAGCAGGAACTTGCCGCTACGCTGGAATCCTTGCGCGCCGCCACCGAGTCGGAAGATGCCGTCCGGGAAGAATTCCAATCGGCGAACGAGGAAATACTGTCGGCGAATGAGGAACTGCAAAGCACCAACGAAGAGCTGGAAACCTCCAAAGAAGAGCTTCAGTCCGCCAATGAGGAACTGAACTCGCTCAACAACGAGCTTGGCCACAAAAACGCCGAACTCCACGATTTGACCAACGATCTCTCGAACTTCCTGAACAGCACAAAGATTCCCGTTGTCATGCTGGACCGCAATCTGCGGATACGGCGTTTGACTCCCAGCGCGGACCAGTTGGTGAAGGCGGTTTCCTCCGATGTGGGCCGGCCGATCGCGGACATTCGGCTCAATATCAAAGTGCCGGACCTGGAAGAGATGATCGCGAAGGTGCTGGAGAGCCTGCAGTCGGTGGAGCGCGATGTACAGGACCTGCAAGACCGCTGGCATTCCTTGCACATCCTGCCTTACCGGACGATGGATAACAAGATCGATGGCATTGTGCTGGTGCTGCTGGATATCGACACAATGAAAAGCGCCAACGAGCGGCTCCGGCGTTCGGCTGAATTCCTCCGCGGAATGATCGATACGGTAAGAGAGCCGCTGCTGGTGCTCGATGCGGAGCTTCGAGTCATCGCAATCAATAAGTCTTTCCAGAGCACTTTCAAGGTTTCGCCCGACCAGACAGTCAACCAACCCTTATTCAAGCTGGGCAATGGGCAGTGGAACATCCCCAAGTTACGCGAGTTGCTGGAGGAAGTCCTGTCCAAACGCCAGCCCGTGGCGGATTTCGAGGTTGAGCATGACTTCGAGAATCTGGGCTGCAGAAAGATGCTGTTGAATGCCCAGACGCTTTTCCAAACGAATGACCGGCAGCCGATGATCCTGCTTGCCATCGAGGACATCACCGAGCGCAAACTCGCCGAAGCAGCTTTAATCAAATCCGAGAAACTGGCCGCCGCGGGACGACTGGCCGCTACGCTGGCGCATGAGATCAACAATCCCTTGCAAGCGGTCACGAACCTGATGACTTTATTGCAGGGGTCTGCGAAGCTGGACGAGCAGGACCGAGTCTATGCGACGATGGTGGTCGAGGAACTTGACCGCGTAACGGAGTTGACCCGTCAATCCTTAAGTTTTTTCAGAGAGAGCGCGGCACCCAAAGCGGTCGACATCGAGGAGGTGCTCGAAGGCGTCTTGAACCTGTACAGCAAACGGATCGAAGCGAAAGGGATCACCGTAAGGAAGCAGTATCTGACAAGCGAAACAATCAACAGCTATCCGGGCGAGATTCGTCAGGTATTCGCGACCCTCCTGGTGAACGCGATGGAAGCTACCAAGACAGGTGGAACCATTGCCATCCGCGTTCGCGGATCGTCCCATGGGAGCAAGCCAGCGATGCAAGGCGTTCGGATCGTCATTGTCGACAGCGGTGTCGGAATCCCGGCGCATGAAGAGGTCCGTATCTTCGAGCCATTCTTTACCACCAAGGGAGAGCAAGGGCTCGGCCTCGGCCTTTGGGTTGCCCAGGGGATTGTAAGCCGACTTGGCGGCTCGATCCGAATGCGCAGCAGCGTGCGCCCGGGCAAGTGCGGTACTTATTTTTCGATTTTCCTTCCCAGCCGAATGCCGAATGAGGTTTAGAGAGGCTCTCCAGTCGCTATAGAGCGAAAGGCGCCTACAATTTGTATTCTGCATCGACAGGAGAATTGCTCTAGTAATTTGCGGCGGCGCCGACTACGATCCGTGTGCGCGGATCGAGTTGGTCGCGCAGGCTGTCGCCGATGAAGTTGAAGGAAAGCACGGCGAGCATGATGGCAATGGCAGGGAAGATGACCATGTGCGGAGCGTCGAACAAATGCGCGCGCGCATCGTTCAGCATGACTCCCCAGCTGGGCATGGGCGGCGGCACGCCGAGGCCGAGGAAGCTGAGCGTGGCTTCGGCAAGAATCGTGCCCGCCATTCCCATCGCAGCCTGGACCATCACGGGCTGGATAATATTCGGCAAAATATGGCGGGTGAGTATGCGCAGGTTGGTGGCGCCCATGGCACGCGCCGCCTCGACAAATTCACGTTCCCGCACGGCCAGGACCTGGGCCCGCACCAGCCGCGCGTAACCCACCCATCCGGTGATCGAAAGCGCAAGGATCAAGTTGGTCATGCCTGGGCCGAGAAATGCCACCAGGGCAATGGCGATCAGAATACCGGGCAGCGCCATAAAGGTATTCATGACAAGAACGTTTAAGAACGCATCGAGCCAGCCGCCGTAGAATCCGGCAATGGAGCCGAGAAGCAGGCCGAGAGCAAGCGCAATACTGACCACGGAGGTGGCCACCAACAGAGAAATGCGGGTACCGAAAATGACCCTGGACAGGATGTCGCGGCCCAGTTCATCGGTGCCAAACCAATGGGCAGCGGAGGGTGACTGCAGGCGGGCGTGCAGATGGATGGCGGCGGGATCGAACGGCGCAATCCAAGGCGCAAAGATCGCCAGCACGATGAAGATCGCCAATATAACGATCCCGAACATCGCGAGTGGCTGGAAGCGCAAAGAATGCATCCAAGCGATTGTAGTTGTGAGCGCGACCGCTCGATGATCGGAAAAGCAGCCGGACGCGGATTGGAGCATTCTTAAGCGAAGAAGACAGCAGAAGGCAAGACTCCAGTGGTATCGTAAAAGCATTGATTTCATAGGGTTCCCTAGGGGAAGCAAGGATTGGGATGACCAGCGGAGAAGCTCCCGACCTTTTCAGGTACTCGCCTTGGTGGAGAAGTCGACCGCCTACCGAGATTCAATTTGTGGCCGAAACATAGGACGCGCGTGTGATTGACTGGCAACAACAAATTCTTATCGTCTCTCCTTTCTTTTACCCAGAGTTGATTTCCACGGGAAAGGCAAATCAACATCTCGCGGAAGCCTTTGTGGCGGAGGGTCACGGGGTGACCGTGGTGTGCTCCCATCCTCTATATCCAACGTGGGTACCTGTGGCGAGCGACGCGGAGATTGAGGGTGTGACCATCCTGCGCGGCGGGGCGGGAGTTCGCTATCCCAAGACGATGCCGCTGCGGCGATTGGTGCTGGAAGCATGGTTTGCACAGTTCACCGCGCGCCGCGTGTGGCGCTTGCGCAGACATGTGGACGTTGTGGTCAGCATTCTTCCGCCGAGCCTGTTTGTTCTGTTCCTCGACATCCTCTTACCCAAGCGCGTGCGACGGGTGGCTGTTGTCCACGATTTGCAAGGAATTCTCGCGGCACAAGAGAAGAGTTTTGCGCGCCGCGCGATCGTTCGGATGATCCATGCCGTGGAAAGCCGCGTCTTCCGCTCGCAGGATTTGTGCATCTTCTTTTCCGGGGACATGGCGCAAACCGCGCAGCGTTCCTACGGGCTCGATCCGACAAAAATCGCGGTGCAATATCCTTCCATTACGCTGACGGCGATCGATGAGTCGATCGACGCAATGCCGAGTGGCAGCCGCCTGGAAGCGCTGTTCCCGCCGGAGAAACCGCACGTCGTCTATTCCGGCGCGCTCGGCTACAAGCAGAACTCTCAGCAATTGGTTGCCTTGCTGCAGGCGGCAGCAGAACGCCACCCGGATGTTCAATTTCACGTGCTTTCCGGTGGCCCGTTTTTCGACAGTTTGCGGGCTCGCTACGAACAGCGACAGGAACCGCGCGTTCAGTTTCATCCGCTGGTTGCGGAGCGGGACCTGGCGGAGTTGTACGCGCGCTCGGCGATCCAGATCATTCCGCAGTCGGAGGGCACGGAAAGCGCTGCATTGCCCTCGAAGCTGCCGAACCTGCTGGCTGCGGGAGTTCATCTGCTGGCCATCTGCAGCGAAGGCAGCGAAGTGGAACGCATGATTCGCCTGGCCGGGACCGGCTCCATTGCAGCCCGATGGGAAGAGGAATTGTTCTTGACGCGCCTGAATGAAGCGCTGGAGATTGTGCGGCGAGAGCCGGCGTCGGCACGACGCGCCCGAGTGAGGCCGCTGCTCGATCAGTTTTCCATTACGAATATGGTGCGGCTGGCGACTGGAGAGAAGGCGATGATGGCCGCCGCGACGATACAACGCGAAGCGCTGCGGGAAGCTGCGACGGTCCGCAGCGAGGTCCGCTGAATGAAGGTTGGAGCGCCGGCATGAACCTTCGAACATGCGTGATCTTTGGAGGTACCGGATGTATCGGCACCCATATCGCCAAGCACCTGCTGGAACATACGCAGGTAGAGCGCATCTATCTGGCCGACATTCGTCCCCTGCGGGATGAAGGCTACGTGAAACCGCTGCTGCGCTGGACAGAGCAGACGGGTGGAACGCAGCCACGCGTGATGTATGTAGAGTGCGATGTGCGTCTGCCGCTCGATGGTGTGCCACTTCCGCAGCAGGCGGACCTGATCGTCAATTTGGCCGCTGTGCATCGTGAGCCTGGACACGAGCCCAACGAATATTACGAAACCAACCTGCCGGGCGCGGAGCATATTTGCGCGTATGCCACGCACGCCGGATGTCTTCGGATCGTTTTCACCAGCAGCATCTCTCCGTATGGGTCGAGCGACGCCGCCAGGAATGAGGATTCGCTGACCATCCCCGAGACGGCGTATGGCGGTTCGAAGCTGGTGGCGGAAAAAATTCATGCCGCATGGCAACATGCCGATCCTAACCGGCGGCTGATTGTGCTGCGACCTGGGGTCGTGTTCGGGCCGGGAGAACATGCCAATGTCGCCCGGCTGGTTCGCAGCCTGGAGCGCGGGTACTTTGTCTATATGGGGAATCGCTCGACACGCAAGGCCGGCGTCTACGTGAAGGAGCTGTGCCACGTGGTGCAGTTTGCGATCGAACACCAGGAGCGAACCGGAGAGCCGATTTTGTTGTGGAATGTTTCCATGGATCCGCCGCCAACGCTGGAGGAGTTTGTGAACGCAATTTGTTCTTCAATGAAGTATCGGCAGCCGCGATGGTCCGTGCCACGCAATCTGCTGGTAGGCGCGTCCTATCCTGTGGCGGGAATCGCGCAATTGTTTGGAATTCATACATCGGTGAATCCTGTGCGGATGAGAAAGCTTTCGCAGTCCACGTTTATTGAGCCAAAACGGCTGCGCGACGCTGGATACTGCTTTCGATACACGCTGGAGCAGGCCATGACGGATTGGAAACAGGATGCGCCGGAGGATTTTGACTTGCATGGTGGGATGAACAACAATTCAACCCACAAGGCCCGGTCGTAGATGATGACGCGGGTCGAGATTCGAGAAGGGGTCATGCATTCGGCCAGTCGGGTCTTCATCGCAGGCCATCGCGGTTTGGTGGGTTCGGCGATCTGCCGCCAGCTTACAGCCGCGGGATATGACCGACTGTTGCTGCGGACGAGCGGGGAACTCGATTTGACGCAGCGCGGCGCGGTGTGGAATTTCTTCAAGAGCGAGCGGCCGGAATATGTCGTGCTGGCTGCGGCGAAGGTCGGAGGAATCCACGCCAACAGCACCTACCCGGTGGATTTCATTCGCGACAATCTGCTGATCCAGTCGAACGTGATTGATGCCTGTTATGAATTTGGCGTGACGCGATTGCTGTTTCTGGGTTCCAGCTGCATTTATCCCAAGCTGTGTCCCCAGCCAATTCGCGAAGAGTATTTGCTAACCGGGCCGCTGGAGACGACGAACCGTCCCTATGCCGTGGCCAAGATTGCGGGGATCGAGCAATGCTGGGCGTACAACCGCCAGTATGGAACGAAGTTTCTCGCGACAATGCCGACAAATCTTTACGGAGCTGAAGACAATTTCGATTTGGCAAGTTCCCACGTGTTGCCGGCGCTGCTGCGCAAAGTAGCGACCGCCAAGGCAACCGGCAGCAATCAAGTTGAGGTGTGGGGCACGGGCACTCCGCGACGAGAATTTCTTTATAGCGACGATTTGGCTGAGGCGTGCATCTTCCTGCTGCAGCTGCCAGCGGAGAAATTCGAGACGTTGTTGCGGCAGGATGTTCCGCCACTCATCAACATCGGTGTGGGAGAGGACATCAGCATCCGCGGATTGGCGGAGCTGATTTGCCGGATTCTCGAATACAAGGGTTCGTTGACATTCAACACCGCGCAGCCGGACGGCACGCCGCGGAAGCTGCTGGATGTGAGCCGAATGCGCGCGTTGGGCTGGACCGCGAGGACCAGCCTCGAAGAAGGCATTCGACGGACGTATGCAGCGATGAAAGACAAACCAGGTTCGGGCATTGTCTAGGGTTCAGTGACGGCGATCGGCACTCGAAAACAAGCTCGAAGCGAATTCGCAGACAGAAGATGAAAAGGTGTGCCATGCGTTTCAAGAATTCAGTTCTATTGCTGACTGCGTTGTTTCTGGTGCTGAGGTGCACCGCGAGGGCGCAGAACTTCATCATGAATGAGTCGGAGCAGCGCGCCGCAGCGGAGCTTCTTCAGGCCACGAACGAGGACCGATCCACGCGGGGATTGCAGCCGGTGCGCGAGGATCCCATGTTGATGAAGGCCGCGTGGGAACACGCGCAGCGCATGGTCGAATCTGGAACGCTGACGCATCGGGTTGCGGGCGAGCCGGACCTGGTGGTCCGCATTCAGCAGACGGGATTGCATTGCAGCACGGCGGCGGAAAATGTCGCGGAAGCTCCCACGGCTGGGCAAATCAACGATGAGTGGATGCATTCGCCGCCGCATCGCGCGAACCTGTTGGATCCGCGGTTGAATGCGGTGGGGATCGCGATTGTCAGAAAGCGCGGCGAGCTGTACGCGGTGGAAGATTTTGCGCGTGCGCTGGTGTCGCTCACACGTCCGCAACAAGAGAACCAGGTGGCATCACTGCTGGCCTCGCTTGGCTTGCGGGTGCGGCCGGGCGATGCGCTGGCGGCCAGTTATTGCGATGCCAGCCCGCGTGGGACGCGACCGTTACCGAAACTGATCATGAGGTACAGCACGGTCGATCTGAGCCGGCTCCCGCAGCGAGTGCAGCAGGGAATTGCCGCGGGTACGTATCGCAGCGCCGCTGTGGGAGCATGTCATGAGGCGAACCAGAATGGATTCACGGCCTATCAGATTGTCGTCCTGCTGTATTGAGCGGACGCTCAAGAAGCGGGCGCGGTGGCTTCCATGTCGAGCAGATTATTGAAGCGGTTGAAGTAGTTGAACAATCCGACGGCCGCCATCAGCTCAACAACTTCACCCTCGGAATAGACCTCGCGTACTTGCTGCCATTGCTCCTCTGTCAGCGGGCCTTCGTTGCGCGTCATCCACTCGGCGAGTCGCAAGGCGACTTTTTCTGCATGGGTAAAATCCGCGCGCTCGGCGTAATCGGCCAGATGAATGAGCTGGTCGTCGTTCCAGCCGAGCTTCTTGCAAATGCGCGAGTGCGATGCAAGACAGTAGCCGCAGTGATTCAACTGAGATGTGCGCACAATGGCCAGTTCTTTCAGCTTCACGGGCAAGGTGCCGGTATGCAGGACCGCTTCAAAATGCGCAATCATCGTCTGAAAGATTTCCGGACGGTGCGCCACAGTGCGGAACATGTTGGGAACATTTCCCCGCTGCTGCATGTAGCGGTCATAGATATCGCCGGTCTCGGCGGTGACCTCGTTGCGTCCCAGGCGAGAAATTCTCGGTGTGGTGGTTTGCATGATCTTCCCCGGATTTCATGATAGCAATTCGGTCGCGCGGACGACCGCTGTCGTGTGCGTCAGAACGGAGTGCGGAAGAATGGAAAAGTTGCCCATCGCTAGTCTTTTCCAATCGAAGGATGAGCCTGAAGGAAGCGAAGGGTAGGCGAAGCGGGTTTTGTCCTTTCGGGTTTTGAGATTGATTCATGCTAGCAGCCGGGGCGGAGGAAATGTGGGAATCGCTGCG
>JAKAAZ010000127.1 GCA_021802085.1 Acidobacteriota bacterium
CACCAGCGGACAGGTCGCATCGATGACCTTCAGCTTGCGCTGCTTGCTGATCTCCCGCACCGCCGGCGACACGCCATGCGCGCTGTAGATGACGCGAGCGCCTTCCGGAACCTCATCGATATCATGGACAAAAATCGCGCCCTTTTGCGCTAAATCATTGACCACAAAACGATTGTGGACAATCTCCCGGCGAACATAAATCGGCGCGCCGAAGGTTTCCAGAGCGATCTGCACCACGTCGATGGCGCGTACCACGCCGGCGCAAAATCCGCGCGGCTTCAGCAGCAGGATGCGACGGTCGGCCTCATGGGTGGAGCGAGTTGTCGTTGCGTTCTGAGTGATAGCAGTCACCTTTTAAGTATACCGTTCCGTATCGGGATCGGCTAGCGGAATCCACCCATATTTTTGCACCAGGTTCGCAGCACTTCCATTAGATGCCGCGCGGTTCACTGCGCACTGCTTTTTAGCATCTGGTCGGCGTGTTTCAGCGATGTCTCGGTCACCTTGGCCCCGCTCAACATGCGGGCAATCTCCTGCCGTCGCTGCTCGCTGGAGAGATGCAGAACGCTGGTCGTCGTGCGCCCGCCGTGCTCCTGTTTTTCGATCCGAAAATGCTGATCGGCAAACGCGGCAATCTGCGGCAGATGAGTAATGCAGAGCACCTGCTGCCCCCGCGCCAGCGTTTTCAGCTTCTGGCCCACGGCCTCCGCCGCGCTGCCGCCAATCCCAATATCGATCTCGTCGAACACCAAAGTACGCGGCAACTGCGTCTTGTGCTTTCCCTTCGCGGAGGCATTCGCGCTCTCTTCCACGCTCACCTTCAGCGCCAGCAGCACGCGCGACATTTCCCCGCCCGAGGCAATCTTGTCGAGCGCCTTCAGGGGCTCTCCAGGATTGGTCGCAATGCGAGTTTCGATCGAGTCCCAGCCATGCGCGGTCCAGGTGGATTCCTCGCGCTGCGCGGTCACATCAATCTGAAACCGTGCTTTCATGGCCAGTTGATTGATCTCCATCTCGGCTCGTTTCGTCAGCCGCTTGGCCGCGGCGGTCCGCAGCGCGGTCAGCGCTTCGGCAGCAACTTGATATGCATCGGCAGCGTGAGCAAGCTGCGCCATCAGATCCGCCAAGAGTTGATCGCGGTTTTCAATTTCATCCAACTTGCCCCGCACCTGCTCGCCATACGCGATGACCTCGGTCACATTAGCGCCATATTTCCGCTTCAGCCGATCCAGCATCGCCAGCCGATCTTCAATCTCCTCCAGCCGCTCCGGAGACGCCTGAATCTTCTCGGCAAATTCCCTCGCCTGCTCCGCCAGATCTCCCACGGTCGCGCGCGCCGCTGTCAATTGCTGCACCGCTTCTTCCCAGCGCGCGTCATAGCGCAGCAGTTCTTCCATCTGCTTCAGTCCGGCGCGCAATGCGACTTCAGCGGACGTCGCCGATTCATACAGCACATCGTGCGCGCCCATGGCGGCAGCGTAGAGTTTTTCCGCGTTCGCCAGCACGCGCTTTTCCGCGGTCAGCGTTTCTTCTTCGCCCGGCGCAAGTTGCGCCTGATCGATCTCCCGCGCCTGAAAGCGCCACAGGTCGGCCATGCGCAGGCGGTCCTGCTCATCGCTTTGCAGTGTGGCCAGCTTGCCGCGCAGGTTCGACCACGCGGCATAGGCCGCGCTCACAGGCTCGGTGGAAATCCCCGCGCTGCGGTCCAGCAGACTGCGTTGCTGCGCCTGATCGAATGCGCCGAGCGAATCGCTTTGCGCATGAATCAAAGCCAGTTCCGGCGCCAACGCGCGCAACGCCGACACAGTGGCCGGCTGATTGTTCACAAACACCCGCGCCTTGCCGCCGCTCGTAATTTCTCGCCGCAAAATGATTTCCTCGCCGCCTGCATCCAACCCATTGGCATCGAGAATTTCCAGCGCGCCAGGAGTTGCCTCAAACACGCAGGCAACCAGGGCGCGTTCGGCTCCGTGCCGAACAATTTCCGCCGATGCCTTCTCTCCTAATAGGAGCGCGAGTGCATCTATAAGAATGGACTTACCCGCGCCCGTTTCCCCGGTCAGCAAATTCAGGCCGGGGCCGAAGGCAACGGTGACGTTGTCCACAACGATGTAATTTTCCGCGCGCAGTTCGAGTAGCATGGGACTCCAGGGAACGAGCGCAGCATACCATGAATCCAGATAGCAACCTACGAATCCACATCCCGACTTGGAGCAATCGGAAAGCGCCGGTACACTCAAACTAGCTATGAACGCATTGTCCGCTCTACTTTTTTTCCTATTTCAGGCGCCCGACGCCACCCAATCGGTGCCTCCGGCCGCGCAACCCCTCGGCGGCAGCGCCCTGCTCGACATCGGCCACAACCTCGGCCCAGTCGCCATCGCCGTATTGGTCATTCTGCTCATCGGCAGCCTGCAGTCGTGGAGCATCATCCTGGGAAAATGGTCTTCGTTCCGCCGGGCCGGAGCGCAGAGCAAGCGATTTTTGCGCGCCTTCCAAAAAGCCGACCGGCTCCAGGACATCGCCGCCGTCAGCGAGCAGTTCAAGCCCAGCCCTCTGGTGCAGGTCTTTGAAGACACCTACGAGGAATATCGGCATCAGATGGACGACTATGGCCAGATCCGCAACCTGAAGGCGCTGGAGCGGACCGCGCAAACGGCTGCGAGCGAGGCGCTCACCTCCATGGAAACCCGCATGACGTGGCTGGCGACCATCGGAAATGTGGCCACCTTCGTCGGCCTGTTCGGAACCATCATGGGAATTGTGGACGCATTCCACGGCCTGGGAACCTCCGGCGGGGCCACGCTGCGCGCCGTCGCGCCGGGTATCTCGGAAGCATTGATTACCACCGCCGCGGGCATCTTTGTCGCGGTGCCGGCGGTCATGGGATATAACCAGCTGACCAGCCGCCTGCGGGAACTGGCCGCTCGCCTCGATGACTTCGGCCGCGAGCTGCTGAATACGATGGAGGAGATTCAAGCCAGCCCTGTCGCGGCGCCTCCAGAAGAGTACAGCCGTCAGCGGGAGGTTTCACGTGGCCTACACCGCTAAGAACGGCGGGACGCAAACGGCCCTTTCTGACATCAACATCACTCCTCTCGTCGATGTGGTGCTGGTACTGCTGGTCATCTTTATGATCACCGCGCCGGTGTTGCAGTCCGGCATTCAAGTGAATGTGCCGCGCACCAAGACCGTCAAGCAGATCACCCAGCAGCGCACCGTTGTCACCATCGACCGCGAGCAGCGCGTGTACCTGGATGACAAGCCGGTCAATGTGAACGATCTGCCCGCGCTGCTGCAGGAAAAAAATGGCGCCAATCCGGCCAACCGGGTCATCTATCTGCGCTCCGACGAACGGGTGCCCTTCGGCGCCTTTGCGTCCGTGATGGATGCGGTGAAACAGGCGGGGATCACCAACGTTAGCATTGTGACGCGGCCCATACAAAGTCCATCTGAGCCATAATAACGATGCCATTCATTCATGAGACATGGGACCAGCACGAGCCGGTTGTCGGCTCCTGGTTTGGCTCGTTCGCCCTTCATCTAGGTCTGGGCGGCGCGATTTTTCTGTCGACGCTCTACCTGCACCTGTTTCATGAAGATCACTGGGGCCAGATCAGTTCCGGTCCCATCATCAGCGCCACGCTGGTTTCCTCCGCGCCCTCGCTTCCCTTGCCGAATCCGGAAATCACCAATAATTCCGTGCTTGCGACGCAGACGCCCAGTCCAGCCCCCCTGCCTCCCCTGCCCAAGGCAGAGGTAGTCCCCGAAGAAAACGCGATTCCCATTCTCGCCAAGCCGAAGCGCATCACGAAACCGGCCACCGAATCGCATCCCAAGCCGCCGAAGTATGTGCAGCCCCCGAAGCAGCAGAACCGCGCCGCCTATGGCGAGGCAGCGCCCTCCAGCATTCCCATGTCGAACCCCAGCGCAGCGGACAAGAGCGTCGTCGTCCAGAACGGCGATTTCGGCGCGCGCTTTGGATGGTACGTCGACATTATTAAGCGGACCGTCGCCCAGAACTGGTATAGCCAGCTGGCCGATCCAAAAGCGTCCATGGGCCATTCTGCCGTCGTCACTTTTGTCGTACACCGCGACGGCTCTGTCAGCGATCCACGCATCGCTCAATCCAGCGGCGTCCCTTCGCTCGATCTGTCGGCGATTCAGGCAGTCGAGCGTGTCAGCGCCTTTGGCCCTTTACCAGCCGGATACTCCGGTAGT
Source organism: Acidobacteriota bacterium (assembly GCA_021802085.1). Taxonomy (GTDB): domain Bacteria; phylum Acidobacteriota; class Terriglobia; order Terriglobales; family Acidobacteriaceae; genus JAKAAZ01. The sequence goes on from JAKAAZ010000127.1 coordinate 4,222, forward strand.
TCCGTCTCCGTCGCCTATACCTTTACGTACGATCAGAGCACCCTTCGTTGATTTTTTTCTAAATTTGCCTTCAGAAACCGGCACAATTGATAACAACGGGCAAAACTGGAAAAACATTGACGGCATGACAAGCTGGTTTCATGTACTTCAAATTGCAACCCCCACGTCTCAATGGAGTGCACAATGGAAGCTTCCCCAAATCGTTGCCGTAAGCAAGCCGCCCTTCTTCTTTTTTCCATCCTCTTCCTGGCGACCACGCTCGCCAAGGCCCAGGATTGGGTCCATACCGGGACGAACCTCGGCGCGCCCAAGATCCGGCTGGCGGCAGCCGACTTCAAAATGGTGGGCAACGATGCGGCGCTCAGCACTGCCCAGCTCACTTTCAACCAGGTTCTCTATGCCGATCTGACCAATGCCGGCATCTTCGACATGGTTTCGAAAAGCCTGGCTCCGGCCGTGATGCCAGGCTCTCCGCAGGAAATCAATCTTTCCCAATGGAGCTCTCCTCCCGCAAACGCCGCCATGGTGGCCTTCGGCGCGATCAATGTGCAGAACGGTCGCGAGATCGTCTATGGCTGGCTATTCGACGCGAAAAATACCCAGTCTCCACAGGTATTGGGCCAACAGTACAACGAGGAGGCAACGCCAGACACGGCTCGCCACATCGCCCATGAATTTGCCGACGCCATCATTGCCCGCCTCGGCGGCATTCCTGGAATCGCCGAAAGCGAGATTTACTACATCTCCGACCGCAGCGGAAATAAAGAGGTCTGGCAGATGGACTACGACGGCGCCAATCAGCACCAACTCACCCACATCGGCTCAATCTGTTTGTCTCCCCGCATCTCTCCGGACGGCGGCCGCCTGGCCTTCGATGAACTGAATTCTCACGGCAGCAACATTCGCATCTATTCAATGAGTCTGCACCGCATGGTCAGCTTCCCCATTCATGATGGAACGGATTTCTCCCCGGCCTGGGCGCCCGACGGCAACAATTTGGCCTTCTCCTCTTCGCGGAGCGGCGATCCGGAAATCTGGATCTCCTCGGCCAGCGGCTTCGGACTGCGCCGCGTCACCGCGTATCGCGGCCCGGATGTTTCTCCGGTGTTCAATCCAAAGACTGGAACGCAAATCGCGTGGATCAGCGGCCGCACCGGCCTGCCGCAGGTCTACATCATGGAATCCGACGGCACCAACGTGCAGCGCATGACCGATGGCGGATACGCAACCTCGCCCGCATGGTCGCCGAACGGCCAGTTCCTCGCCTTCGCGTGGGCGCGCAACTATGGGCCCGGCGCTCCCGGCGGTCAGGACATCTACGTGATGGATATCGCCAGCCGCCGCTGGATTCAGCTCACGCATGATATTGGCCGCACCGATTTTCCGTCGTGGTCACCCGATGGACGTCATATTATATTTCAGCGAACTGTCGGGGGGCACAGCGAGATCTGGACCATGCTGGCCGACGGCACCGGACAACAGGCGCTGACCAAAGTTGGAAACAGTCGCATGCCTAATTGGAGTTGGAAATAAATCCATGTAGCAGAAATGATGATCGCGAGCATTTTTTCCGTTCTACACTAAGTCAACCAAGGAAGAGTTTTTTGAGGAGAGGATCGATGAAAAACTATAAGATGAATTCTGCGCTGGCTTCCGCAGCGCTTGTTGCTTTCTTGATAACCACTGGCTGCCATCACAAACAGGCTGCCGCGCCTCCGCCACCGCCGCCCCCGGCTGCACCAGCACCCGCACCCACCGCCAACATCACCGTCACGCCGGACTCCATTGCTCCCGGTCAAAGCGCGGTGCTGAACTGGACCACCACCAACGCGACGGATGTCTCGATCGACGGCATCGGCGCTGTGGAAACCAGTGGGACCAAGAACGTCAGTCCGACCGAAACCGCCACCTATCATCTCGTTGCGCGCGGCGATGGCGGATCGACCGATGCCACGGCAACCTTGACAGTCACGCAACCGCCGCCACCACCACCGGCGGCGCCCCAACAGCTCACCGAAGCCGAGTTTGAACAGAACGTCAAGCCGATCTTCTTCGACTATGACGCCTACAGCATCCGTCCGGACGCGCAAGCGGTCATCAGCCAGGATGCATCGTTCCTGCAATCGCATCCAGATGCCAAGATCCTGATTGCAGGCTATTGCGACGATCGCGGGTCTGCGGAATACAACCTGGCCCTCGGCCAGAATCGCGCCAATGCAGCCAAGACGGCATTAACCCAGGCGGGCATCGATGCCAGCCGCGTTCGCACCATCAGCTACGGCAAGGAAAAGCAATTCTGCACCGAACAAAATGAGTCTTGCTGGCAGCAAAACCGGCGAGCTCAGTTCAGCCTGGACCAGTAGAACGGAGCGAGTCCGGCGGAAATGTTGGACGCATCAAAGTCAAGCGGCAGCACTGTGCATGGGCAACATTCCATGCCGTGCTGCCGTACGCTTTGATACCTTCGGCATCGATGCCGTACACTTTTCTTGATACAGAATTCCGGCGCGGATTGCGTCTAGAACAGGTGTCGCATGCGTAATTACTTACGAGCTTTTGTGATTTTGCTTTGCATTCTTGGCATCTCCGCCCCCGGCGCCTTCGCCGCCAACCGAGACATGATCGCCCTGCAGGCGCAGGTTCAGCAGATGCAGGAAATGATTGTCAGCATGCAGCAGTCCAACGACGAACGCTACGCCGTCATACACAACCTGGTGCAACAGACATCCGACAGTGTGGGGAAAATTGCCGCCCAAATCGATTCCCTGCAAAAGGCTGCCCAGGCGCAGCAAGGCGCGCAGGGAAATTCGCTGCAGCAACTCTCCGGCCAGATGCAGTCCATGAACGACTCACTCGACGAGTTGCGCGCCCGTCTCGACAAGATGAGCAAGACACTCGATACCATGCAGTCGCAACAGCAAACCCTCGCCGCCGGTCAGCCGATGCCAACCGGACAGACCGGACAGACGGCGCAACCAGGCCAGCTGGGACAGCCAGGCACCAGCTCCGATCAGACCCAGGGCATGCCCGCTGTCCAGCCTCCTGCTCCGCAGGCGCCGCCGCTCGATCAGCTCTATCAGTCCGCCGCCAGCGACTATAACGCCGCGAAATATAACCTCGCCAGCCAGGAATTTGCCGACGTCATCAAGTTCTATCCGCAATCCACGCAGGCCGGAAATTCTCAGTTTTATTTAGGCGAGATCGATTACCGCGCGGGAAATTACAAGAGCGCGATCAGCAATTACGATGCCACGATTTCCCAGTATCCCGGCAACCCCAAAGCGCCGACCGCTCTGCTGCGCAAGGCCCAATCCGAGCTGTCCCTGGGGCAACGCGAGGCCGGTATCCGCGATTTGCGCTCGCTTATCAATCGCTATCCGCAGACACCGGAGGCCATGCAGGCGCGCAGCAAATTGAACGGGATGGGCGTCCGCATCTTCGCAAAGCCTTCCGCCGCGCATGAATAGAGAATGAACCGCAAAATCCCATTGCAACAGGCCGCGAGAAGCATCCAATCCCTTTATGACCCAAACCGCCGCTCCTCACCCCGACGCAGATGAACGAAAGGGCACAGTCGAAGACGATTCCCAGCACGCCGCTGGCGATTTGCCCAAATCGCAGGAATCCATGGCTGGCCAGCTCGGCCATCGCAATCGCGATGACATGGCGAGGGACAGCGATTCCGATTTTCCCGAGCCTGGCTCCAGCCCGGAACACAGCGGCCAGCACAAATAACGTGAGATGGCCCACGTGAGTATCTCGCTCATCGCGCGATGACCGCCGTCACGCTGCACGTCCTCATCGTTTTGTTTCTTGCCACGATGATTCGATCCACCTTCGGATTCGGCGAGGCGCTGTTCGCGGTTCCCCTCCTCGCCCTCCGCATCCCTCTCGCAATCGCAGCCCCGCTCGCTGTGCTGGTTTCCATCACCATTGCCAGCGTCGTTGTCGCGCAGGATTGGCGGCATATTCATCTGCGCAGCGTCGGCGGCCTGCTCGGATCGACCCTCCTCGGACTTCCAGTGGGCCTGCTGCTTCTGAGAACCGGCAAACCTCAGGCCGTAAAGGCTGGGCTCGCCCTCATTTTGCTGGCCTTTTCTGTCTATGCGCTCCGCGGTCGAATGCCGCTCAAGCGAACGGACGACAATAAATTGTGGCTGCTCGGCTGCGGATTTTTTGCCGGCCTCCTCGGCGGCGCCTACGGAATGAACGGACCGCCTCTGGTGCTCTACGGCGCAATGCGTCGCTGGTCGGCCCAGCAATTTCGCGCAACTCTGCAAGGATATTTCTTGCCGGCCAGCATCCTCGGCATGGCTGGCTACTGGCTGGCCGGCCTGTGGGTACCCGCGGTGACCCACTATTATCTGCTGTCGTTACCCGTGATTCTGCCTGCAATTTGGCTGGGCAGAATTCTCAACCGCCGTATGCATGGAGAAGTATTTCTCAAGTACGTGTACGTCGGCCTGGGGACCGTCGGCGGCGTGCTATTGATACAAGCAATCCGTGGGTGAAATCGAATCTCCCGCAACGCTCGGCGGCCTGTTCTCCGCTACTTTTCGCTTTCCAAACTTCTCCTCCAGCATTACTCTTGGTGGCATGTCCGTTCCACTCCTGCGTCGAGGAATTCCATGTTCCAGAAACTGATTGCAACTCGAAACGATCTGACCCTTACCGTTCTTCGGCTCGTCTTAGGAGTCGTCTTTTTTGCGCATGGAGCCCAGCAGGTACTCGGCTGGTTTGGCGGCAGCGGCTATGCCGGGACGATGCAGTTCTTCACGCAAGTCGTCGGAATTCCCGCGCCATTTGCATTCCTCGCCCTCATGGCACAATTTCTCGGCGGTGTCGGCCTCCTCGTTGGGTTCCTCACGCGCATCGCGGTCTTCGGTATCGCCATCGACATGCTGGTCGCCATCTTCACGGTTCACATCCGCGTCGGCTTTTTTATGAACTGGGCTGGCCACCAGAACGGCGAGGGGTATGAGTATCATTTGCTCGCCCTCGCGCTTTGCTTCATTCTTCTGGTGAAAGGCTCGGGGGCAATCTCGCTGGATCGCGCCCTCTACAAGGAAAGGTGGGCGGAGCATGGATAGCTACCCCGCAACCGACCGAACCCAGGTGAAACGACTTCCGAAGCGCGGCGTGTATGACAAAGCGCAGGTCCACGCCATTTTGGACGAAGGATTTCTGTGCCACGTCGGATTCATGGTCGATCGACAACCCTGTGTCATTCCCACCGGCTATGTGCGTGCCGGCGAGAAAATTTACATCCACGGCTCCGCCGCCAGCCGCATGCTGCGCACGCTCGATCGGGGAGTCAATGTCTGCGTGACCGTCACACTGGTGGATGGATTGGTGCTCGCGCGCGCTGTATTCCATCACTCGATGAACTACCGTTCAGTCGTCATCATGGGCACCGCGCGGTTGGTAGCAGACCGCGACGAGAAGATCGACGCGTTGCGATGCTTCACCAACCACATCGTTCCCGGTCGATGGGACGAGGCGCGACAGCCCAACGATCAGGAATTGAAAGCGACCACCGTGCTGGTCGTACCGCTCAATGAAGTCTCCGCGAAGGTGCGCGCCGGTCCGCCCATCGATGAGGAAGAAGACTACGCCTTGCCCATCTGGGCGGGTGTGGTACCGCTGCGCACGCGCGCGGGAGAGCCGCTGCCCGACCCGCGCAATCTCCCTGCGGCTCCCGCGTTCGACGCCACCAGACTCACAAGATTTTCCAAGCCATTCGCCAAAATCGATTAGAGCGGCTGGACCGTGACTGGCTTCAAAATGGAAGGAGTCAGTCTGAGCGCAGCGAAGAATCCAGAGAGTGATTGCAGCGTTTACTATGCGGGTATCGTCGGGCTCTTTGGTAGTGTCCAGAATTTTTCGCACTTTCAATTTCAGCTTCAGCACTGGAAGGTTGTTGGTTGAGGTTGATTCGGCAGTGTCCCCCATTGGGTGGCGGCCACATGCCTCAGCCGCGCGGC
>JAKAAZ010000128.1 GCA_021802085.1 Acidobacteriota bacterium
GCATAGATTTCATACCCTTTAAAATCAACAACCTACAAAATCTACCATGTTTGGTATGTTGTTGATTCTATGTTGGTTACAAAATCTCAAACCCTTATGCCCGACAGACTCCTAGTTCCAGTATAGCGAGCCGGTCTGTCTGCAAAAAGGGTAGTTCTAGGGTTGATGCGAGACGCCGGGCTCGCGTGCTTTGCGGGACACCACAGGCTTGCGAGAGGAACGGGCCGCAGGCTTCGTCGGAGATTCTGGCCGTTCCCCTGGCCTGGCCCGCGGGCCTGCTTGCGTTTCGATTCTCCGCGGACGAATGCCCGGAGCAGGCAGCTTGACGGCGCGATAGAGTGCTTGCACTTCGTGCGCAGTCAACTCGCGCGACTCGCCCGGAGGCAGATCCAGCACAAGAGGCCCGTATTCCACACGGCGAATTTTCTCGACGTGATGTCCGATCTCTTCAAACATTTTGCGAAGCTGGCGATTGCGGCCTTCCGTGATGGTGACTTCATACCACGGATTTTCACCCTGGCGGAATAGCTGTACCGTGGCGGGCGCGGTACGCACTCGCGCTTCACGGCCTCGATGGCCCGGGCTCGATTCGACATCTCCAAGCGGAATAGAAATGCCGCGCCGGAGCGCATTCAGGGCATCCTCGCTGGGCACGCCGCTCACTTTGACCAGATAGGTTTTCGGCACGTGGGAGGCTGCCCGCGTGAGGGCGTTCGCCAGTTCACCGTCGTTGGTCACCAGCAGCAGGCCCTCGCTGTGATAATCCAGTCGACCTACGGGAAACATACGGAGCCTGATACGCGAAAAGAATTCCATTACCGTGGGGCGGCCCTGGGGATCGCTCGCGGTGGTGACAAACTGCTTCGGCTTGTTCAGTATGTAGTAGCGATATTCGCCGGCAGGATGGATCAATTTTCCATCGACGCGGATGTGGTCATGGACGGGGTCGGCTTTGCTGCCGAGCTGGTTGACGATTTGCCCGTTTACCTGGACGCGGCCTTGAAGGATGAATTCTTCCGCCTTGCGGCGCGAGGCAACGCCGGCGCTGGCAAGGATCTTTTGCAGGCGCTCCGCTTTGTTGTTCCCGCGCCCCATCTTGCCGTCTTCTGTGCCTGCGATTGCCGACTTGTCCGCGCCTCTCGCCGATTTCATGACTCGGATCCAGACGATTCGTGGGCAATTTCAGCCACGGAAGTTTGTTCTGTAACTGTATCGGTTGCAGAAGACTCCGCAGGCGCTGGGTTTGCGCCTGTCTCTGTTGGGATTGCGTCGGGACCGCTTGCGTCCGACTCGGCCATGTCCGCAGCCATATCCGCGGCCATTTTCTCGAACTCCTCCATGCTGGGCAGCTCGCTCACATCCTTCAGGCCAAAACGCAGGAGAAATTCTTTCGTTGTCTTATACAAAATCGGACGACCGATGACCTGTTTGCGCCCGGCCGTCGTGATCAGTTTTCGGCTCATCAAACTGCCTAGGACGCCGGAGGTGTCGACGCCGCGAATTTCGCTGATCTCGGGTGCTGTGACGGGCTGCTTGTAGGCAACGACTGCCAACGTTTCAAGCGCCTGCAGCGAGAGCTTCATCTGCGGTTTGAGGCTTTTTACAAAGGAGCGGACGGCGTCGTGATATTCCGCCTTGGTTGCCATGCGGTACCCGCCGGCAATCTCGCGAATCTCCATGCCCCGTTCACCGTTGACATAGTCCGCAATCAACTCTTCGACAATCTGCTCCACGGCCTGTCGAATCTCGCGCTCTCGCAGGCGAGCCTGCTTTCGCGCCGCGGCATCTTCCATGGGCAGCGGCGGTTGTCCCGGAACCGGGGTCGCAGTGTCCGCAGCACTTTCGTTTTGAACTGCGGCCTCTGAATCCAAGGATGCCTCGACCGAAGCCGCCAGCTCTGTGGTCCCGGTCGACGGAGCCGCGTCGCTCTCAGGAGGCATCACGTCAAAGGGAAGGCCTGACGCAGCCGTGGCTGCGAGCACCTCGTCGGAAAAAATGGAGGCTAACTGCGCCAGCGTGACCGGCTCCTCAGCTGCATAAATGACTGCTTCGATTTTGGCTTTTAAACTCATTGGACGTCAGGAATCTCTAGGAGTCTGTCGGGCATAGATTTCAGGCCCCTTAAAATCAACAACATACAAAATCTACCATGTTTGGTATGTTGTTGATTCTATGTTGGTTACAAAATCTCAAACCCTTATGCCCGACACGCTCATAGTGACTGTCATATCGAGCACATGAGCAAAGCAAAAATATAGGATCAGGCGAGTTCTCCGGTGCTTTGTCTGCGAGTCATCCAGTAATAAATGACGGGCGTCACCACCAGCGAAAGCGCCATGGAGATGACTACTCCGCCGATTACTGCAATCGCCAGCGGTTGCAGCATCTGCGAGCCGGCTCCGATGCCGAAAGCGAGTGGCAGCATTCCTGTCACTGCGGCCATGGCGGTCATCAGGATGGGCCGCAGGCGGCGACGGCCCGACTCGATGATCGCGCGTTCCGCCGGATAGCCGAGCGCGCGAAATTTCTGGTCGGCATCGAGCAGCAGGATGCCGTTCTTGGCGACGATCCCGATCACCATAATCAGGCCCATGAACGAGGCGACGTTGAAAGTGACCTGCGTGATCAGCAGCGCCACAACGACGCCAGCCACAGAGAGAACCGAGGAAGTAAGAATTGCAATGGGTGCAGCAAATCCGCGAAATTCAGTCAGTAGTACGCCAAATACCAGGGCTGTGGCCAATAGCAATACCCGTAACAGCTCATTGAAGGACTGTTGTTGCTGTTGATATGTTCCGCCGTAGACCACGCGTACGCTTGGAGGCAGATGGAGGTCGGCGACCGCCTTTTGAATCTTCGTCATCGTGCCGCCCAAATCTGAACCTTCAATGCTGCCGGTCACGGTGACATCGCGCTGTAGGTTCTCGCGGAAGATCTCACTCTGCGGCGGCAATTGCGTAATCTCCGCAAGCGAACCGAGCGTTGCCGTATTGCCGGTAGCGCTGATCAACAGGGTGTTGGAGATTGCCTCCAGAGAAGCGCGATAGGGTGACGCCATGCGCACACGGATGGTGTAGGGACGCCCGTTGCGGATCAGGGGCTGGTCGGTCGGCACGCCTTCGATAATTGCGTGCGCATCGGTCGCAACCTCCTCCGGCGCGAAGCCCAGTTCCGCGGCCACAGCCAGACGGACGTTGAAATTGGTGGCAGGGCTGCTCAATCCGTTCTCAACCCCATCCTCCACATCGACTACACCGGAGACTTTCTCGATCGCATCGGCAACTTGTGGGGCCAGTTGATGCAGAAGGTCAATGTCAGGGGAAAAGAGACGAATCTGGATTGGTTCCGGCGCGTTCGACAGGTCGTTGATATTGTCCTGAAGCATCTGCGCCACTTCAATACCCAGTTGTGGCGCGATCGCATTCACCTTCGCCCGCACATCTGCCATCACATCTTCTGTACTATCTTTGTGATCGCTCTTCAGCTTGACGGTAAAGTCTCCAGTATTCGCTTCCGTTACAGCAGCCAGACCAAGCTGTAATCCAGTTCTACGCGAAGTACTCTCCACGTTGGGATTCTCATGCAGGACTTTTTCTACCTCCAGCAGAACGCGGTTCGTTTCATTCAGAGAGGAGCCGGCAGGCATCAGGTAATCAAGGATAAATCCGCCTTCATCCATGGAAGGAAGCAGGTTCGATCCCAGCCCCCGATAGGCCAGTCCGCCACCGACAATTACCAGCAGACAAACTGCGGCAAGGCGCGCGGGATGATGCAGCGCAGATGTAATCAACCTGGCATAGTAGTCGAGGACTTTTCGCATCCATGGCGTCTGCATTTCGTCTTCGTGTTCCAGGATGTGAAGGGTGGTAGCCTTTTCCAAGTCGTCCGTTTCTGCGCCGCGAGTTTCGACTGTTTCCGCTTCGGCGGTCTCACTCTCCGCCGCACCGGACAGGCGCTTGCGGTGTTTGCCGATGAACAGCAGGCTAAGGCTGGGTGTCCAGGTGAGCGCGAGGGCCAGCGAGGTGAGCAGAGAAACGGACATGGTGATGGCTAGCGCACGAAAGAAGACGCCTGTCACCTGCGTGACACTGATCAGCGGCAGGAAAACGACAATTGGGGTGATGGTGGAAAAGACCAGTGGAACGGTAATTTCTCCAAGTGCGCTGCGTACGGCATCCACGCGGCGCTGGCCTGCATCGATGTGCATCACGATGTTTTCAACCACGACAATGGCATCATCGATGACAAGGCCGACGGCAGCGGCCAGACCGCCCAGCGTCATTAGATTGAAGCCTTCACCGGAGATGCTCAAAAAAACAATCGTGATTAATATCGTCGTGGGGATCACGAGACCGGCCACAATGGATGAGCCCCAGTCACGCAGAAAAAGGACCAGAATAATCGAGGCCAGGATCAGTCCGATGAGAATCGCATCCCGCACGCTGGTAATGGAATCGCGAATAAGCGTCGACTGATCGTAAAACGGTTCGATATGTACGCCAGCAGGAAGTGTTTTGCGGATGCTGGCAACCTCTGCCGCTACCTCATTCGACACACCGAGCGCGTTCGAGCCAATCTGGCGCATTACATTCAAGAGCACCGCAGGTTTTCCATTTGCGGTGACAATCGTATATAGCGGTTCGGTCGAATCTTCGACTGTGGCCAAATCGCCGATCTGGACTGGCACGCCGTCGGACGTGGTCTTCACCATGACATGCGCCAGCTCTTCGGCAGAATGCACCTGTCCACCGACCAGGCCCAGCAGCAGCTCATGATGACTCTGGTACAGACCGGGCGATTCAATCACGTTGGTGCGTGCAATGGCGCTGAGCAGATCATCGATCGTAGTTTTCGTCGCCAGCAGCTTCGCAGGATCGGGAACAACCTGCACTTCAGGAATTTTGCTGCCCTGCACCGTCACCTGGCTAACGCCCGGCAGCCGGTTCATACGGGGCTTCAATTCGTACTCCGCCATTTCCCACAGGTCGGTCTGCGGCATGGTGTCGGAGGTCAAACTGTAGCCGAGGATCGGGAATGACGCAAAACTCAATCGATTGGTGGTGATGACTGCAGTGGCTGGAAGGTCCTGACGAATCTGCGAGACCGCCGAGTTCACCATCTGTAGAGTGGAAACCATATCCACATTCCAGTTGAAGAACAGATCGACTTCGGCCTCTCCGCGGCTGGTGATGGAACGTACGGTCGCCAGTCCAGGCACGGTATTGATGGCGTTTTCTACCGGGCGCGTAATGGTGACTTCCATCTGCTCGACAGGCATTACGCCGTTATCGATGCCGATGATGACACGCGGAAAACTGGTGTGCGGGAAGACCGCTACCGGCATCTGAAAGGCGAAATAGCCCCCGGCAAACGCTGCGATCAAGGTAAAGAAAATGATGGTCCGCGAGTGACGCACGACCCAGAATGGCTTTTGCTGCTTTGTTTTTGGAGCGGCCATCAGTCCGCGCTCCCCGCAGTTGGTTTGTCGGGGCTTTCCGGTTGAACTATCCGAACATGCGTGCCGTCATCGAGCCCATAGGCTCCGACTGTGATGACCTGGTCGCCCGGTTGAATGCCGGAGAGAATTTGAGTGTCCTCGCCCGAGACCGCGCCTACTTTGATTTCATGAGGGTGCGCGATATTGTCCGCTCCGACCACCATGACATGTTTGCCGCCGCCTTCGTCTTCTATTACAGAAGCGGTGGGCACGACCAATGCATTGGAAATCGTGCGGGCTGTGATGGCAACCTGTACGGGCGTGCCGGCCTTCAGTTGATTGTCCTTGTTGTTGATCTTGACCCAGACTTCGACCGTCGTAGAGCCGGGATCGAGCGCCGGGCTGACCAGCATCACTGTACCGGGCACAGGGGTCGGTATTCCCGGCACCGTTACCTGCGCATCTGCCCCCACGGGCATTCCCTGCACCTGTGCCTGCGGCAGATGCGCTTTTGCGACCAATACGGAGGTATCCATCACGGTCAGCAGCGGCGCACCGGCATTGGCCATCTCTCCCTCGTAGAGGGGGCGCTGCGTCACATAACCATTCAAGGGGCTGCGAATCTCGGAATATGCCAGCGTAGCTGCGGACTGATCGTATTGTCCTTGCGCCTGATGGAGTTGTCCGGCGGCGCTCTCCAGTTCCGCTGTCCGATTGATTTTTTCCAGTGCCGTCAGATGGCGCTGAGCCGTTTCATAGGCAACTTTCGCCTGTACCAGCGCGACCTGGGCCTGGTCGACATCTCGACCTGGCAATGCACCTTCCGCAAAAAGTTTTTTACGGCTGGCGTAGATCTGCTGCTGCAAATCTATCTCCGCTTTTGCCTGTCCCAGATCCGCCTGCGCTTTTAGTACTTCCTGCGGTACGGTGGCTTTGGTAATGGTTTGGTATTGCGCCTTGGCCTGTTGATACTGCCCATCGCTGCTGAGTGCTGCGCCCGCCAGGTCCTTGTTTTCCAGCACTGCTAACAGTTCACCTTTATGGACCTTGTCGCCACGCTGCACGTAAAGGTGCGCAATCGGTGCGCTGATCTTCGGCGCCAGAATGGCTTGGTGCAATGCCACCAGCAAGGCTTCGCCCTGAACCACGATAGGAACGTCTGCCCGGCGCGCCGTGACTGCCTGCACGCTCACCACGGTTGGGAGCGCTTTGTCAGCGCCGCCGCAGCCTGCAATTGGCACCACGGCCAGCAGCCACGCTACCGGCAAAGCTGCTGCGACAAATCTCTGCTTCCGAACAACAGGGTGCGCTTGCATGAATGCGTGTCCGTTCCCTTTCAAGGCAGTTTTCCCGTTAAGCGTTCCAGGTTGGCGCGCGCCACGTAGTAGCGAACCGCGCCATCCGCGGCCATCGTTTCAGTTGCCAGATATGTGTTCTGCGCATCGACGACCTCAACGACTGTGGCTTCCCCTGCCTGATATCGCAAGGTGCTCAAGTGCAGGCTTTCTCGCGCTTGCTCTACACTTTGGGTGAGAGAGGCAAAGGCCGTTGCCGCAGTGGTCAGTTCACCATAAGCGGCGTGAAGTTGAGCGATCAGTTGCCGCTGCGTCAGGTCGAGAGATGCGCGCGCCAACTGCCGACGCAACTCACTCTGCTTGACGTGACTATGAGTTGCAAACCAGTCCCAGACGGGAATATTGATCCCGGCAGAGGCAGAGTAGCCGAGAAACCTTTCCCCGTTTGGGCCGATTCTTGCGAACATCGGAGCGTCCAGGCCGTAGTTGTAGTCGAACGAAACAGTAGGCAGATATCCCGCGCGCGAGGCGAGCACGTCGGCATCCGAGGCCTTCACGTCCGCCATGGCGCTGCGCAACTCTGGATTTGCCGCACCGGCCAGGGCTTGCACCTGATTCTCATCGGGTAAAGGGGTCGTGGCGCTCAGCGAATCTGCGAGCGTGTAGGGCGTCGTGGGATCGGGGAAAAGCAATACCCCCAGCGCTTCGCTTGCTTCGCTTGCAGCCAGGGTTGCGTCCGCCTGGTCGCGCTGCCGCTGCTCCAGTTGCAACTCCGCTTTCAGCACGTCGGAGTGCGCCACTTCACGTCCTGACTCCAACTTTTTTGTCAGGCTGACAAAGTTCTGCGCTTCCTGGGTGGCCTCCTGCGCGGCCTGTAGCTTGCGGTCCGCGGCGAGTACGGAATAGTACGCCTGCGTGACGACTGCAACCAGTCCACGCGAGGCAATCTCCGCTTCCGCCTTTGCCCGTAAAGCCAGTGCCCCTGCCTGTCGATACCGCGCCACGGATGCAAGGCTTAAATCTTCAGCGGCTGCGAATTGGCTGATGTATTCATGGACTGCGTTGTTGGCAATGAAAACAGGGCCAGATTCGTTTGGAAGAGTGCCGCCAAACGGCCTGCCATTGGATTCCGTAAAGAGATATTGGCCGATAATGCTCGCCTGCGGCAGCAGCGCAGAACGCGCAATCGAGCGGTCATAACCAGCGCTTTTCTCCGCGGCCTTGGCGGCAAGCAGTGTCGGTTCAATTTTTAGCGCGCGCTGTTCCGCCTCCGCCAGCGTGATCTGGAGGGGTGGCGTACTGGCTTGCGAGTTGGAGAGATTCACAGTCGCTTGTAGGGGAGTTGCAGAACTCTGCTGGGCTCTCAAGTGCCATGGCAATATGAGGGCCTGCCCCACAGGCAACACGAGGCTTAGGAAGGCAATTTTCCTTATGCCTCGCATTGAACCACCTTAACTGATGATATCGGATGGGTACTCTGCATTCCTTATCTATTATGCGGAAAAAACCTGAAATTTATCTGAAGGCTTTCCGGTTCCTTATGGATGCTAGTGGGTCGGTTTGTTGAGCACCTCGGTAGCTTCTATGGGGAGAGGCTTGTTCGCCAGCGAAAGAAGCATGCTCACCTGCCACATCTGGGTTTCAGTGAGTAGCGATTGAAAGGCAGGCATACCGGTAAGCCGTATTCCATTCTTCACCTTCCAGTAGGTTTCTTCGACTGGATCATCGCTGACCCCAACCACACCGTTTTTATGTTTCTCCCAAAGGTCCGGGGCGCGTGGGTACATCGTCTTCCCAAATGGCGATGCTTGATCTTGCAACCCGTGGCAAGCTGCGCAGTCTTGATTGTATATACGTGCACCAGCAACTAGGTTCGCATCGTTTTGGTCGAGGGGACTGCTCTTCGGCATTTCCCGGTGAATACGCGCGTGACGCGGAATCCGGACAATTTGAGCTTCAAATGGAAAAGGTTTGTCCGCAACCGCAACAGGAGGATTGCCAAATGCTAAAAAGAGATAGCCAAACGTCGGTATCAACAGCAGCGCAGCGACAAATCCGATAAAACCAGCTGTTAAACGATTCATATGTACTTTAATCCTCCAGGAATTGCTCTTTGAGATTTCGATCCTCCCTGTTCTACACGGCTTCTACCTTTCAGGAGAAGATCGCGCGTACCAAACTGTTCTGCCGGAAAATCTGTTTATTTTTTAGAATTCATGCACGTGCCAAATTTGGCGTGGCTAGCACACGCGACTCGGTTTAATATGCGGACTATGAAGAGGTAATGAAGCGAAGATTTATTTTTTCAATTAACGAAGATACCATGTGTGCGCCGAAAGAATCTAGTGTTCAGGGTTTTCAGCAGGAAGGTATAAAAGCATCGTAAGCGCTATGCGAAGCGCGTCTTGTGCGGCGCAGCCGGTGGTAGCACTTTTATGCAATGAGCCGGCGTCGAGCGGAAGAGTGGGCAAAGTGGCGTGGTTTGGTTGCAGAGCGGAATCGGAGTGGTCGGAGCGTGGCGGCGTTTTGTCGTGAGCGGGGGCTGCGGGACTTACAGTTTTTCGCGTGGAAGAAGCGGCTGCGCAATGCCGAGGCGGCGCAGTTTGTGGAAGTAAGTCCGGCCGAGGAGCCGGTGCGATCGTCAGCGGCTGGCAATCATGCGATCGAGGTTCGGCTTGCGGGAGGGCAGAGCCTTGTGGTTGCTGCTGGATTCGACGCGAGCCATTTGCGCGCATTGCTTTCCGTGTTGGAGCCTGGGGCGTGATTGGGCTGCCGAGTTTGCGCGCGCTGGACCAGGCACAAGCAACGCGGATCTGGCTGGCGGTGGTTCTGGATGGGATCGACGTGTCGAAGCTGAAGTGCGTGCCGCGCTACGAGCGTGGAACGGAAACCGATCGAGATACGAAGAAGAAGGTCGCGGTGTAAGTAACTTCCACATAGATTCTGTGCCCAATCTATGTGTCACCTATAAGTCCTGAGTCAGTCGAGTTACCCGATGACAGCGCATCGCTGAGGGCAGTTATCCGTTCGCTGCTCCTGGAGCGCAACCAGGAGCAGCGACGCGCCGACGACTTACAAGTTGAGCTTCTCCGTCTGCAACTGGAACTGGAGCGATACAAGAAGTGGTACTACGGTCCGCGCGCGGACCGCCTGCAATCGGACAACGATCTGACGCCGATGCTGCTGCACTTCGCCGAGGAGTTAGACCGCAAGCCGGGGGCCCGGCACGCGAACTTTGCGTGCTGGGATGGAAGCCGGTCAACGCCGACGATCTTCCGCGCGATGCGCAGTTGTTTCTCTATGACGTGACCGGCAGTTACTTCGAAGGGGAGCGGAACGAGTTAGGCGCGTATGGTTACAACCGTGATGGCAAGCGGGGCAAGATGCAGATTGTCATTGGCCT
>JAKAAZ010000129.1 GCA_021802085.1 Acidobacteriota bacterium
CATGACGACGATATTGGGAACGCCGCGCAGATAGCTGATGTCGAACAGGCCATGATGCGTAGGCCCATCGTCGCCGGAAAGGCCGGCGCGGTCCATGCAAAATACGACGGGCAGGTTCTGCAGGCAGACGTCGTGAATGATGGGGTCGTAAGCGCGCTGCAAAAACGTGGAATAGATCGCGCAGAATGGACGCAGGCCCTTCGTGGCCATCCCGGCGGCGAAGATGATGGCGTGCTCTTCCGCGATGCCCACATCGAAATAGCGTTTGGGGTAATGGGGACGGAAGAGATCGAGCGCGGTGCCATTCGGCATCGCGGCGGTGATGGCTACGACTTTGTCATTGTGGTCGGCGAGCTTGACCATCGTTTCCGCAAACACTTCGGAGT
This sequence comes from Acidobacteriota bacterium, assembly GCA_021802085.1. Lineage (GTDB taxonomy): Bacteria > Acidobacteriota > Terriglobia > Terriglobales > Acidobacteriaceae > JAKAAZ01. Next base: position 387 of record JAKAAZ010000129.1, read on the forward strand.
AGGCCTTTTGGCCGGCCGGCACGGTTTCGCCAGTCTCAGGATGGTACGGCCCCAAGCCGTGAAATTTCTTCTGCTTGTCGAGCGCGGGTTGAAAGCCGCGTCCCTTCTGGGTGAGAGCGTGCAGAATAACAGGACGATTCTGCGTCTTGAGGAAGCGGAAGGTTTCAATCAGCAGCCCCAGGTTGTGACCATCGATGGGGCCGTAATACGTCAGGCCAAATTCCTCGAAGATCAGCGACGGCAGCAACAATCCTTTGGCCGCTTCCTCGGCGCGGCGGACCACGTGGCCGACGGTCTTGCCGCCGATTTTCTCAATCAAGCGTCCGGCGCGGTCATGCAGGTACGCGTAGCGTTCATTGGTGACGATGCGATGCAAGTAGGAGGAAATGGCACCGACATTGCGATCGATGGACCACTCATTGTCATTCAGCACGATGATCAGCCGCTTGGTTTGGCTGGCAACGTTATTCAGGGCTTCATAGGAAATGCCGTTGGTGAATGCCGCATCTCCGGCCAGCGCGATGACGTGCTCTTTGCCGCCATTCATGTCGCGCGCCACCGCCATGCCCAGTGCTGCCGACAAGGCCGTGCCCGCGTGGCCAGCGCCGTACACGTCATGCTCGCTTTCGGTGCGCAGCATAAAGCCGTTCAATCCATGGGGCTGACGCATGGTTTCAAAACGATCGCGCCGTCCGGTCAGCAGCTTGTGGATATACGCCTGATGACTAACGTCAAAGACAAAATGGTCCTTGGGAGTATCGAAGACAACATGCAGGGCCAGCGTCAGCTCCACCACGCCCAGATTGGGGCCGAGATGGCCGCCTGTCTTGGCCAGCACGGCGATCATCCGCTCGCGAATCTCCTGCGCCAGCTGTTCCAGTTGCGGCAGGGTGAGCTGTTTTACATCGGATGGAGAATCAATGGTATCGAGAATGTTGCCCATGGTGGTTTAGGACGAGTGCCATCTTCCTGCGCCCACACAAGCAGATGCGCCGAGGTGGCACGAGATTCTTCCCATACGGAAGTATAGCTGAGGAGTGGCCACGGGTTGTGTCGGCAAGCGACCTATTCCGCTGCAACTTGCTTAGCAGCCAAGGTTTGTGTGGAAGTCCCGCGATAGCCGAAATATCGTTTCAGCCGCAGAAAGTGAACTTCGTACAGGTTGTAGCTAAGATAGGCGACCAGATATACCGCGGCGGCGTTGACGCAAAACTCCAACAGCACGGCCAGCGGCCTGGAATGCAAATAGGGCGTGAGGAAGATGCGCAAGCTGGCGCCGAGCATCCGCGATGTCAGTGTCGCAATCAGACGGGCAACGAATATGTGCAGCACGTAGATGCCGTAGCTGTACTTGCCCAGGCTACGGAGAAACGGCCAGCGAAAAATTCGATTGGCGACGGTTGCCGGTTCGAGCGCCGCGACCAGGACACCAATACATCCCAACGCGATGACCGTATAACCGAAGGTGGCGCCGAAGAAAAAGTCTCGCATGTCGCCGGCCAGGTGCCACAGCGTATAGGCGGCAATGATGGCCGCGCAAGCGAGCGCCAGCGGCACCATTCCTCGGCGTGGAAGCCAGCCGCTGTTGCCGCGAATCAACAGCGCCACGCAGCCGCCCAGCAGCAGCGTGTCCATACGGCAGGGCGTGAGCATAAAAATCAGCAGCGGCGACGTGCCATGCAGATAGAGCGCGATCCGCAGCAGAAGCGCAACAGCGGAGAGCGTCAGGGCGAGCGCGATCAGCCGACGGCGCCCGCGCACCAAAAATACCAGCAGCGGCCAGAACAGATAGAACTGTTCTTCCACGGCGAGCGACCAGAAATGGTCCAGGTCCGCCCACGCGCCCGGATGAAAATCCGTCACCGGAAACCACAGGCTGGTGTTCTGCATGTAGGCGAGCAGCACGTATTGCCGACCACCCCAGGCGAAATGCAGCCCGTGTCCAAGGACCAGCAAGAAAAATAAGAATCCATAATAGAGAGGAAAAATGCGCAAAAAACGCCGCATGTAAAAACTGCGGAAGTAGTGCGGGTCATGAAGCGTGTCATAAAGAATGCCGGTAATGAGAAATCCGGAAAGAACGAAGAAGAGATCGACGCCAACCCAGCCCAGGCCACGCAGCGCGGAGAGCGAATCGCCGAACCGGCTGCCGGTGTGATTGTTGAACAGCATGAGGTGCGCGATCAGCACCAGCAGAATCGCCAGCCCGCGCACGCCGTCCAACGCAGGCAGATGGCTGCGGGAAGGACCTGCAATTTCCACCGGCGGTTTTGCATTCACTCGGGAGAGACTCCCATCCTTCGCAGTATAAAGTGCGCGCGATTGGATTTCCGGTTTTTGCAGCTCTCTGGATAGACTGAGAACAACTTTATCCACTGTACCTGAGCACCTTGTCATTGGGAGAGCCAGCTATGAAGTTTTCTATGGTCCGTTTTCTCCTTGCAGCCGTAGTTGCTGTTTGCGTGGCCGGCACCGCCCACGCGCAGGCGGATGGCACGCTGGTGCGGCCGCTGCTGAGCCAGCACCTGCAGTCACCCGATCTCGTGGCCGATGAATTGCGCCACTTCATGCTGAAGAAAGTGCCTCCGCTGGAGTTGCCCGCAACGCCTCAGCAGTGGGACAAGGAGGCGGCGCGTATCCGGGCGCACGAACTTTCCGTTCTCTATCACGGATGGCCGCAGCCATGGGTTGACTCCGCGCCGCAGTTTGAGAAAGCTGGAGTGATTGAAGGTGATGGTTACCGAATCGTCAAGCTTCGGTATCAGATAGTTCCCGGATTTTTCTCAACGGCATTGCTCTATGAGCCCGAACATATGACCGGCAAGATGCCGGCGATTGTGAATGTGAACGGACACGGAGCCGGAGGCAAGGCCGTAGCGCATAAGCAGAAACGATGCATCAATTACGCGCGCCGCGGAATCCTTGCACTCAGTCTGGAATGGTTTGACTTTGGCGAACTCGACCAACCGGGAAATACGCACAACAATATCAAATTGCTCGATCTTGCCGGCTATAACGGAGCGGGGCTGTTTTACCTGGAGATGCGCCGCGGCCTCGACTACCTCTACGACGATCCGGATGTAGACCGCTCCCGCATCGGTGTCACAGGAGTTTCCGGCGGCGGCTGGCAGACCCTCATGCTCAGTTCGCTCGACACGCGGGTGGGGCCTGCGGTGCCGGTAGCTGGATTCACCTCATTGACGACCTCGATCGAACACCCTGAGTATGCGGGCAATGACGCTGAACAGAACCCACCTGATTTTCGGGAGGGTGTGGACTACGCGCAGCTGATGGCGACACGCGCACCGCGGCCAACGCTGCTGATCTATAACGCGATGGACGATTGCTGCTATCGGGCCGGCGTCGTCAAGCAGGGCGTTTATACCGACATCCAGCCCTTCTTTAAGCTATACGGCAAGCCGGAGAATCTGCAGTGGCACTTGAACCTGGACCCGGGCACGCATAACTATGGGCTGGACAGTCGCGAGGCATCGTATAAGTTCTTCGATTCGGTATTTCACATCGACGCATCGCCGAATGAGCTTCCCAACACGGATACGGAAGTGCGAAGCCTCGAAGATCTTGTTGTTGGGATTCCCAAGGACAACCTCACCATCCTGTCGCTGGCACAGTCTCTGGCAAAACAGATCCACCATGAGGTTCCGGCACAACCGAGCGCGCAGTGGGCCGACTCGCAGCGAATGCTATTGAAGAAGGTCGTGCGCTACGATCCCGTCACAGTGACGCACGCATGGGCGATCAGCGCGACCCATGAAAAGGAACTGGAAAGCCATGCATATCGCTTCGAATTCAGCAACGGGCTCAGCGCTACAGGAGTGTTGTTCCGTGCGATTACGGACCCGGAAACGTCACCGACGACCATCCTGATTTCCGATTCCGGCATGCCATCGACAGTGGTGGACGTGGCCGATGCAGTGGACCGCGGACAGCGGGTGCTGGTGCTCGATCCGTTATTTTTTGGCGAGGATGCCGCCGACCAACACAAGCTGCACGCAAGTGCCTTCGCGCTGCTGTTGGATGCACTCGGCGAACGTTCATTGGGGCTGGAGTCGGCTCAGGTCAACGCGGTGGTTCGCTGGCTAGGCAAGGATCTGGATCACGGGTCCCCCACTCCAAATAACTATGCCGCGCACACTAGGTCGCCGGTGCCGCCAGTTCGCATCATCACAACCGGGCCGCGCTCGGAAACGATTGCCATGGTGACCGCGGCGATTCAGCCTGACCTGTTTTCAAAACTCGAAGCGCGGGAATCCATTCACAGTTTCCAGTATGCGTTCGACCATCCGCTCACATTCGATGAGGCTCCAGAGTTGATGTGTCTCGACCTCTATCGCGACTTCGACTACAACACGTTGACCGCGATTGCATCGCCGGTGAAAGTGGACCTGTCGGCAACCGCGCCCCAGCGAATCTATTGGCATTGATGCAGCAGGGGCGCTGCCCGCGAGGACTGCGTCCAGCTATTCTTCCTGCTCGCGCAGGCGAGCGAGGATACCAAGGTCTTCCAGAGTCGTGGTGTCACCCTTCACCTCGCCGGTTTCGGCGAGTTCGCGCAGCAGTCGCCGCATGATTTTTCCGGAGCGCGTTTTCGGCAGGCTGTCGGTGAAGCGCAGATCGTCCGGGCGGGCGAGCGCGCCAATCTCCTTTGCGACCCAGGCGCGCAGTTCATCTTTCAAGGCGATCGATGGCTTGTACTGCGACTCCAGCGTCACAAAGGCGGCAATCGCCTGTCCTTTGAGCGCATCCGGGCGACCGACCACAGCGGCTTCCGCCACCTTTGGGTGCGCCACCAGCGCCGATTCAATCTCCATGGTTCCCAGCCGATGCCCGGAGACGTTGATCACATCATCGACGCGACCCATGAGCCAGTAGTAGCCATCGGCGTCGCAGCGTGCGCCATCGCCGGTGAAGTACGCGCCGGGGATGGTCGACCAGTACTGTTTCACGTAGCGATCCGGATCGTTGTAGAGGGTGCGCGCCATCCCCGGCCACGGCTTGCGAATAATCAGCAGACCGCCATTGCCTTCGGACACCGGCTGCCCGTCCTGATTCACGATATCGGGCACAATGCCGAAGAAAGGCTTGCTGGCCGAACCCGGCTTGTTGGGGACGGCTCCCGGAATGGAGGCAATCATGATGCCGCCGGTTTCGGTCTGCCACCATGTGTCCACAATCGGGCAGCGGCTCTTGCCGATCACAGAGGAATACCACATCCATGTCTCGGGATTGATAGGCTCCCCCACGCTGCCCAGCAGGCGCAGACTGGTGAGTTTGTGGCGATTGGGAAATTCGTCGCCCCATTTGATGAACGCGCGAATGGCCGTCGGCGCAGTGTAAAAAACGCTCACTTGATGGTCGTCGATGATCTTCCAGAACCGGTCATTCTCGGGATAGTTTGGCGCGCCTTCGTACATCACGGAGGTGACGCCGTTCTGCAAAATGCCATAGACCACATAAGAATGGCCCGTGACCCAACCGATGTCCGCGGTGCACCAGTAGACGTCTTCGTCCTTGAGATCGAGGACCAGCTTGCTGGTGAGATAGGTATGCACCGCATAACCGCCGGTGGTGTGCACAATTCCCTTTGGCTTGCCTGTGGTCCCGGAGGTGTAGAGGATGTAGAGCGGATGCTCGGCATCGAGCGGCTCGGCGGCGCAAACGGCGCTGGCCTGCTCCATTTCAGCGTGCCACCAGAGATCGCGGCCCGCCTGCATCGCGATCTTGGTCCCTGTTCTGCGCAATACGATTGCCTTGCGGACTGACGGACATTTTTCCAGCGCCTCATCCACGGTGGTTTTCAGCGGGATTTCCTGGCCGCGCCGCCATGCTCCATCCTGCGTGATGACGAGAACGGATTGCGCATCGTTGATGCGGTCCACCAGCGCGTTGGCGGCGAATCCGCCGAAGATAACGGAGTGCATCGCGCCGATGCGGGCGCAGGCGAGGATCGCGATCGCCAGCTCCGGAACCATGCCCATGTAGAGGGCGACACACTCGCCTTTCTGAACGCCGCTCGCGCGCAAAACATTGGCGAAGCGCTGGACCTGATCCAGCAGTTGCTGAAATGTAAATTTGCGAACCTCGCCCGATTCGCTTTCCCACAGGATGGCTGTCTTGCCGCCGCGCCCGCGCTCGACCTGAAGATCGAGGCAATTGTAGGCAAGGTTCATCTTGCCGCCGACGAACCATTTCGCCCACGGCTCGTTCCATTCCAGCACCTTCGTCCACGGCTCAAACCAATGCAGTTCATTGGCGGCGGCGGCCCAGAATTCTTCCGGATCTTCGACTGAGCGGCGGTAGAGCGACTCATACTCCTCGAGGCTGCGCACGTGCGCCTTGGAAGAAAACTCTTCCGGCGGAGGAATGACGCGGAGTTCGTGCAGCAGCGATTGAAAGCTGGTATCGGGCTGGTCCATCATCGGCAAAAGTTTCACTCCACAGGATTATTGCACGGCTTCGTAGACAATCATCTTCGCCACCGGCTGGCCGTTTTCCTGCTGCTCCGGTGTGTACACCCGGTGCGTGACAGGATCGACGGCGAGGCTGTGAACTTTGTACTGCACGGGAAAGTCCTGCAGCTTGCGATAGTGGTTTGGGTCTTCTTCATGGAAGACCGATATGGCACCCCTGAAGCAAGCCACATAAATGCGGCGCAGGCCGGGATCGTATTTGATCACATCCGCACCGGCGGCCATGGGCAGATATGCGATAGCCTTGTGCGTATCGAGGTTGAAGACGGTCATCAGGCTGTTGCCTTCACAGGAAAGAAAGGCGCGGCGGTGCTCCGGATCGAGCGTCATGCCATGGTTGCCGCGGCACCCTCCCACCGGATAGCTGGCAATGACATGGTCCGTGGCCGGGTCGATTTCGGCAAAGAGGTTTTGATCCTGAAGATTGACGTAAATGCGACGGGCAACCGGATCGTATTGCGGCATGCCGGTTTCGCTGTTGAAGCGCAGGGTCTCGACGATTTTGTCCGTGCGCACATCGACGACCGCAACCGCCTTCCCGCGTTCATCCGACACATAGACCTTGTGAAACGGCGCGGCGTAGGCGCTGCCGTCCGGCTTGGCTTCCGTAGGCAGCTTGGCGATGACCTTCATCTGCTTCAGATCGACAACGCCGATTTTGTTTTCCAGCCAGTCCGATGTGTACACCCGATGCAGTTCCGGCACGTAGACGACACCCTCCACGCCGGGCACTCCGGGAATCGCGTGAACCACCGTATTCGTCTTCATGTCCATGACATACAGAATGCCCGCGCCAAGGTAGGCGGACAGAAGATAATTGTCGGGCCTGTCGATTGTTAAGTAATCGAAGCGTTCTCCCGTCGGCCCGGGCAAGTCGATGGCGGCAATCCGCCGCAATGTGTTTCCAGCGCTGTGTGGCCCTGCCTGCGCGCCGGCTGGCAGGGCCACAGCGACAACAACGAGGGCGATACCTGCCAGGGACAGCAATCTTCGCTTAGCTTGCCGCAAGTCATCCGTCATGTCCACACTCCCTTTGCCGCACGGTAACAATTTTCGCACTTTCTGCTGCATTCCCTGAAATTTGCGGCCTGCGTTGAATTCTCGTTGGGCGTGCGAACCTGTCTTGTCCGATCATTCTCACCTGGCTGGAAGTTGCGTCCGCACCTGCCCCAGCTCGCGCTGGATATTTTCCAGCCGAGCCACAATGTCGCCATAGTGCTGTTCCGCTTCGCTCGGGGTATGGCCTTCATTGTAGAAGGAGCCGTTCGGTTCCAGGACGCATTTTTTCACGCTCTCGAAGCCGTCGAAGCCCTGGCGGTGAATCACGGACAGCAATTCGCTCTCCGTCAACAGTTCATGGCGCAGGGCAGTCTGGTCCAGAACTCCATCCCTGATCAGCACCTGCTCCGTGCCCTCCACCAGGCGATCGGCCTTGGGAGAACTATAGAGAAAGCGCACCACCAGCCAGTTGACGGTCAGCAGCGAGAGGGCTCCCACAATTCCGCCGGTAACGGAATTGTCGTTGCCGATCAGCGCGTTCTGCACCACGTTCGACAGGGACAGCAAGACGACCAGGTCAAAGGGATTGAGCTGTGCCAGTTCGCGTTTGCCAAAGATGCGCAATAGAAAAATCAGGAAAAAATAGACGACCATGGGCCGAAGAATCTTTTCCAAAAGCGGAAGTTGCGGATGGAACATGCTTTCAAGCACGGCTGTGATCTCCCTTCGGGATTCTATGTTCTTCTCTTCATACACGTTCCAGTTAAGGACGGGAAGCGGGTTCACTGTTGACTACCCATGTGAGCCTGGCTGATTTTTCGCCCTCCCGACCTCGAATTCTGGCATAATCGGAATTGCTCTGGTGTCTCTGGCATTGGGTGGACGGCGACGATTCTGTCGGCTTTCGCTCAGTGTACAAAGCGCCCCCATGAAAGTAGTTGAACGCATCTTTTCGCCGACCAGAAACCGTCGGTTGAATGAGCTGATCGGCCTGCTCCTGCTGGCCTGCGCCCTCCTCTTGCTCCTCTCACTCGCTTCCTACACCCCCTTGGATCCTTCGCTGGATACTGCCGGAGGCTATCTGGCCGGGCGACCGACGCACAACTGGGTGGGCCTGCTGGGCGCTGGATTGAGCGACCTCCTGCTGCAAGCCGAAGGCGTGACTGCGTTCCTGCTCCCGGCGCTGGTGGGTGGGTTGGGCTGGCTCTGGCTGCGCTCCCGGCCTGCCGGTTCGCCGGTATCGAAGCTCATCGGCTCCGTTCTGTGCCTGATATTTGTACCCGCGTTGCTGGGCCTGTTGCCTGGACATCTACGCTGGCTGCATATCATTCCAATTGAAGGACTTACTGGTCGATCCATCGCCGACCTGCTGGTGCATTATCTGAATTATCCGGGCGCGTGTGTCCTGTCGATGACCCTGGTGGCGGCGGCGCTCTATTTAACCACTACGTTCAGCGTGGGCAGCCTGCGTCAGTGGCTGACCGTGCATTTTGCCTTTCTGGCCGCGTGGCGGGACCGCTGGAACAATGCCCGCGCCCGGCGAGTGGAGCGCAAAGCCGCTCGCATTGCGGCTCGCGCGCTTGCGAAGGAAGAAGCCGCGCTTGCCAATCACACTGACGACGATCCGCGGATTTTTGAAGATACGCGCAAAGACGCATTGCCGACCCGGGTCCGCAAACGTCCCGACTTTTGGGAGGAGCAGGTTCCCGCGCCCCCACCCCAGCAACTGATGCGTGGAGCTACGCCCCAAGACGACAGTGATGACGAGATGGACACCGCATACGGCGAAGAAGTCGCGCGCCCGACATTGTCCGCAGCCCGGCAAAACCTGGCGCGGAACACGAGCGACATCGAGTTTTCCCGTCCCGTCACTTCACTGCGGGAGCTGCAACCCGCGGCTGGGCATGCATCTGGCGAGCCGGCATCGCTGCGGGTCGAGATTGGCGCCCGCGCCGACGCCGCCGTCAAACCGGTTACGGTGACTGCCAAGGCCGTCGAGGGTTATCGCCTGCCGCCCAGCACGCTGCTGCATCGCAGCGATGAGAAACAGGTCGTTCGCGAAGACAATCTGCTGAAGGAAGCGCGCGTTCTGGTAGAAAAGTACGCCGAGTTCGACGTCCATGGACAGGTCGTCCAGATCAATCCAGGACCGGTGGTGACCACGTTTGAGTTTCGTCCCGATGCCGGGGTGAAATA
>JAKAAZ010000130.1 GCA_021802085.1 Acidobacteriota bacterium
ACGGAGTGATGGAGCGCATCGACGCCACGGTTCAAGTCGTCAAGCGCAATGAACTGCATGCATTTGTGGCGCTGCCCAAGCGCTGGATCGTGGAACGATCCTTCGCCTGGCTAGAAAAATGCCGCCGGCTATGGAAGAACTGTGAACGCAAGCTGAACACCAGCCTGCAAATGATCCACCTGGTTTCCCTTAGACTGCTGCTCAGGAGATCGTAAACAGGCTCTCAGTGTCACCTTGCAGATTTGCAACGAAAACCCCGCCAGATCAGCGCCAAAATCACATCAGCAGTCGGTTTTCGCGCCGGATACAGGAAATGTTGTAGTGCAGGCCACGCTGCTCCAGCTCCTGCTTGCCACGGCTTTTGACCATGCCGCGGTCGCCCACAAAGATCAACTCTTCTACTTTGAATTCATCCTGTAGTTTGCGGATTTGGTCGAGCACGGTAGCGATGTACATGCGATACAACTATGGAATAAGAACTTATCCGTAAATAGTAACGAGCTTGGTATATCTAACTGTCAACCTGACTGTAGCGCCCAGGAGCGAGTGGATCAGTTTCCGAATTGCCCGTAATCCGCCCAGAATTCTGAACAGCAGGTATCCTGCAATGCGTCGCATGGATCGTTCGATGAGTGAATCGGCGATGCGCACTCATCGAGTTCATGTGCTCCCCAAACTTCCGGATCGCCGACCACTTGCCTTGTGCCGGTCGAACCAGGTATATGAGCGCGCGATCTCGATGCCTCTGGGTCCCACTTTCAGTTGATTTCGGCTAATTTTCGGACGATCGCTTTTTGATGCGAATCAGCTTCAAGCGACGCGGGGATGCTCGAAACAACGCGTTGCTCAGTCAAGCTTGCTCGCAAATTGAAGGGCAACGATGCAAAACGATACTGCATCCGAAGTGTCTGTAGCAGCACCCTTCTGGAGATTTGCCAATGACGCCCCTCGCTCGCCGCCCCCTTTGCGCCTCAGTGTTTTTTGCAGTGTTGCTCATGACAGGCTGCGCCAGCAACATGGGTCCATTGCAAAACGGAGGCGTAGCTCCCACCGTCGCCGCAGTCGCCGTTCAGGTAAATGGCAACGCGCCCAATCGCAAGCAGGAAGTGCAGTTCAATGGGCCGATGGACCCGGCCACAATCAATGGACACAGCTTTCAGGTTACCGATTCTGGCGGTAGGCCGATGCCGGGTTCTGTAACTTACAATTCCGATTTCGATATAGCGAGCTTTCAACCCAGTCCGGCGCTTCGGCCCGGCGCAACGTACACGGCCACCATTACCACGGCGGCAGCCAGCGCTGCGGGCGTCCATCTAGCAAAGCCCTACAGCTACACGTTTACGACGCGCGCGAAAGTAGATGCGTCGCCTATCTTAGTCCTCTCTGTGAGCCCGGCAGCGAATGAAAGTTGTGTCAGCACGACTACGCTCATCATTGTCACGTTTGATGAAGCGCCGGACGCCTCCACGATTATGCCCAATAACTTCACCGTGACCGGTCCCGGCGGCGCCATTCCGGTCAAGCTCAGCACGAACGTGACGACTACTCAGGTGGTGCTCACGCCCACTTCTCCGCTCCCTTCTGGCGCCATTACCGTAACAGTGAATAACGTAGGTGATCTCGCCGATGTCATGATGACAGCTCCCTACACCTGGAGTTTTTCGACGGCTTGCGGCAGCGGCGGAGTGAGCAGTGGAGGCGCAACCACGCAATACCAGGCACCATTGTTCTCGGAAAGCGCCCTGGACAGCGCTACGAATGGTCAGATAACCGTTGACACGAGCGGCAACACGACGGTCCGGTTGACGGGCGCGCCAGCCAGCACGACCTACACTGTACAATTCTGTCCCGCCGTCGATCAAGGGAGCACATACGCGCCGCCTGCCTGTTTCGATGTGACCACAGTTTCCTCGGATAGTGGAGGAAGCGGGACCGCAACGGCAAAGTTCCCCCGTCCAGGAGACTGGGCTGGCGATTTTTACGTCAATAATTCGGCCGGCAAGGCCGCGTACCAGACCTTTCTTGCTCCAAACTTGAGCAATCAGACGTATTTGTCCACTCTTCTGCCCGCCACCTCGACTAATGGCGGAGTGGACACAACCGGTTCGCCGCAAGATCCACTGAGCAGCGGGACCGTTACTTATTCGAATGGCTCGCTAGTTTTTTCCGTGAACGGTGCATCGCCCAACAGCCCCTACGCCACCGTCGAATCGGAGACAATTTACATCGGCAGTTCAGGCAGCTATGAGCTGACCACGTTTACTACCGATGCTAAGGGCAATGGAAGCTCAACCACTCAGGTGGCCGCTACTGGCGGCGGCGGTGGCGATCTCTTCGAGGTTGTTCCTCAGTTTCCTCGGCAGAGCGCCGGATTCATTGGCGGCTTCTCAGTGCCCAATTAAGAACTTATCCGTAAATAGTGACGAGCTTGGTGCGCGCCGACAAATTGCCGGAAGCAGAGGCGGGTGGCCCACTCAAGCCTCTTTTGCTTGAGTGGGGCAAGAGCAGCACCGCCGGCGAAGCAAGCTTGCAGGTTACGCTGAGCGCAGCTACATTAAAGCGGATTGACAGTAGGTGTAGTTATTTGTGAAAGGGAGTCATTCTGAACGGAGCGCAGCGGAGTGAAGAATCCAGACGATATGCGCCTGGTCATTGCCGCCGCCACCCTCTGGATTCTTCGCTTCGCTCAGAATGACTCCTTCCATTTTAATCACAGGATCTGTCAATCCGCTCTACCTGCATCGCAGATCCCGGCCATATCACCTCCTATTAGGGGAAGAGTTTCGGCGCCTGCCTGATACGCCCAGCAGTTCGGCGTCGAGGCGCTGAGCTGGCGGGTGAAGGAATGGGCCTATGCAGGGATAGGGATATTGTTCGATCCGACGAGAGCGGCGACCTCCGGTCGCGTCACCACGGCGACCAGGGATGACAATTCTGTTCAACCCCACTCAAGCCAAGAAACGGCTTGAATTGGGCCACCCGCCAAAGGTGGAGGTTTGGCCTGTCAAGGGCCTATTTCGAACTCGCTTCCGGGCGCAAAGGTCCGATCGGATCGTTTTGAATGGCTTTTATCGCTGGTTCGATGTCGAATGCGATGATGAAGCCGGAGTTTGCGTTGACGATTTCCTTCCCCGGTTCTTTGGATTTCGTCCCTGGCAACTTAGGGGAAGGGGGGATAGAGCTTGTCTGATTCTCGCCAGGATTTGGTGCCGGTAAGACTTCCAAGGGCTCCTGATGGAACCCTGAAATAACGGCGAAGACTTCCTGCTTTGGACCGGTCGCGTATAACACCGGTCCACCTGAAAAGCCTTCGTTGTTAATGCCGTCGAGGACCCAAATTCCCACTCCTTTTTCTTGAAGCCGTGCAGATGGAGTGCAGTGCTTTATGTAGGGCAGCCAAACCCAATTCTCTTTATTCGGGTCCTTTGCATCCTGAATCTTTGTCTTCCACCCGCCCCCGTATGGGAATCCCAAGAACTCACAGTCCCCTCCGAGACCAACGTCTTTAGCTCCTGCCCTCAGAGTGAAATCACGCGGGAAGTCGACCAACAGATGGTCGGGAACAAGTACGAGAATGTCGATGTCTTTACCAGGGTCGATGACGGAAAAGTTCTCGGTCATCCAATGTAGATCGTGACCCTCGTCGCCATCGCCAATCTGCGAAAGAATATTTGCTTGCACCCTCTTTGTGTTGAACACGCCCGCAGGGCCAGCCTTGATGCCGGTGAACATGTGTTTTGCCGTAATCCAGTATTCGCGGTTGTCTACATCAATTGAAAATGTGGTTCCACGTCCGAAGTTCGTCTCGATCATAAAGGTGCGGAACAGTGCACCATTCGTGACCTGCGCCGACTGGCCGAGGGAGTGCCCACTGAGGAACAAAATTGTCGACAGGAACAAAAGAGCTTTCATTCGCATTTTTAGCTCCAACACAGTACTCAGAACGAGTTCGGGTCCGATTCTTGCACAAAACTATATGCTTCTTGAGAAAACGTACGAAATTAGGCTTGCATGCGATTGGTTTTTAGCAACGATCCCTTCACAAACGGATTTGGGGTTGACCGGCACCGGAAGCAACTCTCGGTTGATGCTAACAGTGAGATAACCGGCCAATATTCTGACTTGCACCAGGATGGGTGTGCCGTAAGAAGCTATATTTTCTTTCAGTTGGAATTTTCTTCAGAAGGAGGAGGAGCTTCGCAGGGGGCGTTGTGGGGTTCAGTGTGCATCGTTGGCAAAGCGGGAACAGACCCACTACTCGCAGCATTGCTGTTTGAGCGACAATGCGTTGAAGCTCTGTTCCGGTTCCGCGGGATGCGAAGGGTGGATCGAGCGGGAGATTCTGCCGGATGATTGAGTTTCCCCCCTCTGCATGGTTTCTCATTGACGTCTTGCGATGGCGATCATTATTGTGATGGGGAATGAAAATATCGATTTGGCTGGGGGAAAACCACGATGAATCTTCACAAGCAAATCGTTCGAATACTCGGCGGAGCTGGGCTTGCGGTTGCCCTTGCGGTCGTACCGGGAACGTGGGCGTTGTCTCCGCTCGTCGGCGTGGGGCAGTCGTCTCCCATGTCCGCAACGCGGTCTCAGGCAGATAAGCTGGACATCAACGCGGCCACGGAAGATCAGTTGAAAGTGCTGCCTGGAGTTGGCGATGTGTATGCGAAGAGAATCATTGCGGGGCGCCCGTATCGAGGGAAAAATCAACTTGTGTCGAGAGGGATTTTGCCTCAGGACGTGTACGACAAGATCAAAGACCAGATCATCGCGCACCATGTGAAGAAATAAACACGCGTTTGCAAACCGGCAGCATGCGCCCTCGTCCATATCCGCCTGCGCGCCAACTCGCGGCACCGGCCAATCTCTCGGTCCCCGACGCCAGGATTCCCCGCTCGAATGCACGTCATTTGACGGCGGGATTTGATCCCGATATATATCTCTATAGCCCATGGTGTTCGGGAAGCGCGGTGCAACTCCGCCACTACCCCGTAACTGTAAGCGCGGAGAGCAAGGCAGGGCGGTACGCAGCCACTGGACGAAAGTCTGGGAAGGTATGCCTAAGGCTCGATGACGCGCAAGTCAGGAGACCGGCCAGGGTCACTTCTTAGCTGTCTTTCGGTCGCGATGGGAAGAACCGAAGGGGCGCGCGCTTCGACCCGACTGGGGCCGAGGCACGCATTCCCGCTCCATGCTGTTCCAAGGCTGCGTTCTTCCTGCACCATTGGGGATACGCGCCTTCCGGCGCTTGTTTGCGTGCTGTTCGCGGCAGGCGTAAGGTTTCACCACTCGTGAAGTGTCGGGAAGCGCGGTGTAACTCCGCCACTACCCCGTAACTGTAAGCGCGAGAGCAGGGCAAGGCGTTCCGCAACCACTGGACGCAATCGTCTGGGAAGGTGCCCGAGCTTGAGGAAGCGCAAGTCAGGAGACCGGCTTCACGCCACCCATCCGAGGGGATACTCTATGATTTTTTCGCGCCTGCTTCCTGTTCCGTCGCGATCGCGCCTGTCCGCGATTCGACGCGCCTCGTTCTATGTCGCGCTCACCCTGTCTCTTTCAGCCTGCCTCGGGTCGCCAAAGCGTGCGATTGCCGCCACTGCCGCGTCGAGAACGGACGCGGGCACTGTGGCTGGAACCGTGACAGACCCGCTGGGAGCTGCGGTATATAACGCCCGAGTGGATATTCTCACGGTGAATGGCATCATGCTGCCGACGCACGGGCATACCGACGGACGCGGGCAATATACAGTGTTCCTCTATCGCTCCGGGCGCTTTCGAGTGCGCGTGGTGGCGACCGGCTTCAACGTCACCCAGAGCCACGAAGTGTACGTTTCCCTGGGCAAGACCGCGTTTGTCGATGTTGCGCTCCAGTTCGGGCAATTGGAGCAGAAGGTGACGGTCACCGCCAATGGCATCCCCACCCCTCAGGTGCAGACAGGCGCTTCGACAACCGTCATCGATCAGTCTTTATATCCGTACACGCTCGATGTGCAGGACGCGCTGCGTCTCGTCAGCGGATTGCAATTTGCGACCAGCGGTCAGCGCGGCGCTGCGACCTCTTTGTTTGAGATGGGAGGGAACTCGAACGCCACGGATGTGTTGCTCGACGGCATCCCCATCAACGACATTGGCGGCGGGGTGAATTTTGCCTATCTCCCTGCGAACGGCATCAGCCAGGAGGAGGTCTATCGCGGGCCCGACAGCGCGTTGTATGGAGCCAATGCGTCCGCTGGAGTGGTGGCGCTGACCACCACGCGCGGCACCACCGCCAAGCCGCTGCTGCAATATGCCATCGATGCGGGCAACTTCGGAACGTATCACCAGGAAGCCTCGCTCGGCGGCACGCATAAGGCACTCGATTATTTCGGCGACTTCGCGCGCATCGACACTTCCAACAGCTACCCCAACAGCACATACCACAACGCTTCTTCTGTAGCCAACGTGGGCTACGCGCTTACGCCGCGGGTGCAGGTCCGCGCAACCGCGCATCGCATTTCCGCTTCTACCGGCGAACCCAATGCCATCCTCTTCTATGGCATTCCCGATGTGCAGTACTTGAAAGAGCACGATCTCTACGGCAGCGCCACCATGGAAGATCGGCAGAGCAAATCGTTGGACATGATCGCTCAGTATGGATTGGTGAGGCTGCGTTCACTGAACACGGATCCGGGGCCAGTCGGCGTCCTGGTCGCAAATCCGAATGCCGTGAACAATTGCGGATATGACAATCAGGGCAATCCCATAACGCAAGAGTATCTGGGTCTGCCCGTGACCATTCGCGGCGCCAATGGAACCAGCGCCAGCGGGCAGGCTTTCTATGCCTGCCCCAACACCAGCTATCCAGGGACCGATGGAACATTGACAAACAGCGATTTTTTTTACGGGCAAACCACCTACAAAAACAGCGACAAGCTGACGGTCTTGGGCGCATTTCGCTACGATTCGGAACGCGGCTATACCGCCTACGACTATTTTCCTCAGTCGGCTCGTCGCGGCAACTACGACTATATTGTGCAGACGTTCGGCAACCTGAAAAATCGTTTGTATTACAGCGCCGGGACAGATTTTGCCTACTATTCCGTGTTCGGCTTCCAGCCCACGCCCCATGCGACGGCGGCGTACTATCTCACTCGCCCAACGGCTGCAGGCACTTTGTCTGGCACCAAGGTTCGATTTAACTACTCGCAAGGCATTCTGGAGCCAACCATCGCCGAGCAGCGTGGCTCGATCTATGACGTATTGAACTCGCTGCCGAACGGAAAGCAGTTGCTTGCCCAGGACGGAATTTCTCCTGTTGGCGCGCAGCAGTCCAGTACCTACGAAGCCGGCGTCGACCAGAATGTCCTGGGGACCCGCGCCCTGCTCCACGGCGGATATTATCGCAACAGTTTCACCAAGCAGATCGAGTTTGTCGATGCCCCCGCTTTGTTGCAGTTGGGCGTCCCCCAGGCTGTCGAACAGGTGATCTCCAACACTTCGTTCGGAGCCTATATCAATTCCCTCAGCTTTAGCGCCCAGGGGGTCGAGACCAGTGCCGAGTATCGCGTGACGCAACGCATGTACGTGCGCGGCGGTTACACGCAGCTGAACGCGAATGTGCAGAAGTCGTTTTCCAGCGACAATTCGTATCCGTCGTACAACCCGGCGTATCCCAACACTCCCATTGGAGCGTACTCGCCGCTGGTGGGTCAGCGTCCCTTCCGGCGCGCCAAGCACACCGGCTATTTCGAGGTGATTTATGCACGTCCTCGCTGGTATATGGAGATGACAGGGAATTTTTCCGGGCGGCGCGACGACAGTACATTTCTGCTGGACGCCAATGGCGGCTCGACGCTTCTGCTGCCCAATCGCAATCTCGATCCGGCCTACCAGAACATCGGCCTGACTGCTCACTACCGCGTCAACCGGCATGTCTCCACCTACACGGTGATGGATAACTTGTTGAGCCAGCACTACCAACAGGTATTCGGCTACCCATCGCTGCCGTTCACCTTCCGCTCCGGCCTGCAATTTGCCTGGGGCGGAGATTCTGTGCGCTGAGCCTGATCCGTCGCTCGGGTTGCCCTGTTGCCTGTATACTGCGGAGCGAAATGTTTGGGGTGTTTGCGGCCCTATCTCCCCTATGCTCTGCGGTTTACGCCAAAATCGAACCGCCAGAAAACGAGTGACGCGAATGTCGATTTTTGACAATTGACAGAAAGGCGGCAGATACTCACAGATACGGTTGTAGCGTCCGTGGGATAGCCACCCTTCAGAGCTTTACCATCCGACACTTCGCAGATGGCGGATGGTAAAGCTCATATGATTCGAAGACTTCCTTCGTTTGTGCGCAAGAAATGCCAACCAGAAGGAGATTCTCGCGTCATGCACGTACATTTAATAAATCCCAGCGATTCATCATTTGGAATTGGCGTCATCACGCCTCGTTGGCTGTATGTTCTCGCTGCAGCCACTCCTGCAAAATATGGCGATCCTCTCATCACAGATGAAACTCTAGAGCCATTCGACCCCCAGCGCATTGAACCGGGAGACGTGGTTGGAATCGGCATTCACACCGGCAATGCGTTGCGCGGCATGGAGCTGGGACGTATCGCGCGCGATCGCGGCGCCTATGTCGCATTCGGCGGCATCCATGCCACGCTATATCCTGAAGAACCCATGGAACTCGGCGGCGCTCATGTCGTTGTCAAGGGCGATGGCGATGTGATCTGGGGGAAAGTAATCGCCGATCTGGTCGCCGGGCATGCCCAAACCGTGTACGATGGCGGCCGAATCTCCGGCGACCAGTTCATACCGGCGCGGTGGGACCTGGCCCCGCGCGACAAATATATGTGGGCCTCCGTGCAGACCGTGCGCGGCTGTCCCAAACACTGCTCGTTTTGTTCCGTCTGGCGCACCGATGGTCAAAAACCGCGTCCTCGCACATCCGACGTCGTGGTGCGCGAGATCGTCGATTTGCGCCGCCGTGGATTTCGTTTCATCGCCCTGGCCGACGACAACTTCTATCCGGTGAGCCTCGCCGACCTTCGCCTGGCGGAGCAACAGGGCAATACCGCGCGCGTATCCGAGCTGCAAGGTATCCGTTCCGAACGATTTGATTTGATGAACAAACTGTCGCAGCTACCGAAAGACATGGTGTTCTATACGCAAATCACAATGGAAGCAGGCGAGGACACTCAGTTTCTCGACGCCATGCGTAAGGCCAACATCAAAGGCGCGCTGGTGGGGGTGGAATCGGCCACTGCCGAAGGACTCAAGGCAGTGTTTAAGGATTTCAATCTCTCCGGCGACAACCTGGTGAAACGGCTCCAGACTTTCAAGGAACATGGAGTCCACGTCCTTGGATCGTTCATCTTTGGACTATCCACGGACCGTCCGGACACCTTCGCCGCCACTGCGGAGCTGGCCAAGCGGGCCGGCATTACCTTTGCTCAGTTCGTGATGTTGACGCCTTTTCCCGGCACCATCGATTTCGATCGCTGGGAAAAGAATCTCGGCGAGAATGTCATGCACGTGGGCGGAATTCCCATCACCCGTCACTGGTTGATTCCAGCGGCAGTGAGGCCCAAGATGTTCACCCCGCACGGAACCATGTCGTCGGACGAAATCCGCGAACGTACGCAAGGCGTATGGGACGAGTTCTACAGCCTGCCGGAAATTTGGAAGCGCTCCAAATGCGTGCCAACGTTGCGCGGCCGTCTGGCGTTTTTGTTTATTTCAAAGCTTTATCGGCAGATGTATGCGAAGACCGGTATTTCCACCGACAGCGCCCGTCGCCAAAAGGCAACTCGCATGGCGCGCTGGCTTGCGATTCCATGCCGCAAGCTGTTTGAAGCCAAGCCCATGCCGGAACTGAAAATGCCGGAGTCGGTCTTTGCTCCGTCGGAACTCCTGCCAGTCCTGGGTCCATACTCTGCATAGAAGGAAACTTGACAACGAGAGCGAATCGACTCCGTGTCGTTATTTATGGAGAGAGTCATTCTGAACGGAGGTCGCTCGAGC
>JAKAAZ010000131.1 GCA_021802085.1 Acidobacteriota bacterium
CGTGGCCATCGCCTGAGCGCTCGGCAGTGTCCCCCATGGGGGCACTGCCGAATCAACCTCAACCAACAACCTTCCAGTGCTGAAGCTGAAATTGAAAGTGCGGAAAATTCTGGACACTACCCGCATGGGCCACGGGCCACATAATCTGGCCGTGCTGCGCCACATGGCCATCAATGCCATGCAGAAAGAGGGATCAAAAGGTTCCCTGAGAGGAAAGTTCAAACGCGCAGGTTGGGACGATGACTACCTGTTCCGCTTACTGGAGCTATTTTGAAATGCGATTGCCCTGGGATCCGGCGGTCGCGGGAAAGTTCCGTCACAATATGCGGGATCTACTAAAGTCCGCTCGGGCTCGCCGCCAGCATAAACCCAAATCATAGCCATGGGAGAGTTCGATTCATTCAGAAAACGATGCGGCCGGCCCTCCGGGACGAATGCAGTATTGTATCCAGTCACTCTGTAACGATTGCCCTGTACAAGGCAGAGTGCATGTCCTTCGACAATCGTGATTGACTCATCGAATTGGTGGAAATGGCAAGGCAGTGAAGCCGCAGGTTGAAACCTTCCGTACCCGCCGCAGATTCCCGCCGCACCGAGTCTTCCGGCAAACAGGTCGCGGAACTCGGCGCCTGCGGACAGTTCGTAAACTTCGGCATGTGCAAAGCGAACAAGTGACTCGGGATCTTCATACTTGGGATTGGCCAGACCGCGATTCTGGGTAGCAAACCCTTGATCCACGAGTTCTTGGGATGGAGCCGCAGATGCAAATGCCGACAGCGCCACCATCGGAGACTCCTGCGAGCAATTCGTAACCTCGTGAGCTACGCCTGTGGGAACACAAATACAATCGAACTGTTCAAGCCGGTAGGAACGACCTTCCACCGCGACCTGTGCTCCACCACTCAAGAGTGTGATGGCTTCGCAGAAAGCATGATGGTGGTATGGAAGAACAGCACCGGGTTCAAATGTCGTCGTGCCTGTGCTGAACCCCTTTGCAGCACAAGCTCCACTGACGAGATCCCGAAACAATAGGCCAGATCCTAGAGAAACTGCCTCGCCAGTGGCAGGGCGAATGGACTCCACGCGAGGATCTTTTTTTGAGGGTTCAATAGTCATCGATGAGATTCTTTCTTCGCGCCAACCGTCAATACGAAGACTACGCCGAGAGGAAGCCGCCATCGACGGCCAAGACATGGCCGGTCACCATGCTGGAGGACTTGGTCGCCAAGAAAATGGCGGCACCCACGATCTCTTCCGGCTGCCCTCTCCTGCCCATCGGAGTACGGTCCATGAAATAGCGCTGCGATTCTGGATCGGCGCGAGAAGCTGCCATCATTGGCGTCTCGAATAGCGATGGAGCAATCGCGTTCACTTGCACATTAAAGGGCGCGAGCTCAACCGCGAAACCTCGCGTTAACTGCACCACCCCGCCTTTGCTCGCCAGGTATGCAATGCTGCCCGGATAGGCAATCAAGCCGCCAATGGAAGAGATGTTGATGATCTTCCCACTACGGCGCTCCGCCATATGCCGTCCAACCGACTGGCAACATAAGAATGTCCCTTTAAGATTGACGTTGAGAATGGCCTCAAAGTCCTTCTCAGAGTAATCGAGCGCAGTACCCCGGATGGCGCGGCCAGCACAGTTCACCAGCACATCGATCGCTCCCCATTCTTCGAGTACTCCGCGAACCACGCGCACAACATCCTCTTTGCTGCTGACATCGAGTTGGTCCGCGCGCGCACTACCGCCGCTATCGCGGATTAGACGCGCCGTCTCGCTAGCCATATCGAGCACGATATCGGCGGCGGCGACCCGAGCTCCGGCCTCTGCGAACCCACGGCAAATTGCACGGCCGAGTCCGCCGCCTCCTCCCGTGACTATGGCTGTCTTTCCAGCCAGGTCAAACAATTCCGATCGCGTGGTTTCCTTCATCCTTGGAGAATCTCCAATACCTCTCGGTCAGGTCCGTGAAAATAGCAAAAGCTAACTCCTCCGAGAGACGGATGTTGCGGGGAGATAGTAACCGGCGTCGAAAGAAACTGGATACCCTTTCCCTTCAGTGTCTGCACGGTCCGCCCTATGTCATCGACCTGAAAGCACAGGTGTTGCCATCCGCCGTCGTTGGCCTTGGCATTCTGAGGGACGGGCGCTCCTGGTGGCCGAAGGTACTGGAAGGTTTCGATCAGGCCATTGCTGCCAGGCAGCTTGAAAAAGGTGGCAAGTACCTTCGTCCCAGGGAGTCCAACACCTCTGGAGAATTCTGGATCGTCGATTTCCGTCTCGAGGGCAATCTCCAGGCCCAGCACGCCGTGGTAGAATGCCTTCGTCTTCTCCATATCTGACACGATTAGATTGAAATGATGCAGGGCACGAAACATTAACGTTAGCCTCCTCAATTTCTAGTTTGCAATCGAACACTTACCATTCACAACTGTGTATCTGCTGCGGACAAGTATTCCAATGCATCTTCCGTCAGCAGGCTAGGGAACTTGGTGCTTTTGTATCGATATGTCCAGTCGTCATCATCCGGTTCCACCACAATACGATCTACTTCCTCTGATTCGCGAGCGGCTGTCCCTTTATGCCAAGCTTTACGCGGCTGATATGCCAACGGCCTAAGTTTGCCACATATAATTCATCGCCTCCCGGTCCCCCGAAGGCCATGTTGGTAGGCCGTGCCAAAGTCGTGCCAGCGCGATCGTACGCCAAAAGCCTGACCTCGCGTTCCGGCGAGACCCGGAAGATATTATCCGACGCATAGCAGCTCACATACAGATTCCCTGCTGCATCGAATGCAAGACCGTCAGGAACCCGCTCTAAGCCGGTCGCGTACACCTCGCGGTCGCCAGCCGAACCGTCCTCCCTGATCTCGATCTGGAGCACATCATCCGTGTGACTCTGCGCGACAAACAGAAAATGCTCATCCGCGCTGAGTGCCAACCCATTTGGGAAGGGTTGAGGGCCCTCTAAAAAAACTTTGCCGCGGCCTCGACTGTCGAATCGCACGATACAGCCGCTGCTCTTCGCCCAGTCTCCAGAGTCCGACACGTAGAGGTTACCAGAAGAGTCGAACACCCCATAATTGGGCAGCTTTAGCTTGTGGCTTCCTACAGACTCAGCAAACAGATTCGACTTGCCATTCTTTTGAACCTTTATTACGCACCCAAGCTTTGCATTACAGATATAGAGCTCATCTGTCGCGGAAAAGGTAAGGCCGAGGCAAAAGCCTCCAACGCATGTGACCTCCTCGACACGGCCTTTTTCAGGAATGCGGTAGACTTGACCTAACTCTCCCCCGGCCCACAATATGCCTTCGCTGTCGAAGGCAAGATCCTCAGAGTGATCCAGCCCATCCACATAGGTCTCAAATTGATCGACGGATATCTCCACCTTCACCCTCCATTCTCAATACAACGAGGCATATACGGACCGCGGCCTAGACCACCGGCAATTGCGCCATCAAGCCGCCATCAATAGGCAGCGCCACGCCCGACACATAGGAAGCTAGATCCGAAGCCAGAAAGATCACAACGTCGGCTATCTCCCGCGGATTCCCGAGCCTGCGCAAGGGAATTGCAGACTGCATCTTCTCTCTTGCGGACTGCGGATCGGAACTGCGCCCGAGCGACCGGTCCATCATCGGCGTCTCGATGCATCCAGGACAGATCCCATTCACCCGAATATTGTATTGACCCAAGTCCCGTGCCATATCACGGGTCATACCGAGTATGCCAGCCTTTGCCGCCGCGTAAGGCGCCGTTTGCCCAGTCGTCGCAAGCGCCTGAACCGATGCTGTGTTGATGATCGATCCGTGTTGCCCGCGAATCATCAGCGGCACCACATGGGAGCAACATAAAAAAACACTGCGCAGGTTGACAGCGATCTGCCTGTCCCAATCCGAAACAGCGACATCCACGAAGTTCCTATAAAATTCCATGCCTACGTTGTTCACCAGAACGTCTACGGTGGTGAACTTAGCGATGATCTCGCGGAACGCAGAAACTACGTCTTCTTCCAGGCTCACGTCGGCACGAATGGGATGAAAGCTTCCGCCGCTCTTGATGATCCGTGTTGCCGACTGATTCAACGTTTCCGGGTCTCGCTCCAGGCCGACTACTGTAGCACCGCAAGCCGCAAAGCCATCCGCGATAGCTGCGCCAATACCAACTCCAACTCCCGTGACGACCACGACCTTACCTTTGAAGTTCATTCCACCAGTCTCTCTTGTCATGCTTCAGTTCCAATGCCGTAATGCTTATTCAATGCCGCAATGTGTGCATCCCAAGTCGGTTCGTTCGGCAGATATCCGTCGGGATAGGTTTCGACAACGACATATACTAGTTCAGATTCGCCCACATTTCGAACACAATGATCGGTGAACCGAGGGATATAAACCACCCCGCCTTTTACGACTCGCCGCACTTCACCGGCAATGCTCACTTCGCCTTCACCCTCAAGCACGAGATAGGTTTGTTCACACTCTTTGTGCTGATGAACGGGAAACGCCAAGCCCTTTGGAAACCGCTCTAACAGGATTTCAACGCATTCGCTCCGTTCGCGAGGCAGCAACACGGAATACGCAACACCAAGAAAATTCGTTACCTTGGATTGTTCCGTAGTACTTATCATTGGTTCTTTCTTCTCTTTCCTCATGATCGTCCTCCTCTCGCCGTGAAACCGTGTCGAAAACTATCTTGTTTTTCGCGCGCATAATTTTTGCTTGCCTTATGGGTGCGCACTCGTCGCTCCATCTATCCGAAACATTCATGCCAAGTTATCGTCACGGCATTCCGCCAGTTAATTGCAATCGGAAAGTTTTGATTTGGAACGGTCGGAGATCAAAATGGATGGAGTTGTTCTGAACAGCCATCGGCTGAAGCCTCTCTTCCATCAAATTGACTTCTGATGCCTCTGCAAGGCTTTCTGCAAAATGGATCTTGACATCTGCGGCTGGCTGACCTGCTGCCTCATAGACCCGAATGATTACACCATGCCCGTCCTCAGCTGGCATAAAAGCACTCATAACTACATTAGACGCAGAAATATCAAGAAGACCCCACTTTCTTGGAAGCTTCCCAGGGTGCTGGTCAAGGGTGTGCACCAAGAGCGGATTGTTAAATTCTAGTCCTGCTCGAAAAACTCGGGCACTCTGCCAGTTGCCGAGATGGGGCACCAGCGCATAGTGAAACGTACGCTTCTGTCCCAACTCTAGTCCCAAATCGGACGAGGAACTGGCATCGTAACCGCCGACAGGCGCGTAGGCGTTAATGCGTGCAGAGCGCATTAAAGAAAGCAGCAGTGCGCCATCAGACACATTACTACCTGGCAGTCCGATGTTGAGCAGAGCTACGCCATGTTTACCGTCGCTCCAGTCAGTCCAGTTCTGCGCCGGAAACTCATGTTGCTCCGGCCTTTGGATGGCCGCAAAAGGAATTTCATCAAAGCGTCGGCCAGTCTGAATAGAGGTGGGAAAGAGCAGGCGGTAACGCACAAATTTATCGTTGTTAACCAGCTTCGTTTCAAAATCAATACGCCGGATGCCCGTATAGACACGGACTCGAGTGGAAAAGCTATTGTTTCCGAACGGGTGCTCTACGTGAAACTCTGAGAAGACGGGCCCTGCGCTGGTTGCTCCATTGCCGCCTACCCATTCATTACTGAAGTGGGAGCGGTCATGCTCTGGTAAGCCGCTTGCGCGAGTCATCGCGGTAAGCCGAGCTCCGTTTAGATTTCCGTAGAGCTCCCAGGAGTCTCCACCATCTTGCTCGCAAGCCACGATGTTTCCTGGCTTATTTCCCAATACCTGCCAAGCGCCAGACGCCGACTTGAGATCGAGGCCAGTCATAGCTCCGGTCCACAGGTCGAAGGTTGCGCGATAGAACTCGTTCTCAATCGACCCCGAGTCAACATGTTTTGTCGAAGCGGATGACCACAGCAGCGACGAGACATTACGATCTTCAGGCAAATTGCGAGCAGCCTGTTCATTCAGTGGCACGATGTAGTAAATTGCCCAGCCTATCGCCGGAACATCATGAGCTATGAAGACTACCGTGGCATGCCGAATGTCGCCCTTCGCATCCCGATCGGTCTCGATAATCTGAGAAGGCTCCTTGCTGCCATTTGGACCTTGAATCTCGATCGCCTTCACGTCCGCGTCAGAAAAACGAACTTCCGTCTGTGCCACATCTGTGCGAGTCCAGCCAAGCGTATTGAAGATCAAGACAGGAATAGCACTTTTGTCGTTGTTGTTTGTATCGATCTTCGAGGCAATAGTGTCCGTGCTGCTGCGCATCATTGCGCTGCCTAAGTCCTTAGCAAATTCATAATTCCGAATCGTGTCTTGATAGACCTTGTCCACCATTGTGCCAGAAGAGAGATCGTGTGCCTGATTAAAGAGAACAGGCTCCCAGGCCTGCCACCGCTGTTCTTGATCTGGCGGCGTGCCGAAGGATTCAGCCAATGCGGCCAGCTTCTCGGAGCTAGTCAGGATTCGCTCGTCCTCACGCATCCATTGCTTGAGCTCGATGCGAGTGCTGTAGACGCCCTGGAACACGGGATTCAACTCCCCACTGATGACGGGTTGGTCCGCTCGTCGAGAAACTAGTTGCTCGAAGTCGTGAGGCACGCCGAAGCGTATTGTGAAAGGCGTTTTGTGCTGCGCGTTAAATGCACTTACCATCTCGGGCAGCTCCTTCTCCGGAGAGATCACGTCCGCTCCAGCCAGGGCTACACGATTTGAGAAGTGGGAATACTTCCCAAGGGCATCCCACACTCCACGCGCGTATCCATCAAACTGAAAAATATTCCTGGGTGTCGGATAGAACAATCCGTAGGAATAAGGCAACCAGAAGGCTGGGATCCTAGTCCCATCAATTCCCTGCCAGAGGAATTCGGATGGCACTTTATTGTCACGAACTCCGCGCGAGAACCAATAAGAATTGTAGCCAGCCAGCTTGAGCAGTTGCGGCATTTGGGCGTGATGGCCAAAGGTATCGATTGCCCAGCCCGTGGTCACGTCAATACCTAGCGCTTGTTCGAAGTAGTCCTTCCCGTACAATACCTGGCGAACCCACGACTCCCCGCTGGGGATATTGACATCGAGCATCACGTCAGTTCCCCCCACAACTTGGAGCCGCCCCTGGAAAACAAAGCTGCGAAACTCTGTAGCCTTGTCGGGATACCTTTCAAGAAAGGGCTTCACATAGGCAGCCTGGTCCAGAACAAACCGGTAGTCGGGAAAGGTGCGCAGCAGATCGAGCGCTTGTAGGATATGGGGCAGCCCCTCTTCTAAATACCCTTCACGCGTTTGGAAAACGGCGCCCTCCCAGTGGGTATGGGGAATCACCCATAGCGTTGGGCGCGTATTCGATTGTGGCTGGTTTTTAGAAATGGCAGCGATCGCTGCTGGTTGCGGCTCCTGGAATGCTATGGCAACTTTAAAAGCAGGCGCGGTCAAGAGTACACACATAATGAGCAAGCAAAACCGCATTAGTAAACCTCCGAAAATGATGCGGTCACGATGCCTCGCTTCTTAGCGCGCACGAACCCATTATCTCTGGGCACCCGTAACCAAAGGCGGCGCACAGAGCAGCAGAACTACCCGGACGATAAGTGCCTCGTTTGGACAACAACACTCGTTGTGGAGAATCGGAACTATCCCACGAGCATAGATTCTTCTAAACCCGCCGCCCTAACAAAGCAGGACAGAGTCAAATCTAGATTCTGTCGATCCATAGAGTCAAGGAATGTTCATCTAATTGAACGTTCACGGAGAGTGTGCAAAGTTGTGGAGTGGTTATGCTGAGAGAGCCAGTTGGGCTTGGTCCACGACGGGCCGAATGCCATTGTGCCAATGGCGGAATGTGTCTTCCAAAGTGCCATTGAGCGCCCGAATGCGAACGCAGAGAAAGCTCTGGACGGTGTACGGGCTCCATCGCATCTATTGTTTCTTCACCATCCGTTTCGTGAGACCGTAATCCGTCGGTAAGGTTTGGTAGGGGTTGCGGTGGGGGGATTTGGATTGCCGGCAGGAGTTTATACGGCGCATCCGGCCTGCAAACAGGCTGCAATACGGCCTTTGTTGGAGTCTTGGACTCCTGGCCAGGATGGAATGCGCTGCGCTCTGCTCCTATTTATACGTGCAGCCATATCAGGGCTTTTACACAAAGCAGGTTTTTCAGAGCGCCGGTTCGACCGTTGCGTCATCTCACTGTTCGCCAGCAGACCCGGCAAAAATCATAAAGCCCAGTCAAGCTGCAACTGCACTGGCCACTACGCGGGGCCGGTATGGTTCACCCTTGGCGAGCACCGCCCAGGCCATGCGGGCCAGATGATTGGCCAGGGGCACAATGGCTACCTTGGGATGCGTCCGCGAGGTGAGCTGCGCCAGCCAGGCACTCAGGCCGGAAGACTGTTTTGCCTGGAACCGCATCGCTGCGCGTGCGCCTTGCACAAACAGCCTTCGCAAGTAGGAGGTGCTCCGCTTGCCGATACCGCAGTTTCTGCTTGCCGCCAGTGGAGTGTTCGCGTGGAACGACCCCCATCCAGGCTGCGAACTCACGCCCTTTATGGTATGGAAAGCCGCTCCGTTGCCGATGGCCGCGATCAGCGCGGTCGCCGTAACTGGTCCGATGCCAGGGATGGCAACCAGCCGCGATCGGCCAGCAACCCCAGCACCCAGGCAAAGACCTGCTCGTGCGTTTCCATGTCGATCCGCCTGCGGGTCCGCGACAGGGTTGAATGGTCCGGCGTTACTTCGCTCAGCGCAATGCCCAGAAACCGCCGCAGCCCCAGCGGGTCCGCTACCCGCCACGCGATGCCGCGTTCGCCCTCGATGCCTTCAAAATATCCAATCAACAGCGACCGAAAGTAGATGCCCGGCAACAGCGACGGGCGTCCGAACTTCTTCGCATAAAACTTCGCGCTCAGTCCTTCCACGAAGGCATCGAAGCGCTCCGCCTCCAGTAACTCATTCAGCTTTTCATAAAACGGATGCCCCGGGGCCGAAGGCAATTCCGTATGCGCAATCCACAAAGGCTCCTGCGTTTGCTGCTCTTCCCGCTTGCCCATCGCCATACTCGTTAGACGCTTTCCATCCATACTTGTCCTGCATCTACCACCGACTTTAACCACGGGCTGTTAACGAACAGCCCCTGGGTCTGCTCCATAATGCTGTGCCAGTTCGTAGTTAGGCCGCTCGACATGACGAAAAGTTTCACTGCGGTTCCGAGCGCGAATCCGATGCCGCCGAGGAACCCTACTCCCAGGGTAGCGAACGCGATGCAGCCAAGACGCCTCTGCCAGCAGCACGCTAAAATTCCGAACACCAACCCCAGACAGGATGCTCGCGTCTCTTCAGGCGGAGGATTCATGCGCAGATGGAGCAGAGTGATGAGTAGCAAATGTCCAAGCCACTATCCTATTGCCATATACATGATTAATAATGTACCGACTCCCCAGTACTTTCTCTGGAATAAAAAGAATCCGAGAGCAACAACAGCCGCCAAAATCGCGCTCATTTCGTAGCCTGCAAAGAATCGGGCCCATCTTCCGCCCTCGCCGCCCCTGATCAGATCGCAACAGATCATGGGGGAATATACAAAGTTCCCGGGTGCATCTCGATATGTCCAGAAGCGGAAGATTGTGTTGGCCTGGGATACACACACGGATGAGACCAAACTGAACCGGAGGAACCGTTCACGACTCGCTGAAGTCTGACTCATCAAGAGGAGCTGGCCGCGCTCAGGGGGTAATCGTTGCCACCATGGCGATGGCCTCGTCCTGGATACTGTAGTAGAAAGTATGGAGTAAATAGGCTCTTGACGAGATAGTGTAAAAGTCATCGTTTTACGCGGCTTTCTGAAGAGCGACGAGTTGGGTTCTTGTGGCGGCCAGCCGTTGCGCTTTCAGGAGCAGGTAGTTCAGGTTCCGGTAGCCGCGT
>JAKAAZ010000132.1 GCA_021802085.1 Acidobacteriota bacterium
GAAGAAAATCTCAGTTCCTGGAATTCATTGTGCAGCCGCTTTGTTTTTAGGTTTGACTATCGCCGCTCCGCAGGGAATCGTGGCGCAAAATCATGTCGTTTCTCCAGCGGAGATTCAGAAAAATCTTACGGCCTCCTCGGCTGCTCGTCAGCACAATCAAGAGCAGGTGCGGAGTTTTTTGTCTTCAGAACAAGCCAAGCGCGCGATGAAAGAAGCCAAGATCGATCCGCAGCAGGTCACCAATGCTGTCAGCCAGCTGAATAACGAGGAACTGGCGCGCCTGGCCGCTCGTTCCGCCAAGGCGCAAAAGGACTTTGCCGCGGGAAACATCGACAATCATGATTTGCTGATCATTCTGGTGGGGATTGCCGTTCTGATTTTGATCATCGTCGCTGTCCACTAAGAATGAAATTGCGTGTGCTGGCTTGTCTGCTCCTGCTTGGCGGTCCATGGATGACGACTGGGGCGCAGCCTGGTCAGACACTGGCAGCGACGCCCTCCGATATTTGGATCGATGTACCTTTTGCCGCGCAGACGAAGGATGGCTGCGGCTCTGCCTCCATGGCCATGGTGATGCGGTATTGGGACATGAAGGAGAGCAGGCCCGTTGCTGCCGGAGCGGACCCGGAAGCGATCCAGGGGGCGCTGTTTTCGCGTGCCGCGAGCGGGATCTATGCCAGCCGCATGCAAAAATATTTCCGCGACTCCGGGTATCAGGCCTTTGCGTTCCATGGTCAATGGAGCGATCTGGAGCATCATCTGGCGCTGGGCCGTCCGCTTATCGTGGCCATCCAGGCGAGCGGGGCGCACGGGCCGCTTCACTATGCGGTTGTCGTGGGGATCGATTCGAAGCGGGGATTTGTTTTTTTGAACGATCCCGCGCAGCAGAAAATGCTTCGAATCTCGCGGGAAGGATTCGAGTCGGAATGGCGACCCACAGACGACTGGACCTTGCTGGCCGTCCCCAAGCCCGCGCATTGATTGTATTGTTATTCGTCTTCCTCTTCTGCGCGTTCCAGGCGCGCGCGCAGGCGAATGTTCCCGCAGCGGACCGGGCCAGCCAGGTGAAACGGCTGTACGACGCGGGCAAGTGGGACGCTGTCGTTCGCGCGGTGCGGCAATCGCCCGCAGAGCCCGCTGACCTGGAACTGGATCGCGGGCTGGCGCTGGCGCAGCTGCATCGTTTGCGCGAGGCGGAGGCTGCGTTGCAGGCAGGCCATCAGGGACATCCGCGCGACCCGCGGTTTCTGGTGGAGCTGGGCGGAATCGCCTACCTTGAAAAGCGATTTTCCACGGCAAAGAAAGAATTGCGCCGCGCGCTCGACATGGATCCGCGCGATGCGTATGCGAACAACTTGCTGGCTTCCATTTACTTTCTGGAAGGCAACCTGGAAGCAGCTTTGCAATACTGGAATCGAGCAGAGAAGCCGATCGTCAGCGACCTGATGTACGACCCGCAGCCGAGGCTGGACCCACTGATTCTGGACCGGGCCTTCCAATTTTCTCCGGGAAGCGTTTGGAAGCGAAATCAATTTCTGACGACGCAGGCGGAACTGAAGTTGCTGGACCTTTTTCCTCACACGTATTACGAACTGGCGGCGCAGCCGGATGGATCTTTCAAGCTGGTCTGGCATGACAGCGAGAGACCCGCGTGGGACAGCACAACGCTGGACAGCATCTCGCCGATGCTGCGTGGGTTGCCGTATCAATCGGTGTATCCGGAGTTTGCCAACCTGAACAACAAGGGGCTGAACTGGTTGTCGTTCGTGCGGTGGGATGATGAAAAGCGCTGGCTCTCCAGCGAGGCGGCATGGCCGCTGGAGGAAAATCCGAAGCAGCGCATTCGGTTGTATTTTGTGGGAAGGAACGAGAACTGGAACATCACGAGGACGCTGGCGCCGACTGCGCCGTCGGCTGCGGGCTTCAACATGAGACGGGCCGTGGTTGGGGCGGAGGTTGCCTCGATTGCAGGCTGGCAATGGCAATGGAATCTGGCGGCGGAATACTCTTATCGCGATTTTCGAACGCTGACGGGGATTCCCGGGCCGGCGGAGCGATTTTTCACGGACAGTTCGGGGCTCACGCTGCGGGCCAATATTCAGCGGTCGCTGATTCGATTTCCTGAAAGAAGATTTTCGCTGGATGCAGGCGCCAGCGGAGAGGCCGGGAAATTCACCGCGAAGCCACTTGGGAGATATGGTCGTGTCGAGGGCTTGCTGGCGGCAAATTGGCTTCCGCAAGCGACAGGCGAGGATTATGAAGTGACGTCGTTGTTGCGGACGGGGGGCACGGCTGGGCAGGTTCCGTTCGACGAGCTGTACATGCTGGGCTTCGATCGGGACAACGAGCTCTGGATGCGCGGCCACAATGGGCTGGTGAACGGGCAAAAGGGAAATGCTCCGCTGGGGACGAATTTTATTCTCTCCAATTCCGACATCGACAAGGTGGTGTATGACGGAGGCTTCTTGCTGGTGAAGGCCGGACCGTTTGTCGACACGGGAGATATTACCGATCCTTCTCAGTTCTTCGGGTCGCGGAAATGGCTGACGGACACCGGGCTGCAAACTACGGTGAGGGTGCTGGGAAGCTTTGAGTTTGTGTTGGGCTACGGGAAGGACCTGCGCTCCGGGAACAACACGTTCTACTCCACAGTGACGCGATAGCGAGCGGCAGGGAAGGCGGGCGTGTTCTACACTAGGGCAGTATGGCGACGCTCGAGTTATCCACCGCAATTCCCATTCGTAGCCCCAGTGGCGCATTTCGCAATGAGCCATTCCTGGATTTTGGCCAGGAGGACACGGCGCGCGCGATGCG
Organism: Acidobacteriota bacterium; assembly: GCA_021802085.1. Classification (GTDB taxonomy): domain Bacteria; phylum Acidobacteriota; class Terriglobia; order Terriglobales; family Acidobacteriaceae; genus JAKAAZ01. The sequence goes on from JAKAAZ010000132.1 coordinate 2,815, forward strand.
CGAGGCATTGGCGCGGGTTGCCGACCAGCTTGGCCAGGAATACGATCTGGTGATTGGCGGCAGGCGCATTCGGACTGCTGAAAAGATACGGTCGTTGAATCCCGCCAATCCTTCGCAGGTGGTTGGGGTACATCAGAAGGCGGGGGCGGAACAGGCCGAAATCGCGATGCAGGCAGCGCAGGATGCGTACCGCGGTTGGCGCCTCGCACCGGCGGAGGAACGCGCGTCGCTGTTGTTGCGGGCGGCGGAGTTGCTGCGCGAGCGCAAGCTGGATTTCTGCGCGTGGCTGACGCATGAAGTGGGCAAGAACTGGGGCGAAGCGGACGCCGATGTCGGCGAGACCATCGATTTTCTGGAATTTTATGCGCGGGAGGCGTTGCGTCTCGCGGCCGCGACGACGCCGATTCAATATCCTGGCGAGCGGAACGAACTGCTGTATATTCCGCTGGGCGTTGGCGCGGTGATACCGCCGTGGAATTTTCCGCTGGCCATTATGGCGGGCATGACGGCGGCCGCAGTGGTGACGGGAAACACCGTGATCCTGAAGCCGTCGAGCGATTCGCCGACGATTGCAGCGCGCTTTTTCAATCTGCTGGAAGAGGCTGGCCTGCCGCCGGGGGTGGTCAATTTCTGTCCCGGTTCGGGCGCGACTTTCGGCAATGCAATCGTCGAACATCCGAAGACGCGGTTCATCGCGTTTACGGGCTCGAAAGAAGTTGGGCTGGACATTCATGCTCGCGCGGCACACAACAAGCCAGGGCAGATTTGGATCAAGCGGACGATTCTGGAAATGGGCGGGAAGGATTCCATCCTGGTCGAGGCGGACTGCGATCTGGATGCAGCCGTGACAGGGGTGCTGCAGTCGGCATTCGGATTCAGCGGACAGAAGTGCTCGGCTTGCTCGCGCGCCATTGTGGATGACCAGATCTACGATATTTTTGTGGACCGATTGCGCGAGGGCGCGAAACAGTTGCAGGTCGGCGACCCGGCAAAGAACGCAGCCATGGGTCCGGTGGTGAATCAGGCCGCGTATGAATCCATGTTGCGCTACATTGAAATTGGCAAGCAGGAGGGCCGGCTAGTGGCGGGCGGGAATGCGGTCGAGTCGCAAGAGAATGGGTATTATATAGAGCCTACGATTTTCTGCGACATTGCGCCGAACGCGCGGCTGGCGCAGGAAGAAATTTTTGGGCCGGTGCTTGCGGTCATCCGCTCGAACAATTTTGAACATGCTATAGAAATTGCGAACAACACAGAATATGGATTGACCGGCTCGATCTATTCCCAATCGAGAGAAAAGCTGGCGGTTGGACGCCGGGACTTTCACGTCGGCAATTTATATTTCAATCGCAAATGCACCGGCGCCATGGTTGGGGCCCATCCGTTCGGCGGATTTAACATGTCGGGGACGGACTCGAAGGCCGGAGGGCCGGATTATCTATATTTGTTCACTCAGGCGAAATCGGTTGCGGAAAGACTGAGCTAGCCGAGCGAACCGATCTATAGTGGTGGGTACTGCGGACAAAATGTCGCGCCTGAAAGTTTTTGTCAAACTTCTCCTTCTGGATCGAGACGAAAGAGGAATTTGTCGTGGCGAAGATTCTATGTGTCGATGACGAGCCCGCCGCAGTGGCGTTGAAGCAAGCCATCCTGGAGCGCGCCGGCCATTCGGTGACGACAAGCTCCTCTGCGAATGAGGCGATCGTTCTGCTGCAGCGCGAGACATTCGATGCGGTGGTGACGGACTGGAAACTGGGCGAAGAGAGCGGAAGACAAATTCTGCTGGCGGCAAAGTCGAGAGTGCATGTGCCGGTGGTGGTCGTCTCTGGATATTGTTCGGAGGCATTCCGCGCAGCCAAGCCGCAGGCGGACATCTACCTGGAAAAACCGGTTGACGCGACAGAATTGGTGACAATCATCCAAGCGCTGTTGCATTCGAACTGATTTACAGTTTGTGGAGTGATTTGAGGTAGTGAGTCATTCTGAACCCTACGGCTGCGCGCAGGGCAGATATCGCTCAGCGATGCGAAAAATCCAAACGATATGCGCATCGTACACTCCGTCCTCACGCTCCGGATTCTTCGCTGCGCCCAGAATGACTCATCTCGTGTTTGACTGCGTATATGTAGATTCGCTCCAGTACTACAGTTGCAGTTAATGGATTTCCCTGATTTCCATCGCTACCCACTCGCTCACTGCTCTCTAAAAATCAATGGTTTACAGCGCAGCTACCCCAAACAATTCGCTATCTGCAACTGTAGAACTAGACTGCGGAACCCGCCTGCGAAGTTTCCTTCGCCGTTTCCACTGGACGTTGCGGCAGGCGAACGACAAATTCCGTCTTGCCCGGCTCCGACTCGAACCGAATGTCGCCGCCAAAATGTGCGGTCACAATCTTGTATGCGATGCTCAGGCCCAGGCCCGTACCCAGTCCCTCCGCCTTGCTGGTGAAGAACGGTTCAAAGATATGCGGCCGATGTTCCGCCGAAATTCCCGAGCCGTCATCCAGCACGCCTACGTACACATCGTTTCCATCCGCCCATGTGCGAACAGTAATGTGTCCCTTCTGTGGCGCCGCGTCCACGGCATTGTCCAGCAGATTCAACCACACTTGATGCAGACCGGTCGCCGCCGACTGCAGAATGGAAACATCGGAACTGAAGTCCCTGGAAACCTGAATCTCTTTCTGCCGTATCTTGTGCCCGAGAATCATCAGCGCGCTCTGGATGCTCTTATGGATATCCACCGCCTGACAACACATCTTGTCGGCATACGAGTAATGCTTCACCGCCATCACCAGCTCCGTCACCCGGGTGATGCTTTCCTCAATCGTCTCCAGTTGCTGCACGCTCGAAACCAGCGCCTCCAGCCAATGCAGCATGTCTGAAACCGCTGCCGGACGCGCAGCCGCGCGCGCGCATTCCAGATTTTCCGCCGTCAACCCCATCCCTGCCAGCGGGGGAGCCAGTTTCCATGCATCCTCGATGCCCGCCTCTTCCAGCCATTGCGACAAGGTTTCTTCCGCATCGGCCTGATCGAGCGATGTCGTCGCCGCCAGTTTGCGCGGCTGCAAAACATACTTCTGCAACTCGGCGATGCAGTCGAACTCCTCCGCCTGCAGGCCGGTCTTCCAGTTGCGCAGATTCAGCTCCTGCAGGCGGGCCAGGTCCTCCCGCAGTTGCACAGTCGCGCGCTTCGCAGCGCTGCCGGGATTGTTCAATTCATGCATCAGGCCCGCCGCCATCGTACCCAGAGCCGCCAGCTTCTCCCGCTGCATCACCATGCCGATCAGGCCGCCCTGGCGCGTTGCCATGTTCGTCAGAATTCCCTTTCTGACCTGCGGACATGTGGTCATCAGCAGCCAGAAGGAATCCTCATCCAGGCGCAGCAACCGGCTCGGCTCGACGATCGTGCATTCCACCCGGCTCGGCGAACCGGTCAGCAGCGGCACTTCTCCAAAGCTTTCGCAACCCCGGTGCGTGACCAGCGGTCGCCGCGTCCCATCCGGCTCCACATACTCCGCCAGCAATCCGCCCTCCAGCAGGATCCAGAACGAGTGCACCGTCATCCCGCTTTGCTCCAGAATGCGATCGCCTTGTTCCGCTTCGATCAATTCCGCCTGCTGCAAACAATTCTGCGTCTTTTCGTCCATCGCCGCGAACAATGGCAGGCAGCGCACCGCCGCCAGCAGGGCCTTCTGCTCGGCTTCGGTCAGGTCTGCGAGTTTTCCTTCATTCTTCATCGCGTACGATTTCGAGCGGCTTTCTTTCCCGATGAAAGCCGAACCCCTCTAGAAATTTGCCAGATACTGATGCACAAACTGCACCGCAATCGAACCCTGACCCACTGCGGACGCAACTCGCTTCACGCTTCCAAACCGAACGTCGCCGGCCACAAAAATTCCCGGAACGCTTGTCTCCAGTAAATAGGGAGGACGATCCAGGCTCCATTGAAATTTATCCGTCAACCGCAAATCCGGCCCGGAAAGTACGAATCCCTTCGCCTCCCGCAAAATCGCCGGGGGAAGCCAGTCCGTCTTTGGTTCGCCGCCAACAAAAATAAACAACCCCGATGCCGCCTCTTCGCACTCGCCTTCCGGCGTCCGCAATCGAACTGCATCCAGATGCGTATCGCCACGGGCCCCAACAACTTCAGTCCGCGTCCGCACTTCAATGTTGGGAAGCGCAAGGATTTGATCCACCAGATACCGCGACATCCCTTTCTCCAACGAGTCCGCACGCACCAGCAGGATCACTTTTTTCGAGTATTGAGCGAAATGCACCGCTGCCTGCCCGGCTGAATTGGCGCCCCCGACGATCATCACGGTCTCGTCTTTGCACGAGATTGCCTCGGTCAGCGCCGCGCCATAGTAAACTCCCGCGCCGGTCAGCCTTTCTACACCGCTGGATGTCAGCCTGCGATACTCCACCCCGGTCGCGATCAGCACTGTGTGGCACGCGACCTCATTGCCGCCCGATAATTGGATGAAGTGATATTGCCCTTCGGTGCGGATTCCGATGGCGCGTTGCGATAAAAATTCCGCCCCAAAACGCGTTGCCTGGATCGTGGCCCGACGGGCCAGGTCTTCCCCGCTCAGGCCAGCCGGAAATCCCAGGTAATTCTCGATACGCGAACTGCTTCCTGCCTGCCCGCCCGGCGCCGCCGGCTCAATCACCAGCGTTTTCAACCCTTCCGATGCCCCATATACGGCCGCAGCCAGTCCCGCTGGCCCCGCGCCCACGACGACCAGATCGTAAAAATCCCGCTCCGCCTGAATCCGCAGGCCAACTTTTTCCGCCAGTAGAGAAATCGCCGGCTCGACCAACGCTTCCCCGTTGGGAAACAACACCACGGGCAACTTCCCCGGATCAAGATTGTACTCAGCCAGCAGCCGGGCGCTTTCGCCGTTCACCCCCAGGTCGACCGCATGTTGGGCGGCGGAATCCGCGCCCCCGTTTGCGCTTGCCGGAGTCGCCGCCATCACGCTGGAATGCAGCCCCACATCGAGACCTGGATCGAGCCATTGATAGGGGATGTGATTGCGCGAAAGGAACTCACGGATCTGGTGCCCGGCCGGCAGCCACCGCGAGCCAATCACCCGCAGGCCTTCAAACGGCGGGCGATAATCCCGGCTCCACGATTCCAGCAGATCGTCCAGCACAGCGTAGAGCCGCTCTTCCGGTGGGTCCCAGGGCTTGGTCAGGTAATAATGGATTTTCGCTGCGTTGATGGCTCGGATGGCGGCATCCGTGTCCGCATAGGCGGTCAACAGGACGCGCTTCGCCGCCGGCACGATCGCGATGCTTTTCTCCAGGAATTCCACCCCAGACATCCCAGGCATGCGCTGGTCGGAGAGCAGCAGCGCCACCGCTTCGCCCCTGCGCTTCAGCTCGATGCATACGTCCAGCCCAGCCTGCCCGGAGGCGGCCCGGATGATGCGGTAGCGGCCCCCGTAGTGACGCCGCAAATCCTGCACCAGCGCTTCCAGCACGCTGATGTCGTCGTCCACCGTTAAAAGCACTGGTTTTCTCATAAAAACTCGGTGTATGCACGTTCACAGATTCTCAAAGTAAAACGAATGGTGCAAAAAAGTTCCATTTTGGAATCGAAGGTAGAGATTTATTGAGAACGATGTGTGCAATAGCGACGAAACGCGGTACTCTGAGATTGTTGCAGGGCTTGTGATCTGGCGCACATGCGGACTCGATGCAAGTCCTACACAATTGTCTCAACCATTGTGTCATCGGATTCATTGGAAACGCCTTGGTTCCTTCATTCTTGCCCTCCCCCACAAAAGGGTAGCAGGAGTTCGAATCAAAGTACCCGGCAGTCGAGTTTCTGGCGATTCTGCCGATACAAGAAATAGAACATGCTGATTTTTTGTTCCTCTTCCGGCCAATCTTGATCGACAGGCACTGCCTGCCGCCAGGATTGCACCCGGAAGAAAACGTACTTTGTGTGAGCAACCTCGCTATGACAAAAATCATTCTTGCTGACAATCAATCCATCTATCGCGCTGGCGTGGCCAAAACTCTCGCGCTTCAAGACGACATTCGCATCGTCGCCCAATGTACCGACAGCGACCGACTCATGCAGGCGGTCCGTACCTTCCGCTCCTCCGTCATCCTGTTCGCGTCGTCTCTGCTCGTGGACATCCCCGGCCTCGTTCAGTCCGCGCGCATGGCCACCAGCAAATTGATCGTCATCGCGGAAAATACCGAATCCCTCCATACCTACGCTGTTTCGAGCCTTGACGGCGTGATCTTTCGCGACGTTACAGGCGGCGCGCTTCTGGAATGCGTCCACAGCGTCGCCGCCGGCCAGACGTACCTTCAGGAAAAATCCGGACGCTCTCTGGCGGAGGAATCCGATGCCGTCGGCGCCCGCGTGCGCGATCGCCTGACCCCCAAGGAAATCAAGATCGTCGCCCTTATCGTCCAGGGCTATAAGAACAAGGAAATTGCCAGACACCTCGGCACCACCGAACAGGTCATCAAGAATTATCTGCGCAATGTCTATGACAAAACCGGCGTTTCCGATCGCCTGGAACTGGCCTTGTTTACCATTCATCACCGGACTCTTGCCGATGCCGCGGCCCGGGCTGGCGGCCAGATGGAACTGCAACCAGAGCGGGCCTGACGACGGAGCGTTTTCCGCTCCGCATACGGCAAGGGCCTGACGGCCCCGGAGTTTTTCCTGCTCCTGCCGGCAGCAACGCAACCCAGGCAGCCGTTCCATTCACAAGAGGCCCCGCCACCACTCCTCGCTTCACCAGGAATGCTCCTGCGGCCCTGGAAGCTCATTCGCCCGCGCCGCCGCCGTTTAGAATTCTCCGCCTCTAGGAGCCTGTCGGGCATAGATTTCATACCCTTTAAAATCAACAACCTACAAAATCTACCATGTTTGGTATGTTGTTGATTCTATGTTGGTTACAAAATCTCAAACCCTTATGCCCGACAGACT